>JAAENN010000188.1 GCA_024224295.1 Shimia sp. | reverse complement strand
TTTGTTACGTGCGGACGGCGCGTCACGCGGGCGTAAAGTGACCATCGACACCGCCGTCGACGCGCTTCTGGAAATGGCACATTGGTTTGTCGACACAGATGGCGCGGCCCGCCGCCGCATGGCCGCGCACGTCGCGCTGACGCCGCTGCCCGCAGCGTGGCAAGCGGTGCTGCCAGCCGCGCCGCAAAAGCAACCCGTGCCCGGAGACACACCGTTTGGCGCGATGTTTGGCGTGGCTTTCGGCCAACTTGAAGCGGCGCAACTGGCCCACTTGGTCACGGAGACCAAGACAGAGGCCATGCGCGTCACACCGTGGCGACTATTTCTTTTGGAAGGTGCAGACATGGTGGACACAGAGATGTTCATCACAGACGTGCACGACCCGCTTTTGCATGTCGACGCTTGCCCCGGCGCACCTTTGTGCAATTCCTCTACGGTCGAAACCCGCCAACTTGCGCGTAAATTGGCAGCCCAACTGCCAACACCGCTGCATGTCTCGGGCTGTGCCAAAGGCTGCGCCCTCCCGCGCCCCTGCGCGACCACATTGGTCGGCAATGGCGGCGCATTTGATCTTGTGAAAAATGGGCGCCCATGGGATGCGCCTGTCAAAACCGGCCTTACGCCGAACATCTTGCTTGAAGCCCGAGGAGAGCTTTAGTGCCTTACGATTACGAAAAAAACGGTCAGGCGATCTATGACGAAAGCTTTGCCACCATCCGGCGCGAAGCTGCGCTGAACGGCTTTGACAAAGACGAAGAGCAAGTTGTGGTGCGCATGATCCACGCTGCGGGCATGGTCGGATTGGAGCAGCACGTGAAGTTCACCCCCGGCATGGTGGCGGCCGCGCGCAAAGCCATGGAAGACGGTGCGCCGATTTTCTGTGACGCGCGTATGGTCAGCGAAGGTGTGACCCGCCCGCGTCTGCCGGCGAACAACGACGTGATCTGCACTCTACACGCCGAGGGCATCTATGAGCTGGCTGCAAAAATCGGAAACACCCGTTCCGCTGCCGCACTGGAACACTGGCGCGACAAATTGGGCGGCGCAATTGTGGCCATTGGCAACGCCCCCACCGCCCTCTTCCACCTGCTGAACATGCTCGAAGATCCGGACTGCCCGCGCCCGGCCGCAATCATCGGCTGCCCGGTGGGTTTTGTTGGCGCGATGGAAAGCAAAGACGCGCTCTGGAATGATCAACCAGTACCCTGCATGATTGTTGAAGGCCGCTTGGGCGGCTCCGCCATGACTGTGGCTGCCATCAACGCTATTGCGAGTCGCAAAGAATGACCCAAACCGGAACAATCTACGGCGTTGGGCTTGGCCCCGGCGATCCCGATCTGATGAGCGTGCGCTCGCACCGACTGATCACCAATGCCAAACATGTGGCCTTCTTTCGCAAAGCAGGCCGCAAAGGTCAGGCGCGCGCGATTGTCGATGGCATGTTACCTGATACGGCCGTTGAGTTCCCGATGGAGTATCCCGTCACCACGGAAATCTCGATACATGACCCACGCTACAACGAGGCTCTGTCAGAATTCTATGAAGAGGTCACGCAACATCTGATCACGCTGGCCAAATCTGGTGAAGATGTGGTGGTGCTCTGCGAAGGTGACCCGTTCTTCTACGGCTCTTTCATGCACATCTATGCCCGCGTGCGTGACGTTGTGCCGACCCATGTCGTGCCAGCCATCACCGGTATGTCCGGTGCATGGACAGCAACCGAAGCGCCCATCACCTGGGGCGACGACGTGCTGACCGTACTGATGGGTACGCTGGACGAAGAAAAGCTTACCCGCCACATGGCCGACACGGACGCTTTGGTGGTGATGAAAATCGGCTCCAACTACGACAAGGTCATCCGTTCTTTGAAGGCTTCAAACCGCTACGACGAAGCGTGGCTGGTGCAATTTGCCACCATGCAGAAGCAGAGCGTGCAAAAACTATCGGAAACCGAGGACTTCGGCACGCCGTATTTCTCGATCATCGTGGTACACGGCCAAGGACGTCGGCCATGAGCGGTTGGGTGCAGATTGTGGGCATTGGGCCCGGTGACGACGCGCTCGTCACACCACAAGTACAAGCTGCCTTGGCAGACGCCACCGATGCCGTGGGTTATATCCCTTATGTGGAGCGTGTTGCCCAAAATCCAAACCTGACATTGCACCCTTCGGACAACCGAGTGGAAATTGATCGCTCCCGTCATGCTTTGGAAATGGCGTCCGAAGGCAAGCGCGTGGTGGTGATCAGCTCCGGCGACCCCGGTGTGTTTGCCATGGCGGCAGCGATGTTTGAAGCCGTGGAACATGGCGAGCCCGCATGGCGTGATCTCGACATTCGCGTATTGCCCGGCATCACGGCCATGTTGGCAGCTTCCGCCGCTTGCGGCGCACCGCTGGGCCATGATTTTTGTGCCATTAATCTCAGTGACAATCTCAAGCCCTGGGAATTGATCGACAAACGCCTGCGACTGGCTGCAGAGGCCGATTTTGCCATGGCGTTTTATAATCCACGCTCAAAGTCCCGCCCGGAAGGCTTTGAAAAGGCGCTTAAAACTCTCAAAGAGAACTGTGGTGACAACCGTCCAATGATCTTTGCACGCAACGTCTCCCGCCCAGATCAAACCATCAAGATCGTGCCGCTGCAGGAGACCACTCCGGATATGGCGGACATGCGTACAGTGGTGCTGCTTGGCTCCAGTCAAACTCGAATAATTGAACGTGATGGCGCACCACTGGTTTACACCCCGCGTTCGGTGGACGGGTAAGTGACTGGGGTTGCCAGTCAGACGGTGACAAACCGCATCCACTCAGGATTGCGCTCGTCAGCTTGTGACCCACTCCAAAACCTCGTCCACAGCCGCGACCTCACATCGCGGCGGCAGGTTTGGCCGATCAATCATGATCACCGGGACGCCCAATTCTCGCGCTACTATGAGTTTGGCCTCCGCGCCAACACCACCCGCGTTTTTGCAAACCACCAGCTCAATGTTATACTTCTGCAACAACGCCCGGTCCCCCGCCACATCAAACGGCCCGCGCGCCACCACAACTGTGTGATTGGGCAGCCCCGGTTGTTCCTCAGGCTGGTCAACAAGCCGCAAGACAAAATGATGCTGCGACTGCACCGCAAAGGCGGGCACATTCAATTTTCCCAGCGCCAGAAGCACACGTTTGGGATCTCCGGCCAAAGCAGCCACCGCGCCGTGTATGTCCGCCACATGCGTCCAGCGATCTCCGGCCTGCGCCTTCCAAGCGGGTCGCGTCAGGGCAATCAATTCCCTGCGAGCCTCCTGACAAGCCTCAAACGCATTCCAACTCATCTGCGCGGCAAAGGGATGCGTGGCATCCACCACATGGGTGATGTTATGCTCTTCCAAATACTGGACCAATCCAGCCACGCCGCCAAAACCTCCCACCCGAGTAGGCAACGGCTGCGCCTTTGGGCTCGCAACACGTCCAGCGTACGAAAACACAGCCTCAACATCGCGCGCTGCCAAGGCACGCGCCAACAGGCTGGCCTCGGTTGTGCCACCGAGAAGAAGGAGTTTGGGCGCCATGTCTGAAAATCCGTGGTTGACCATTGTCGGTTTGGGCGAAGATGGCCCAGAAGGCCTGCCCCCCGCAAGCCGCAAAGCGCTTGAGGATGCTGAGGTGGTCATGGGCGCAGAGCGGCATTTGTCGCTGTTGCCAAGCCTGACCGCTAACACAATCACATGGCCGGTGCCGTTTTCAGACGGTATCACGCTTCTACTCGCACAACGTGGTCGCAAGACTGTGGCCCTAGCTTCCGGCAACCCGTTCTGGCACGGCGCCGGCACCTCTTTGACCAAACATTTACAGCCGGGTGAGTGGCGATCCCTACCGGCTCCTTCAACTATGTCGCTCGCGGCCGCCGCATTGGGCTGGCCGCTAGAAAGCACAACCACGCTTGGCCTACACGCCGCGCCGTTTGCCCGCCTGCGCCCACATCTGGCCGATGGTACACGCGCCATCGTGACATTGCGCGATGGCGAGGCCGTGCCAACTATCGCTGCATGGCTCACAGAGATTGGTTTCGGAGCAAGCACTCTACATGTGCTCGAAGCCCTTGGCGGGCCGCGCCAGCGCATCCGACGAGCCCGCGCAGATGCATTCGACTTGGACAACATCCAACACCCAGTTTGCGTTGCTGTCGACACAGCTGGCGGCCCTGCCCTCACTTCGGTGGGTGGCAAAGATGACGCTTTCTTTGACAACGATGGCCAAATGACAAAGCGCCCCGTGCGCGCCTTGACCCTCTCGGCCTTAGCGCCGCTTCCAGGTGAGCGTCTTTGGGATATCGGTGGCGGTTCCGGCTCCATTGCCATCGAGTGGCTGCTCGCACACGCCACAACACAGGCCACATCGATTGAAATTGACCCAACGCGCACGGAACGCATTGCCCACAACGCCGCAAACCTTGGCGTGGACCGCCTAACCGTTGTCACTGGCGCTGCGCCCGACGCCCTGGAAGGCCTGCCCGCGCCGGATGCCGTGTTTATCGGTGGCGGTATTTCTGAAGAGCTGTTGGAAATTGTGTGGGCACAACTCCCAGTTGGTGCGCGTCTTGTGGCCAATGCTGTCACATTAGAAGCCGAAGTTCTGCTCGCCAATTGGCAGGCGGATAAGGGCGGTGAGCTCTTGCGTATCGAACTGGCGCAATCTAAGCCTTTGGGCCGCAAGCGGGGCTGGAAATCCAGCTACCCCATCGTGCAATGGAGTGTGCAGAAATGATCGTCGCCGGATTTGGATTTCGCGCCTCTGCCACAGTGGACAGCTTGAGTGATGCGCTCGCCTTGACGGCAGTTGCGAATATCGACGCCATTGCCACACCAACAGACAAGGCACGAAGCAACACGCTGCAAGCCTTTGCTAAAGCACGCAACTTGCCAGTGGTAGAAATCGACGCTGACGCAATGCAAGCTGCTGAGACGCAGACCCAATCCGCCAAGGTGCGCGAAAAACGCGGCACCGGCTCGGTGGCTGAAGCTTGCGCGCTCGCAGCGCTCAACAACGCCACTCTCACCACCCCGCGTGTCGTCTCTACCGACAACCTTGCCACCTGCGCCGTCGCGCGAGGAGAGCCTCTATGACTGTTCACTTCATTGGTGCGGGCCCTGGTGCCGCCGACCTGCTCACCCTGCGAGGCCGCGACCTGATCGCCGCCTGCCCTGTCTGTCTCTATGCAGGCTCGTTGGTGCCTGATGCGATCCTGTCTCACTGCCCGGACAACGCCCGCGTAATCAACACAGCTCCTTTGGACCTCGACGCCATCGTGACCGAGTGCAAAGCAGCACATGAAGCTGGCCATGACGTCGCCCGCCTGCATTCCGGTGACCTATCCGTTTGGTCCGCTATGGGAGAGCAAATCCGCCGTTTGAAAGCCGAAGGCATTCCCATTTCCGTGACGCCCGGCGTACCTAGCTTTGCCGCTGCCGCTGCCGCCCTGCAAACCGAGCTAACCCTTCCGAGCTTGGCGCAATCCGTGGTTCTGACTCGCACGCCCGGCCGTGCGTCCACTATGCCAGAAGGCGAAACGCTCACCAACTTCGCCGCCACCGGCGCGACACTGGCAATTCACCTATCGATTGGCAATCTGGACCAAGTCATTGCCGACCTCACGCCAGCTTATGGGGCCACTTGCCCTGTCGCCGTAGTCTACCGCGCCAGCTGGCCAGACCAACAGGTGATCCGCACAACACTCGCCAGCTTGAAAGACGATGTGGCAGAAAGCATCACCCGCACTGCATTGATCCTTGTTGGGCCCGCCCTGGCAGGTGAAGGCTTTGACGAAAGCTGCCTCTACGCTTCCGAATATGACCGCCGCTACCGCCCGCAGACCGCCGACAGCCCATGGTCAAGCTGGCAGCACGGCGACGACTAAAGAGAGATGACAGACATGACTATGCCTCCAGGTATCCTGATCTCCGCGCCCTCCTCTGGCACCGGCAAAACCACTGTGATGCTCGGACTTTTGCGTGCGCTTGCCGAGGACGGTTTGAAAGTTCAGCCGTTCAAATCCGGTCCAGATTACATTGACCCGGCCTTCCACCATGCCGCCGCCCGTCGTCCGGCCTTTAACCTCGACACATGGGCGATGCCGCCAGATCTCGCAGGCGGTATTTCTGAGCAAGCACAAGGTGCCGACATTGTGGTGGCCGAAGGCAGTATGGGCCTGTTTGATGGCGTCGCCACACGCGGGGAAAACGGCTTTGGCAGCTCAGCGGAAACCGCGCTGATGATGGGTTGGCCCGTGGTCTTGGTGATCGACGTGGGCGGCCAAGCGCAATCCGCCGCCGCCACCGCCTTAGGCTTCAAGACCTACAATCCGGACCTGCCGTTTGCAGGCGTCATCCTCAACCGTTGCGCCTCTCCACGTCACGAACGCCTTGCGCGGCTTGGCATGGACAAAGCTGGCGTGAACGTCATTGGCGTTTTGCCCCGTCGCGGCGACCTGACCCTACCGGAGCGCCACCTCGGCCTGATCCAGGCGGTGGAGCATCCCGATCTGGAAGAGGCCATCACAGGCTATGCGTCCTTCCTGCGTGAACACGTCGATCTTGAAGCGATCAAATCCGCAGCCCGCGCAGGAGGCGCCAAGACCGGCTCCTTGCCCAAGCCGCCCGCTCAGCGCATTGCGCTGGCGCGTGATGCCGCTTTCAGTTTCACCTACCCACATCTTTTGACCGGCTGGCGCAATGCCGGTGCAGAAATTCTGCCGTTCTCTCCGCTTGCAGATGAAGCGCCTGATCCCAGCGCCGATCTGGTCTGGCTGCCCGGAGGCTACCCCGAGTTGCATGCGGGCAAACTCGCCGCCAACCAAACTTACCTGACGGGCCTGCGCAAACATGCCGAATCCAAACTGGTGCACGGCGAGTGCGGTGGCTACATGGCTCTGGGCACTGCGCTGATCGACAAAGACGGCACCCGCCACGAGATGGCAGGCCTGTTGGGCCTTGTGACCTCCTATGAGAAACGCAAGTTCCACCTTGGTTACCGTCAGGCCACTCTTAATGCCCCGATGCTTGGCTTTGACACTGGTGCCCGCCTGCGTGGGCACGAGTTCCACTACACCACGATTCTGGAAGAGCCCGACGAGCCGCTCGCTCAAGTGGGCGACGCGGATGGCAACCCTGTGCCTGAAACCGGCTCCATCAAAGGTCATGTCACCGGCACATTCTTCCATTTGATTGCAGAGGCCACCTCATGAGCGGCTTTGTCAGTTTTGTCAGCTCCGGTCCCGGCGACCCCGAACTTCTGACACTCAAGGCCGTGGACCGCTTGGGCAAGGCCGAAGCGGTTTTGTTTGATGACCTGTCCGCCGGTCCCATCCTGGAACACGCCAACAAAGACGCCGATCTGGTTGGCGTGGGCAAACGCGCCGGGAGACCATCTCCAAAACAACATCACGTCAGTCAGCTTTTGGTGGACTACGCCAAAACCGGCGTACATGTGGTACGCTTAAAATCAGGCGACAGTGGCATCTTTGGCCGCCTCGAAGAAGAGATCACCGCACTCAAAGAGCATGGTATTGATTTCGAGATCATCCCTGGCGTGACCTCGGCGAGCGCGGCTGCAGCTGCCGCCGGCATCCCGCTCACCCGCCGCCTTGTGGCGCGGCGGGTGCAGTTTGTGACCGGCCATGATGTGGCCGGCGCCCTGCCCGGCGACCTGCACCTGCAATCGCTCACCGATCCCGGTGCCACCACGGTTTTGTTCATGCCAAAGAGAACCTTCCCAGAGCTGGCCGAAAAACTCTTCGCTTCGGGTCTGCGCCGAGACTGCCCTGCTCTCTTGGCTGAAAACGTCTCCCACCCGGATCAAACCCTGACCCGCACCACCATGGAAGCCTTGGCCGCCCAGCTCAGCAAAGAGATCACCAAAGCACCCGGCATCATCCTCTTTGGCGAACTGGCTGAAAGCGAATGATCCAACTGTCTTTGGTCGGCATCGGGTCCGGCAATCCGGATCACCTTACACTGCAGGCGATCAAAACGCTGGAAAACGCGGATGTGATCTTGTTGCCACGCAAAGGCGACGAAAAAACCGAACTGGCTGACCTGCGTCGGATGATTGCCAGCAAACTGCTCTCCACATCGCCCAAGATTGTTGAATTTGACTATCCGGTGCGCGACGCTGATACGCCGAAATACCTTGATGGCGTCAACACATGGCACGACGCGCTAGCTGCCATCTGGCAGGATCTGATCACGACCCATGTTCGGGAAAACGGCACTGTCGCGCTGATGGTCTGGGGCGACCCATCGCTTTACGACAGCACACTCCGCATTGCCGATCGCCTGGTTGCGCGGGGCATTGAGCTCTCCGTGCAAGTCATCCCCGGTATCACCTCGCTGCAAATGCTGACGGCGGCGCACGCCATCCCGCTTAACACATTGGGCGGTGCAGTGCAGATCACCACAGGCCGCAAACTGCGCGACAAAGGCTGGCCTGCTGACACGCCCACCGTCGCCGTCATGCTGGATGGAGAATGCTCCTTCCAAAGCTTGGAAGGCGACGGCATTCACATCTGGTGGGGCGGCTATGTTGGCATGGATCAGCAGATCCTGATCGAAGGCCCGCTTTCTGAGGTCTCCACCCAAATCGTAAAGGCCCGCGCGGATGCACGGGCCTCTAACGGGTGGATTATGGATATCTACCTGCTGCGCAAGTCGACTTAGATTGTCGCCTCAAACAACGCTGTCAAGTTGGCTTCGGTCAGCTCAACCGGGTTGCCACCACAAGACGGATCAATCAGCGCACCTTTTACCAGCGCTGGGATTGCATCCGTGGTCACGCCCAGCTCAGACAGCTTGCGTGGAATGCCCATGCTGTCGTTGAAGCCCTGCACAAAGGCGCAGAAGCCGTCAAAGCCGCCTTCAATGCCGAGATAGCCCGCTGCACGGTCGAACCGCTCTGAAATCACCGGCGCGTTCAACTCCAGCACAGCAGGCATGCAGACCGCGTTGGTAGTGCCATGGTGGGTGTTGAACATCGCGCCAACCGGGTGGCTCATCGCATGGATCGCGCCAAGGCCCTTTTGGAAGGCAGTCGCGCCCATCATCGCCGCACTCATCATCTCGGCACGGGCTTCGATGTCCCGCCCGTCGGCATAGGCACGTGGCAGGTTTTCCACCACCAGCTTCATGCCCTCCAGCGCAATACCCTGGCTCATTGGATGGTAGTGCGGGCTGGAGTAGGCTTCCACACAGTGTGCAAAGGCGTCCAAACCGGTGCCGGCCGTGATGAACTGCGGCATGCCCACGGTCAGCTCCGGATCACAAATCACTACAGACGGCAGCACCTTCGGGTGGAAAATGATCTTCTTCTCATGAGTGACGCTGTTGGTGATCACGCTGGCACGACCCACTTCGGAGCCAGTACCTGCGGTGGTTGGCACTGCCACAATTGGCGCAATCGCATCCGCATCCGCGCGGGTCCACCAGTCGCCAATGTCTTCAAAATCCCAAATCGGACGAGTTTGGCCAGCCATAAAGGCCACCATTTTACCCAGATCAAGTCCAGAGCCGCCACCAAAGGCAATCACACCGTCATGGCCACCTGCATTGTAGGCTTCCACGCCCGCTGTCAGGTTCAGTTCATTTGGGTTTGGGTCAACTTCTGCGAAAAGACCACGACCAAGTCCAGCCGCTTCCATTAGGTCCAATGTGGCCACGGTGATGGGCAGATTGGCGAGACCTTTGTCAGTCACCAGCAATGGTTTTTTCATGCCTGCCTGGGCACAGGCTTCTGCCAATTCCCCAATACGGCCAGCCCCAAAACGGATCGCGGTCGGATAAGACCAGTTTCCAGTGAGTGTCATTGTTCTTCCTCAAAATGTGGATGCCGGGACATTCTGTCTCCGGCACCCGGTTTACCCGTTCCCTTTTGTACTGACAGAGAACGGATCCCCATGTTTATACAGTCACCTTTTTCAGGTGATAGCTCTTTGGTCGTGTTAGGTTCTGGTAGCCGATCACCGACAACCCACCGCCACGACCTGTGTTTTTACAGCCGGTCCAGCACAGGCCCGGATCGAGGTAATCAGCCCGGTTCATGAACACGGTGCCGGTCTCGATCTCATTGCCCACCCGCTCCGCGCGCTCAACGTCTTTGGTCCACAGCGACGCGGTCAGGCCAAATTCGCTGTCATTCATCAGCGCGATGGCTTCCTCATCGGAGGACACCTTCATGATGCCGACAACCGGGCCAAAGCTCTCATCGCGCATCACGCGCATCTCGTGGGTCACATCGGTCAGGATTTGTGGAGTCAGGTAAGCGCCGCCATCATCTTCGGCAAAGGTCTCGATATGCGCGGTGGCACCAGCTTCCAAAGCCTCGGCAATCTGTGCGCGCACTTCATTGGCAAAACGCACGTTCGCCATTGGACCGATGGTGGTGTCCTCGTCCAGCGGATTGCCCAGCTTGAAGCCTTTCACAATCGCCACGGCCTTGGCGACAAACTCGTCATACAAGCTCTCGCGTACATAGATACGCTCAATGCCACAGCAGCACTGACCGGAGTTGAACATCGCGCCGTCGATCAGTGTATCCACCGCAGCATCGATATCAGCGTCTTCCATGACATAGCCCGGATCTTTGCCGCCAAGTTCAGTACCGACACCAGTAAAGGTGCCCGCAGCGGCGCGCTCCATTGCCTGACCACCACCAACGGAACCGGTGAAATTCACAAAATCAAACGCGTTGCCCGCAATCAATTCGTTTGTCACGCCGTGGCTCAGGAATACGTTCTGAAACACGTCTTCCGGCACACCGGCGGAGTGGAACGCTTGCGCCATGCGCTCACCCACGACCAGGGTTTGCGTCGCGTGCTTCAGCACCACGGTGTTACCTGCGATCAGCGCAGGCGCGACCGTGTTGATCGCTGTCATGTAGGGATAGTTCCAAGGTGCAACCACAAACACCACGCCATGTGGCAGTCGTTTGATGTAGCGCTTGAAGGTCTCGTCTTCGCCCACCTGAATATCTGCCAAGCTCTCTTCGGCAATCTTTGCCATATGACTGGCGCGCTCGTTAAAGCCCCCAAACTCGCCACCGTAGCGCACAGGGCGGCCCATCATGTTGGCAATCTCCGGCACGATTTGGTCGTTCATCGCGCCCACAGCCGTCACACCAGCCATCACCAGCTCAACCCGCTCCTGCAACGGCCGCGCCGCCCAGGCTTTCTGCGCGTCCTTTGCGCGTTTGACCGCAGCAAAAGCCTCATCCGTGCTCAGCACCGGGCGTTCTGCAAAGACCGATCCGTCGATCGGAGAAATACACGTCAACATGCCGCTCATGGCAACACTCCATTCAGAGGGGGCACACGGCCCCGCTTTTCTCAGTTCACTAGTCCGCCGGTGATGCGAGAGGTGTGCCCCTCGTTCCGGTCTTAAGCCCGCTCAAACCCGCGGGCAATTTCCCAATCGGTCACAACCGCCTCAAAGGCTTCCTGCTCCCATTCTGCCATGCGCACGTAGTGATCGATCACATTGTCCCCCATGGCCTCGCGCAACATCTTAGACCCACGTAAGGCATCTGTTGCGCCTTTCAACGTGGTCGGAATCTCTTCGTTGCTGTTCTCATAAGCATCGCCGGTCAACGGGGAACCCGGATCACATTTTTCCTCAATGCCCTTGATGCCCGCCGCCAACATAGCCGCAATCGCAAGGTAGGGGTTCATATCCGCACCCGGAACCCGGCATTCAACCCGCACCGCTTTGCTGCCATCACCACACAGTCGGAACGCGGCCGTGCGGTTGTCGACAGACCAAACTTTGGCCGTGGGCGCAAAGCTGCCTTTTTGGAAGCGTTTGTAGCTGTTCACATACGGCGCAAGGAACACGGTGATGTCGTCTGCGTATTTCAACAGCCCGCCAAGATAGTGCCGCGCCAACTCAGACATGCCCAGCTCAGCCTCTGGATCGAAAAACGCCGGCACACCGTCTTTGGTCCAGAGCGACTGATGCACATGGCTTGCTGAGCCAACCTTGTCGTGACGCCATTTGGGCAAGAACGACACCGCGTGCCCTTTCTGCCAGCCAATTTCCTTGGCGGCGTGCTTGGACACGGTGTGATTTTCCGCAGCATCCATCGCGCTGCCATATCGAATATTAAGCTCTTCCTGCCCTGTCTCCGCCTCGCCTTTGGAGCCTTCCACCGGAATGCCCGACGCATAAAGCGTATTGCGAAGAGTGCGCATAACGCCTTCTTCTTTGGTGGTTTGCAGGATGTGATAATCTTCATTGTAGCGGCTGATCGGGGTCAAATCGCGGTAACCGATCTTGGCCAACTCATCAAAGCTCTGCTCAAAGATGAAGAACTCCAGCTCCGTTGCAGACACAGCCTCAAAGCCCATCTCCGCCAAACGCGCGATTTGCTTCTTCAGCATGCCACGCGGGGAATGCGCAATATCATGGTGACCGTGATGATCCATCACATCACAGATCACTAGGGCGGTGCCCTCCAACCAAGCCGCTTTGCGCAGCGTGGTGAGGTCCGGCTTCATCAAGTAGTCGCCATAACCGGCAGACCAGCTGGTGGAGGCATAACCTTCCACCGTGTGCATCTCTAGATCGGTTGCCAGCAAATAATTGCAGCAATGGGTCTCTTCCCAGGCGCTGTCGACAAAATGCTGCGCCAAAAAACGCTTACCCATCAAGCGGCCTTGCATATCCACAATGCAGGCCAAAACGGTGTCAATTTCGCCGCTGGCGCTCAGCGCGCCCAACTCTTCTAGGGTCAAATTGCCCGACATCTGATGCACTCTCTCTTGGTGTCACCGAAGCCCCAGCGATCAAACCGGGGCTTCGAATTTTTCTCAACTCTGAGATCTAAGTCTTAGCGGTAAGGACGGCCAGCAGCCTGCATGTCCGCGTTGTACTTTTTGAAGATCTCAACAACCTTTGCTTTGGTTGGGCTCTCAGCTGCAATTTCATCCCAGAACTTCACAGCTGCGGTTTCCACGGTGGCCCATTCATCATCAGGGATAGTGGTCAGCTGCATCTTGTCGCCGTTAACGCGTAGGTTGGCTTCACCACCCCAATACCACCACTGACGGTAATAGTGTGATTGGTCACAGCAGACGCGGAACAGCGTCTGCAAGTCTTCCGGCAGTTCGTTCCAACGGCCTTGGTTGGCAAAGAAGCTGCCCGCCCATGCGCCGGAGATGTTGTTGGTCAGGAAGTAGTTGGTCACGTCGGCCCAACCCACGGTGTAATCCTCGGTGATACCGGACCATGCGATGCCGTCGAGCTCGCCGGTCTGAACCGCCACTTCAATGTCTTCCCATGGCAGGGTCACAGGAACCACGCCAAACTGGCTCAGGAAGCGGCCCGCAGTTGGGAAGGTGAAGACGCGCTTGCCTTTGAGGTCGGCCAGCGAGTTAATCGGGTCTTTGGTGGCAAAGTGGCATGGATCCCATGCACCAGCGCTGATATGTTTCACACCAACCTTAGAGTACTCTTCGTCCCAGATTTCGTTCAGGCCGTACTGGTTGAACAGTACTGGTACGTCGAGGCTGTAACGCGAGCCAAATGGGAAGTAGCCGCCAAACACGGTGACTTCGGTTGGGGACGCCATGGAATCATCGTCAGATTGCACCGCATCGATGGTGCCTTTTTGCATGGCACGGAACAGCTCACCGGTTGGGACCAGCTGATCAGCGTAGAACAGTTCAATCTGCATGCGGTCGCCCGCAATTTTGTTGAACATCTCGATGGCCGGATCAATCACATGTGCTGCCAACGATGGACCTGCATAGGTCTGCATACGCCACTTGATGGTGCTGGAAGCCAGCGCCGGTGTCGCCAGAGGTGCGGCCATTGCGCCAACACCAGCTGTCTGAAGAAACTTACGTCTAGTCGTCATCTCGTACTCTCCTTGTTGCGTTTCGGCCCCGTTCGCGGCGCTCTTTTGTGTTGTTATTTTCCGTAAACATAGTTTGGTAGCCACAGTGCGATCTGCGGGAAGACCATGACCAACGTTAGGGCCAGGACCATCACCGCCACAAAGGGCACGATGCTGCGATATATGTCGCGTAGGGTGACTTCTTTGGGCGCCATGGCCCGCATAAGAAACAGGTTATAGCCAAAGGGCGGCGTCATATAGGCGATCTGAGTGGTGATCGTATAAAGCACGCCATACCAAATCAAATCAAAGCCAAGCGCTTGTACCAGCGGCACGTAGAGCGGCGCCACGATGACCAACATCGCTGTGTCATCCAGAAAGGTGCCCATGATGATGAAGCTCAACTGCATCAAGATCAGGATCATCCATGGCTCAAGACCCAGTTGCTCCGTGAACAGGTTATCGATGGCTTTCACTGCGCCCAGCCCGTCAAACACCGCACCAAAACCCAATGCCGCAAGAATGATCCACATGAACATACAGGAAATGCCCAGCGTGCTGCGTACGGAGTTTTCAAACACCTCTCGGGTCATACGGCCTTTCAACACCGCAACCACAAAAGCTGTGATCGCCCCAATAGCGGAGCTTTCCACAAGCGAAGTCCAGCCGTTCACAAACGGGATCATCATGGTGGCGAAGATCACCAGTGGCAGCAGGCCAGCCCGCAGCAATTTCATCTTTTCAGCGCGGCTGATGTTGCGCTCTTCTTCCGGCAAAACCGGACCAAGCTCCGGTTGGATACGACAGCGGATCACTACATAGAGGATGAACATCGCCGCCATCATCAAGCCCGGGAAAACACCAGCCAACCACAACTGCCCAACAGGCTGCCGAGCAATCATGGCGTAGAGCACTAGAACCACAGAGGGCGGCACCAGAATACCCAAGCTGGATCCGGCCTGAATGACCCCGGTGACCATGCGTTTGTCATAGCCGCGTTTCAGCAGCTCCGGCAGTGCAATGGTGGCGCCAATCGCCATGCCAGCCACACTCAAACCGTTCATCGCAGAGACCAGAACCATCAACAGAATGGTCCCGATGGCGAGACCACCTCTGACCGGCCCCATCCAGACATGGAACATCTTGTAGAGATCGTCGGCGATCTTGGACTCACTCAGCACATAGCCCATAAAAATGAACATCGGCAGCGTCAGCAACGGATACCACTTCATCAGTTTCATCGCGGCAGAGAAGCCAATATCAGAGCCACCGGTCCCCCACAGCAGCACCGCTGCCAGAACCCCAACAAAGCCAATTGCGCCAAAGACACGCTGCCCAGTCATGAGCATCAGCATCATGGTCGAGAACATCAGAATGGCGATCATTTCGTAAGACATTAGTAGTCCACTCCGCGGATGCGCGCGATATCTTTCATGAGCTCTGAAATCGCCTGCAAGAGCATAAGAATAAAGCCAAAAACCATGATGAGTTTGATCGGCCAAAGAACGGGGCGCCAGGCCGTAGGACTGCGCTCGATATATCCAATGATCTCGCTCGCGGCCTCTTTACCACCAGTGACGTAGGCCATCACAAGATCTTTGTAGAAGGTGTAAGGCTCTACGCCAAAATGCCCCAATGAGTAGGCGCTGGATCCCACGGCCCCGTGAATCAGGATCACCAGATAGAACCCCAAGAAAAAGACGGTCATTGCGTCAACAATCGCCCGCTGGCGCAACGTCCACTCACCGTAGAACAAGTCCATGCGTACATTGGACCCCATTTGAACCGAGTACGGCCCGCCAAGCACGTAATACGCCACCATGGCAAATTGCGCCATCTCCAACGTCCACATCGACGGCGTCAGGAAGGTCTTGGACAAAGACGACCACAGCAGGATGCCCATCATGACAAAGATGCCATACATGACAAATCGGCCAACCTTTCGGTTAAACCAGTCTACGCCGTGGATGTAATAGCGAATGAGCCTGGGCATCAGACGATCTCCCCCGCGTCGCGAAGTTCTGCCATGCCTTGCGCAATAGCGGCTTCCAGCGCGTCAGCAACCAGCGCGGCCTTGGCATCGTCCGCCAACAGGTCATTGCGAACTTCAAGCATCACGTTGGGCAACTTGTTGGGCAACGCATAGATCCGCAAAGAATGCGTCACACCGTGTTCCGGGCCGTAGGGGTCGTTGCGGAGCGTAAGAAAAGGCCCGCCCGCCATGGACGTCAACATGCGATCGGCCAGCCGAGTGTCTCGATCATGCAGAATGCCAATTTCTACTGCGCGCTGATTACCGTGATACACGGGAGTAAACGAATGCACCGTAACAATCGCCTTCGGGTGCACAACCTCGATTACCTGCTCCACCGCTTCCTTGAACGGTTGATAAATTTGGGCCACCCGCTCCCGGCGATCCGCCTCAGATATATCCGCGTTGCCAGGAATCTCAAAAATTTCGCTTTGGACTGGCACCGCGTCCGGCGCTTCCGGGGGACGGTTGCAATCATAGAGCAGTCTCGAAACACCTCCGGCCACAAGCGTCGAACCGAAACGTTTGGCCAATTCCCGGGACAATGCCAACGCGCCAGGATCCCATGCAACGTGACTGCGACGCACATCCTCAATCAACCCCAAATCTCCGAACTCTGGCGGAAAGCTGCATGAGGCGTGTTCGCACACAAACAGAACGTCGCATGGCGCTATATCGCCTTCGATCTTCACCGCCTCTGAATCGTCTAGGGTCATATTGGTCCTGTCGTGCCAAGTCGCATTTGTGAACAAACTTCTTCAGAGTCACCCGCCCTGTCAATAATTATTCTGAAAATTTTTCTTCTCAGATGATTACTTTGAAACTATGATTACATTTGTAGCAGTTAGTAAGTGAGCCCTCCGTGAAAGACACCGCACAGGAAACGATAAACAAAATTTATGACAGTTTGACCCGAGCAGAACGCCAGCTCGCCGGTGTGATTTTGGAGAACTATCCGATGTCGGGTATGGGCTCGATCACACGCCTTGCTGAGAAAGCTTCTGTCTCCACGCCCACCGTGGCCCGCATGGTGCAAAAGCTTGGATACTCTGGCTTCCCAGAGTTTCAGGACACGCTGCGACAGGAGGTGGAAGCCCGTTTCTCCAATCCCATTGCGAAACACGAAAGCTGGGCACAAAGCGCTCCGGAAGCGCATATTCTCAACCGCTTCACCGATGCGGTGATGAGCAACATTCGCCAAACCTTGGCCAATATCGACTCAGAACAGTTTGATTTGCTAACCGCATTACTTGCGGATGAGAAACGCGCGCTTTACATCACCGGTGGTCGAATAACCCATGCACTGAGCGAGTATCTACACCTCCATATGCAGGTTATCCGCGCCCGCGTGCGTCACATTCGCGGGACCTCAAATGCCTGGCCACACGATTTACTGGATATGTCCGAAGGCGATGTGGTTTTGATTTACGACATTCGCCGCTACGAAAACTCCACACTCCGCCTAGCTGAAATCGCGAAGGAACGTGGCGCCAAAATCGCGCTGATCACCGACCAATGGCAAAGCCCAGTCAGCCAATACTCTGATGTTTCCCTAAAATGTCGCATCGAAGCGCCGTCAGCCTGGGACTCGACTGTGTCTATGATGCTCCTGTCTGAAACCCTGATCGCGGCCGTACAGGAAGCCCGCTGGGATCAGACGGAGTCCCGCATGCATGCGCTGGAAGACATGTTTGACCAGACAAAAATCTTCCGGAAGTTTGTTTAAGAAAACCTTGCGCGAGGTGAGAATCCGATCTTCACCTCAAGGTTGATTTGGGCAGACCTGCGCCGAAATCCTGCCGCATTTCCAATACCCTGCCCTATTTCCCCCATAGAAACCTGGGTTAACAAAATCTTAATTTACCCCCCCCTGAGCACCATTCCCGCCCCTTTCTGACCGCAATCACCCAACATACTCACTTCTACAGGACCGATGAGAACGTCGGCAGTAATGAGTGACACAGTTAGGTAGGTAGAAAGCACAGAAACAGCGCCAGAAAGGGCTGGGACTATGAAAATATTGGCCGTTGATGACGACGAACACATCTGCGAACTGCTGACAGCAGCAGTGGCAGCCAAAACCGATCATACCATAGTCACTGTGACCTCTGGACCAGATGCTATTCGCGCCCTCTCAAAAGCCAAAGTGCCATTTGATTGCTTCCTGCTGGACGTTCAAATGCCGATTTTGGACGGCATCACACTGGCCAAAAAAATCCGCAAGACAAAGCCATACGCGCGCACGCCAATTCTTATGCTGACGGCAATGTCGCAAAAGAAATATATCGACGCCGCCTTTGAAGCAGGGGCCTCCGACTACGTCACCAAACCCTTCGACTTCTTGGAACTTTTTACCCGGATTAACATAGCAGAACGTCAAGTTGCTGAACAAAGGGAACTCTCGGTCAGCATGTCGGAGAAGGCTGCGCTAAAAAAAGATCTAATCTTCAACACCGCCCATAGCCTGAGCGAACCAATTGAGATCACCGGTGTTACCCAACTTGTCGGCTGCATGGCGTTTGAAAAACATGTACTGGACATGCCACGTCGCCAACGTATGCGCACGCAGGCCTTTGCTCTGAAAGTCACCACAGCTGAGAGCGCCTACACTACCCTTTCGGCTGTTGCATTTCGCCAACTTCTAACAGACATCGGCAGCGAGCTGATGTCCGTTCTGGCCCACGATGCCGCGCGGGTCACATATCGAGGCGACGGAGTTTTCATCGGTACCCTGCCTAATAGCGCAGACTACTCCAGCGCCCGCTTTGAGGCTGAACTCAATAGCCGTCTTGAATATGTTCCGTCCAAGCAATTTGACGGGTTGCAAAACAAAGTCTGCTTTGGCGAGCCCGTCAAATTGCGAACGCTAACGCGTGGCGGCGCTCTAGACGCGCTGCATAAGGCAGCCGCAATCGTTCAGGAACGCTCCTCCAGATCGCGCGCATCCGATTTGCGAAAAGCTGTGCGGCTACACCCTGCAAGCGGCTTCCAAACGGAAATGGAGCGCCGTGCTTATGAATCACTTCTGCACGACGCTCTGGAGGAAAAAGACCGAACACCTACAGTCACAGCGGCATTTGGATGAAATCGCCTCTTCTAGTGGTGCGAATGTGTCAGATCCATACGCGCAACTTGCACAGGTGCACCATCCACCAGCATTACCGGTCCAGCCGGTTCAGCAATGAGACCGAGACGTCGAATCCATCGCGGCCACACCGCGGGAACGAGTCCCAAAACCTGTTTGGCCTCCATGTCCTTCGCGGTGTCGATCAGCTTTCTCATCAACTGCGTTTGAACTTCGGTGCGACCTTCCGCAGGCACATCCCGCGCCACAAATACTCGGCTCGCATCCAATATGTGAGGATCGATCGGTGCCTCATCATAAAGCAGTTTGGTTGGAATGGATTCGAGCATGCCCTTCTGAGCATCTCGAATCATATAAGAGTACATGCCGCAGCGGGCTGTTGTGGGCGTAAGCCGCACACCGGCCAACACACGTTCACCTTCATGTACGGCAATCCAGCTTGACGCTGGTGTGTCGTATTGGTCATACTCCATGCCTGCCACTTCGGGCAGGTCCCAGTTGTTCTGCACGATAAAGGACTGCTTTCGCGCCCTCAGCAGATTGACCATCAATTCGCCATGCTTGTGCATGTTCTCGAATGACAGGGTAGTCGTCAGCATTTCCCCAATTTCTCCGGATACTCATTGCCCCAGGTACCAAATGAACTCACTCACACAATAACGCGGCCATTCTAGCGCACGCCGAACACACACCCGAACACTCATCACCACACAAAACCGTACAGAAACCAGACAGCCCGCCTCTAGAAACGAGCCCCAAAAACCGTCAACGCAACAACCGGAAAATCAGTACTCGATCTCTAAGTTCATCGTTCCGGCACTACCATGCCGCGAACGAAACCTGGATCCACTTTCACCCACAAATCGATTGAGACACAATTTTTAGTCAAACTCTACACAAAAGGTTCAACTCAAAAATTTTGTCGATTGTTTCTGCTCCTAAAACACAGTTTTCCCATTTTTATGTAAATGTTATGCAAAAAATTTACTCTCTATCAACCAATTAGCGCGAAACCTTTGTTAACGGCTCGGCGTGTTAACGAATTGCTTCGTGAAAATTCCCAGCCTCAAACACCAAAATGCCACCTTGTGCCGCCAAACCTGCACACAGCAGTTAGGCGTCACGTAAAGAGGACCATAGGTAGAAAGATGCAGCCATACTTCCTCAATTTTCACGTTAAAGGCGAAATAGCCCATACGTTGCTATTGTCTGAGCCGGAGCCACGACTGTTGGTGGATATCTCCGCTAGCACCGCGACCGAGGCGGAAGCCCCGGGGTTTCGCTACCCTAAGCGTGTCTGTTTCACTGTGACTGATAAGGCACTGATCGCCCGGTTCCGCGAAACGGTTACCCCTGGAGACGTCATTGAGGCCACGGGCACTTTCGATCAATCTGGCTACGTGCCCCACAAGAACGGTCACATAGACACCACTTTCAAGCTGCTCGATTTTGTTCGGGCAGAGGCGGTTGGCAACTTGGAACATGATGGACGTGTTTTCCAAACAGACACGAGCGCCCGCCCGAGTTAAGAAAATCCTTTTCCTGCCAAGACCCCACCATTTTTGGGCCACATTCTGCTGCTTTCTTCTGGCCAAAGACGCCGAACCACACCTTGGCGACACAATCGATCAATACCGGATGTAGCAGAATGCACATTGACCACTCAAACCGCTCCCGGTTGGATTCGCCGGTTCTGCGCCGTTTCGCGAGAAATCTACGGGTACTGTTCCCGCGCCGCCAGCCGCCGGTAGAACACTCGCGCCGGCTCAAACAACAAATGCACGATTTCGCCAGCGGCGGCGCTGCCTTGTTCTGGCAACGTCAGGGCATCTATGCAGGTGCCGGCTTCTTGTGCGGATTTTATTTCTCTTGGCCCCTCGCAGCTCTTACATATCTTCTCATTCAGGTTGGTGAAGTGTTCGATGGCATTGTCTGTCATAAAGTCACCCATCGCACCAACCACTCACTGCGCCACAGCCACAAGCTCCTGAAATTCCTATTTGCCTCAAATGCGCTGTCAGCCGTGTCGATTGCGGCCTTCACTTTGATGTTGGCACGGCTAGAAGGCCCCGGAGAACACTTCACTTCACTGTTCTTTCTCTTTGCCGCAGGCCTTTTTGCGGCAGTAAACAACCACCAGCTCAAGCAGGTGCTGGCGCTGCGTCTTATCACCTACGGGGCGCTCTTTATCTTCATCCCGGTGTCAGACATCCTTTCAGAAGAAGCTGCGTTCACTTCGCCCCTCTGGTTGCACTTCGCCACGTCGCTTTTTGTGCTTTATTTTGTATTGGAATGCTCCACCATTTTCCTGCGCATGTATCAGCGCACATTGGATCAAATGGATGAACTGCGGTCCGAGCGTGACAAGGCGCGGGAAAGCTATGAGATCAAATCCCAATTTGTCTCAGTTGTCAGCCACGAGCTACGTACACCGCTGACCTCCATTACCGGCTCACTTACCTTACTGCGAGAAACCAACTTATCCAAGGATCCGGAAAAAACGGAACGGATGCTGGACATCGCCCACAAGAACAGCAAACGACTAAGCAAGCTGATCAACGACCTACTAGACATCCAAAAAATGGAAGCGCGCAAGATGGTCTATCACTTCGCTCCAGTGGACCTAAGTGAGCTGCTCAATGACGCCGCGCAATCGATCACCCCATATGCTGATCAATATGAGATTGTCGTGCGCACCAATCCGCCGCCATTCCCCTTAACAGTCCGCGCCGACCATGAGCGCATGATGCAAGTGCTAGATAACTTATTATCCAACGCGGTGAAATTCTCGCACGAAGGTGGATATGTTGAGCTCAGCGCCCGTTTGGTCGACGGCTGCGCGTTGCTTGAGGTCCGGGACTATGGCGTTGGCATCCCGGAGACCGAGCGCAACCAGATCTTTGGAAAGTTCACGCAGGTCGACAACTCTGACTGCCGCAACTTTGAAGGCTCTGGACTTGGCCTTTCCATCGCCCGCCAAATAATCGAAGACCACGGCGCCTCCATCGACTTTGAAAGCACACTGGGAGAAGGCACCAGGTTTTATGCAGTCTTCCCACTCTGCGACACCGAAGACAACATCAGTATCGAACTGCCCCAATTGTAAGGACCAGAAGGAGCAACAACATGTTTCCAGACGACCATCAAGACAAGTTTGACCGTCTTCGCCGTCATTTCATGTCTGGCCTACCTCAACGTGAGGCGGAAATCGAAGAATACACCGCGACACTTCTGGAGCATGGTGTCGACCACCCTGCCCTTGAAGGGCTGCATCGCGCCGCTCACAAACTGGCCGGCATATGCGCCACTTACGGTCTGCACCGATTGGGTCATCTGGCAGAGAAAGCTGAAGCCCTGCTTGAGCGCAGCCAGTCTCAAGTGCCTTGTGACGCTCAAATGGAAGACATTCTTGTCGCCACAGACTTACTTACCGAAGAGCTTGGCTGTGTAATTGAAACCGCCTAAGCGGGGTTACTTCGCATTGGCAACAATGGCCCGCAATTGATCCGGCAAGGCAACCGGATCAAACGGCTTCTGGATCGCACCCGCAGCGTTTTCCCGGATGTCAGAGTGGTGTTTCGAGGTGACGTCTTTGGACGTCATAAACACCACCGGCACGTCTGCCAATTCATCCTGACGGCGCAGCTTATTCAAGGTTTCCAACCCGCTCAGCCCAGGCATCATCACATCAAGCAGCAACAGGTCCGGTGCAAATTTGGCCGCCTTCTTGATCGCGTCCATACCATTGGCACATTGCATCACGTCAAAGCCGCCAAATTCGGCCAAAGCCAAATAGGTGATCTCGCGAATATCCGCATCATCTTCGACATGCAAAATCTTTCGGATCTCTGTCATTGTCGTTGCACCTCAATCCCTTACGGGATGACCATAGCGCCAGACATCAACCAAGGGAAGACCACCTCTTTCCACGCTTCACCCGCCAATGACGTCACGTGCCAATTCTCTCAAACCCTCTTGAGCACGCCACCACTCCAATTACTATCGGGCAACCAACTTTTCCCAGGAGCCGCCATGTCAGACCAACCACTTTTTTCAGAACGTATCGACAATGGGCTGGTGCTGACGCTCAACGATCCCGCTCGCCTGAATCCGATCCGCGTGGCCACTCGCGAAGCGATTTCCATGGCTTTAGAACAGGCCGAAGAGGACACCACCATTCGTGCGATCATTATCACCGGTGCAGGCGGCAATTTCTCATCCGGCGGCGACATTGCTGCGATGGACGCGCCGGCGCGCCTCAAACGCATCAACTTTGAACACGTCAAACACATGGTGAACCAGATCACTGGCGGCTCGGTTCCGGTGATTGCCGCCGTCGAAGGCTGGGCGGCTGGTGCAGGTCTGGCGGTGGCCATGTTGTGTGACACGGTTATCGCGGGCAACTCCGCCCGCTTCATGGCTGCCTTTCCGAAAATCGGCCTGATGCCAGACTACGGTCTGTTGGCCTCCTTGCCCGCCCGCGTGGGCCAAGCCCGCGCCCGTCAGATCATGCTATACGCCAAACCTGTTAGCGCAGAGCGGGCAGAGAGCATCGGCATGGTGGACGAATTGGTCGAAGATGGAAAAGCGCTCGAAACTGCTCTGGAACTTGCCAAACACGTCGAAACCTTGGGACCAGAAGCGTTACGCGCCATCAAGGCCTTTGACAGTGGCCGCATGGACCGCGCGATTGACTATGAACGCGACCTGCAACCGCTTCTTTTGGGCAGCGACAACGCCAAAGAAGGCCGCGCCGCGTTCTTTGAGAAACGCCCACCGAACTTCATACCCAACTAAGAGAAAGGCCCGCCAAACCGGCGGGCCTTTCTTATTCAGGCAAAATCGATGTGGTGGTAGAGCGGCAGCTCGCGAATACGCTGCCCCGTCGCCGCAAAGATCGCATTGGCTAGCGCAGGCGCGGCCGGTGGCACAGGCGGCTCGCCAATCCCGCGCACCTTGTCGCCATTCTCCAAGCCTCGCACCATGATCTCCGGGCACTGCGACATGCGCATACCCTCCGCATCCCAATAATTGGCCTGTTCCGCCATTCCGTCAGAATACGTGATCTCGCTGTTCATCGCGTGTCCCAGCGCAAAGATCACACCGCCCTGCACGAGGTTCTCAAAGTTCACCGGATCAATCACCGTGCCTACATCAGCGGCCACCCAAACCTTGTCGATGGTGATACCGTCCTCGGTGTTAGTAACCTCGATCACCTCCGCCGTTGGCACACCAAAACTTTCCACGAAAGCCACGCCGCGCCCTTTGTTTGGCCCCAATGGGCTGCCCCAATTGGACATTTCGCCCACGGCTTCCAGCACTGTGCGGCTTACATCATGCTGCATCAGGCGAATGCGCTCTTGCAGCGGATCGGCCCCCGCCTCGTGGATCAACTCATCCAATAGACTGTCAAAAAAGAACCCGCCCGCAGAGGCCCCAACCGAGCGCCAACTCGACACCGGTGCCAATTCAGGAACGCGGTAGGCCCGCATGCGGAAGTTCTCCAAGCCATAGGGGTTGTTCCACGCGCCGGCCGCGATCTGCATATCTGGCCCCGGCACACTCAAACCTGCACGGCCCATTTGAGAGACAACCACCGACGGCATCGCCACCTGCAACTCCATTGCGGTGACTTTACCGTCTTTTACCGCGCCACTACCGCGCGCCATACCGATGTGACGGGGGAAGTCATGCGCAAAGTCCTCTTCTCGGCTGAAAGTGAGTTTAACTGGCGTACCGCGCATCTGATTGGCAATCTCCGCAGCCAATTCAACATACTTGAACTCCAAACGATGTCCAAAACTGCCGCCCATGAAGTGGTTTACCAGCTCGATCTGCTCAGACTTGTGCCCCGTAACCTTAGCCACCTGATCCTGCAACATGCGTGGAATCTGGTGCCCAGTCCAAACGGTGACCTTGTCGTCCTCAACAAGCACGGTCGCGTTGAGAGGTTCCAGCGGCGCATGCGCCACATAAGGCACACGGTATGCGGCTTCCACTGCCTTTCCGCCTGCCAGGGCTTCCGTTACGTCGCCTTCATTGCGCCATTCTTTGTCAAGTTGGTCGTCATTGAACGATGCCTCAATCGCCGCCCAATGACCGTCTTGCTCCGCCGGATACGGCGCCTCACCCCAATCAAAGTCAATCGCCTGCACCGCCTGAATGGCCCGCCATGTGTTGTCGGCCACCACGGCGACTCCGCCACTGACCTCAACCACCTTCTGCACACCCCGCATACCTTCGGCGGCGCTTGCGTCATAGCCGTTGAGTGCCCCGCCCTGACGGGGGTTACACATCACCGCCGCATGCACCATGCCGTCGATGTCCACATCGATACCGTAGCCCAACGTGCCAGTGGATTTCGCCACCATGTCAAGCCGTTGCATCGGCTTGCCAATCAAACGCCACTCCGACGGTTTCCGCAGCGATATCTCTGTGACCGGCTCCACTTTTGCCGCTTCCTCAGCCAGCGCCGTGTAGGCGAGCTCCGTCCCATCCGGGAGCTGCACCGCGCCATTTGCGGTTTTCAACTGCGAAACCGGTACGCCACTCACGCTAGACGCCGCCAACTTCAGGGTTTCCCGCGCCACCGCGCCAGCCTCACGCAACTTCTCATAACTGTCCGGCATCGCCGTGGACCCACCAGTGATCTGCATACCAAGCAACTTGATCATGCCCCCCATAAAGCTGCGGGTGGCTTCGGCTGTGAAGCTCTCATCCGTCGCCATAAACGGCGCACCATCGCCTGCCAGGGCGCGGTTCCAATAGGCTTTGTCCGGCTTGCCAAAGTCGATTTCGAATTGACCAAACTCTATGTCCAGTTCTTCCGCAATCAAAGCCGCCTGTGCATGCGCTACGCCCTGCCCTTTATCCCCATGCGGCGTAATCAGGGTGATTTTCTCACCATCGATAACGACCCAAGGATTAAACGTTGATGCCCCATCGGCCAGGCCATCTTTGAGCGGATTCTCATACGGCGTGCGCACTTTGTAGACACCAAAGGCCACACCACCAGCCACAGCCATCGCGCCAAACAGGAACGTGCGGCGCGCAATTTTACCTACCTTGCCCATGACTTACGCCTCCTGCATCTTGGCAGCTGCGGTCTTCACCGCCGCGCGAATACGCGGGTAAGTGCCACAGCGGCAAAGGTTCCCGCTCATCGCCTCGTCAATCTCGGCATCTGACGGCATCTTAATTTCTGACAACAGCGAGGCCGCTTGCATAATCTGACCCGACTGACAGTAACCACATTGCGCCACTTGATGCTCAACCCAGGCTTCCTGCACAGCATGCATCGCCTCCGGGCTGCCCAGACCGTTGATCGTGGTCACCGGACCATCCACATCGGCAACCGGCGTCTGACACGACCGTACCGCGACACCGTCAATATGCACGGTACAAGCGCCACAGGCCGCAACACCGCAGCCGTATTTTACCCCTTTAACTCCGAGTTCATCCCGAAGCACCCACAGCAGCGGCATGTCTTCTTCGACATCCACCTCATGAGATTTTCCATCCACGATAAGTTGCATAAGCTGCCTCCCGTTCTATGGCGCCATTTGCTTTGTTGTGTACAAGATAGCCGATCAAAACCTATCGCCACTCGCAGAACGCGCCATTTGACATGCAGAATGTGACATTCATCCCTCGGCATCAATCAAGCGCAACAATGCGGCTCCCCAAAATCCGCATTGCTAGCATTCGATTCGACCTATCGAACAAAACTCCTGGGGCTTGTGCGTGGCCTGATTATCCAAACCCGACCGCACCGCCCTCCGTTAGCGATACCGGCAGCGGAACCGATAGCGGCATCGCAATAGTTTATCGCTAACATACTATTTTTTATTGGAATTTTACCTTTCTAAAAGACTTCTGCCCCTCTATAGCCAACATCAGTTTTTCCACCGTTCAGAGCAGGACAGGAGCTCCTCATGACTGTTACCGTCGGCATCAACGGATTTGGCCGCATTGGCCGCAGCACGCTTATGCACATCGCAGAAGAAGCGCGCGAGGATGTTCGCGTTGTAAAAATCAACGCAACTGGCCCGCTGGACACAGCTGCGCACTTGATCCGCTATGACTCTGTACACGGTCGCTTCCGCAACGAAGTGGTTGCTGGCAACGGCACCATGGACGTGGGCATGGGCCCAATGCGCATGTACTCCACCTACGATATGGACGAGCTCGACTGGAGCGGCGTCGATGTTGTTCTGGAATGCACCGGCAACTTCAATGACGGTGAGAAAGCCAAGAAACACTTGGAGCGTGGCGCCAAGAAAGTGCTGATCTCCGCCCCTGCGAAAAACGTCCAAAAGACCATCGTCTTTGGCGTGAACGAGGCACAGCTCGAAGCCAACGACAACATGATCTCTAACGGCTCCTGCACGACCAACTGTCTTGCACCGGTGGCCAAGGTTCTGAACAACGCCTTTGGCATCGAAGAAGGCATCATGACCACGATCCACGCCTACACAGGCGATCAGCCAACCCTGGACCGTCGTCACAAAGACCTCTATCGCGCCCGTGCGGCGGCGATGTCGATGATCCCAACCTCCACTGGCGCTGCCAAAGCACTGGGGGAAGTGCTGCCGGAATTGAAAGGCAAGCTGGACGGCTCCGCCATTCGCGTGCCAACCCCAAATGTCTCCGCTGTCGACCTGACCTTCACCGCCTCCAAAGATGTGACTTTGGAAGACGTGAACGCGGTAATGGCCGAAGCAGCAGCGGGTGAGATGAAGGGCGTTCTGGGCTACAACGATCTCCCACTAGTGTCTGTGGACTTCAACCACACTACCGAAAGCGCCACTTTCGCAGCCGATCAAACCAAAGTTCTTGGCAAACGTCTGGTGCGTGTTCTGGCTTGGTATGACAACGAGTGGGGCTTCTCTGCGCGCATGGCCGATGTGGCCGCTCTGATGGGCCGCGTCTAAGCGCCTAACAAATCACAAAAACTTGCGCCCTCGGATGGGGTCGGGCATATCTGGTCCGACCAAGACATATCCGGGGGCGCAGTGCGTTCATGACCAACCAAATTGCCATCTTTCTGTTTCTGTTCCTGCTGGCACTATTGGGGATCGATCTTGTGTTCAACAACAGCGCCATGTCGCTGTTGTTCGCCAAGAAGTTCACGGAACTGATTGAGTGGGTCGCCTTCTGGAGATAGTGCCTGAGGTGAAGGAGCCCCCCGGGGCGGCTCCCGCACAGAATACTCTCAGCTGCCAGGCTGGATCAGCTTTTAAGCCGATAGCCGGTTTTGATCATCACATATGCCGTTGCCATTAACGCCGCCGTTACGCAACCGACAACGAGTAACCCCACCAGTGGCGCACCGTCAGAGACGCCAATCATGCCATAACGCGTGCCATCGATCAGATAAAAAATTGGGTTCACTCGCGTGAAGCTTTGCAGGCTCTCAGGTAACGCCTCCACTGAATAGAACGTCCCAGACAGGAACGCTAAGGGCGTGACGATGAAGTTGGTGATCGCCGCCATCTGGTCAAATTTATTGGCAAAAATCCCAGCAACGATTCCCACTGCCCCCATCATTGCACCGCCAAGTAGAACAAACGCCAGCGCCCAAAGTGGATGCGCAACACCTAGCCCTAAGACCAAGAACAAGGCGATAGTGATCGCCACAGCCACACAAAGTCCACGCGCCACGGAACCAGCCATATACCCCAACACCATTTCCATCGGCGACAACGGCGGCATCAACGTGTCCACGATGTTGCCCTGCACTTTCGAGATCACAATCGAGGATGAGGTGTTGGCAAAAGCGTTTTGGATCACCGTCATCATCATGATGCCCGGGATCAGAAAGGTCAGAAATGGAACCCCCATCACCGCGCCGCGACCGGGTCCAATGGCAATCGAAAAAATCAACAAGAACAAACCGGCCGTGACCAAGGGGGCCAAAAGCGTCTGGGTCCACACCGCCAAAAAACGCAATACTTCGCGTTTTGCCAAGGTACCTAAGCCCAACCAATTTACCCGACCAAAGCGTCGAACGCCCATTTCTGTTGTCATATTCTGTGCCATCGCTGCCATTTCCCCAATGTCGCTGTGGTTTTACTTCCCCACTCTGACATTTGCCGCGCCCGAGGGTGATTCTTCGCCTTGTAACTCGGGCTGGGGTGATTAGAATAGGTGCTTGACCAAGAAATGCAGAGGCGGCCTTGTTGGAGGCCGCTTTTTAGCTGAGGAATGACGGATGTCCTGGACCGACGAGCGCGTAGAGCTTTTGAAAAAAATGTGGGGCGAAGGCCAATCGGCCAGCCAGATTGCCAAGGAGCTGGGCGGGGTGACCCGCAACGCGGTGATTGGCAAGGTGCACCGTCTGGGCCTGTCTAACCGCGCCACCGGTGGCACAAAGGCGGACGCAAAACCAAAAGCCGACGCCAAGCCAAAGGCCGCGCCTAAAGCCAAGGCTGCGCCTAAAGCAAAGGCCGCGCCAAAAGCAGAGCCAAAGCCTGAACCCAAAACAGAGCCTGCCGTGGCCGCGCGTCCCGCGCAGTCGTTGCGCAAGCAGATCATCCCGGCGGGTCAACCCCTGCCCCCGCAGCCATCGGCAAATGAAATCAGTCCGGAAGCTCTGGCAAAGGTCAACGAAGTTGAAAAAACTGCCAAGAAACTGACGCTGATGGAACTGACAGAGCGCACCTGCAAGTGGCCTGTGGGTGACCCGGCCACCGAAGACTTCTGGTTCTGCGGCCTGCCCGTGCAGGCTGGCAAACCCTATTGCGAAGCGCACGTTGGTGTGGCGTTCCAGCCCATGAGCGCACGTCGCGACCGCAAGCGCTAAGCGCCTTGAACAGCTAAAACGTCAAAAAGATGGCCCCGCAAAGAGCGGGGCTTTTTTTGTATCCTATGCGGATATCACCACCGGCTGCGGCGCAAACTGCGCCTGCAGCTCACTGGCACGGGCAAAAAACGCCTCCCGTACCTCCGCAGCGTAGGGATTGGCCACCTCAATTGCGTGCAACACAGTTGGAGGATCGTCCTGCACCATGCCCACCGCTTCCCGTAGCAAATCAAAACTGGCAGTGGTCAGACGCTCCGGCAACGGCCCTAAGTCGGTAAGAACCTTGCCAATCAGATGAGTTAGCCCCTGTACCATCGCCAGCTCACGATCATGCTCCTCCGCAGTGGTGACAATCACCTCAAGCCCACGCGCCTTCAGAAAGGCCGCCACCTTGCGCCACCCTTCTCCCCTCTCCGGACACAAAGCGATCTTGCGCCCCGCCACGCCGCCCTTGGCACTTTGCGGACCAAACAACGGATGGGTGCCCAGGATCTCTACATGCGGCGGCAACAACGCACGCATGCCCCGCATTGGTGCAACCTTCACCGATCCTACATCCAGCACCAAAGTGCCCGGTCGCAAATGCGGCGCCAAAACCCGGCACACATGCGCCATCCGCGCCACCGGCACCGCCAGGATCACGATGTCGCATTGCGCGACCTCGGCTAGCCCCTCCATCGGCACGCGCCGCCCGTCTGGCAGACTGGCTCGCGTGTAACTTGGATCACAAATCCGGATCGGACAGCCTGCCCAAAGCTCCTGTGCAATCAACCGGCCAAAGCCGCCAAAGCCCACCAAGCCAATGGTGCTCTGTTCGTCTGTTTGTTTTGTCTGTCCCATAGCGGACCTCGATTGTGAGGCCACGTTTGCCGGGACTAACTGTCTTGGAAGGTTTCTGTGTCTTCATCCCCGTCAAACGCAGCGGATGAAGATGCCAAAGACCCCGCCACTATGTGGTCAGGGTATAATACGTGCCAAAAAAGATGCTGTTCTTGGTCATGGGGCAAGTGATGGCACGAGCTGTGCACTGCCGTCAACCCGCTTCCTCCACCAGCGGCTCCACAACATCCAGCCAGCGCACATAAGCCGCGCACAGCAGTGAAGCCGTCACCACGCCCCCCATCATCGCCATCATCAGTACCGCACCGTTGTCGGGCGTTAAAACCGCCCCGGTCAAACTGGTCAACGCGGCCCCCATCGCCACACTCATCGCACCTGACAAGCCGGAAGCACTGCCCGCCAGCTTGGGACGCACTGACATCGCGCCGCTGTTTGTCGACGGCAAGGTCAACCCGTTGCCCATGCCGACAAAGATCACTGCCCCCACATAGGTCACAGGATGCACAAAACCCGCCAGAACAATCACAAAGCCAACAACTAGCCCCACAAGCCCAACAACACGCCCGCCAATCATCAACTGCCAAAGCGGCAGTCGTTTTGCCAAACGGCCGGACAAAAACGACCCCAAGGAAAACCCAACCGCAATGGCGCCAACTGCCATTCCAACGGTGGTTGGACGCAGCCCAAATACCGACACCCCGATCAACACAATTCCGGTAATGTAGATATAAAACGCCCCCACCGACAGGCTGCTGCACAGGGCGTAGCCCCAGAACCGACGCGACTTCAGCAACTCAGGATAGTTGGCAAACTGTTCCCCCATGGTGGCGGCCCGGTTGGTGTTGGTTTCCCCCAAGTCCCGCCAAGTCAGCCACAACAAACCGAAACCAATCAACGCGTAAACCGCAAAGTTCGACCGCCAGCCGAAGGCTTCGTGCAGAAAGCCACCAATGGTAGGGCCGGTCATTGGCGCAATGGCCATGACCATTGAGATATACCCCAACATGCTGGCGGCCTCCTTTGGCCCATGCATGTCCCGCACCACGGCTCGGCTCAACGCAATGCCAACCACGCCCGCCGCTTGCAGCATCCGCCCTGAGAGAAAGCCCCCAATGTCCTGCGCCCGAAAGCACCAAAAGGAACCGATTGTGAAAACGACCATCCCAGCCAGCACGACAGGTCGCCGACCATAGCGGTCCGACAAGGGCCCGATGATGACCTGCAACACCGCCGTAACAACCAGAAATCCGCCCATAGAAAGGTTGGCCACGCCGTAGTCCACACCAAATTCATCGGCGATGGCCGCCAGTGACGGCAAAAACATGTTCAGTGACAAAACCGACATGGCTGTCAGCAAAATCAACGTGTTCAGATGTGGCGCATTGCGCTGCTCAGTGTCGCTCAATTGCCGCCCAGCAGGTTCTGCAATCCACGCAGTGCCTCTTTCTCCAGCTTGTCCTTGATCGCATCTTCGGTAGATTGACCCTCCTGCTTTTCAAGGCCCAGCTCTTTCACAAGCTTCTCTTTGGCTTCGTCCTCGACCACTTTGATATCTTTATCAAAGCTGCGTTTCACCGCCTCCTCAAGATCCGGCACCACGCTTGGGTTGCTCCAGCTGCCGCTGACCTTTACTGGCACAATCAGGCTGGGGCCATCCGGTCCGCGCAGCTGTGGTGAAAACACGTAGTCAATTGTCCGCAGCCCCAATCCGACCGTGCCTTCTCCCGATGCGACCAACCGAGACAGGCTCATCAGTAGATCGTCGTTGCTCAACACACCGTCCTCAATGATCCAACTCGCGACCATGCTGTTGAACACAGTGGTGCCTCCGGTCACATCGCCGCGCAGCAGTTTGTCCAGATCAATGCCCTCAATCGTGCCGCGCCCGACCTCGACACGCCCTTCACCGCTCATGTTGTTCATCAATGCATCCAAAGACTCGCCTGAACTCAAAAAGCGGCTTTCAAAATCTGCTTTGCCGGTAAACTTATCTAATTCCGCAGTTGCCGCCAAAAATGGCTGCAGAGCAATTTGCGCCACGTTCAAATCACCACGCACAGAAAACCCACTTCGATTGTTCGCCACAAAACTGCCAGTCACCGCACCTTCATACGCTTCCATCTCCTGAAGCGTCGCCACCGCGCGCGCACGGTCAATCTCGACCGTTGCCCGGGTTTTGCCAAAGGTGATGCCGTTCAAATCCATTGCCTCAGCCGCGAAACTAACCGTGCCATCCACCAAACCCAACGCGTTGGCATCAATTGGTGCTTTGGACCAGCCAATCGGGGCCGCACTGTCGTTGGCCGCCCCACCGCCTTCGCCATCCTCCGATACAAACCGCAACGTCTGCGTGGCCACCTGCGCCGCCACTTTCGGACGCGGGCCGTTTAGGTCCACATCCGCCTGTAGATTGAACCGGTTTCCCAGGGCCTCCAATTCAACCCCACGCAACGACAATTGCCTTCCACGGGTGAAGGTAATGCCGCCATCCACACTCATTGGGCCTTCCCCACCGCTCAACCCAAAGGCTTGCAAAAACAGGGCACTGTCCGGGGTTTGAATTTGAACAATACCGTCTGCTTCAGGTGCTATTCCGAACTGGCCATGAAAAGTGGCTCCGCCATCCGCAGCGGCCAAACCAGCAGTAACCGTGGTGTGCCCGCCGTTGAGCAAAACGATCGGTTGCGCAATCCAGACCGTAGCATCAATTTTTTGGCCAAACGGGCTGGCCTCAACGGTCACATTCGCCGCCTGCCCCACACCGGGCCAGGCCATCTGCAACGACACGCCAGACAACTCCTGCCGCGCCCCCCCGTGTTCGATATAGCGCACCTGCGCATCCGTGATCACCAACCGCTCGAGCGCAAAATTTTCCAAGCCGGTCTCAGCCGTAGACGCAGGTTTTGACGTGGCCTCACCACTGGATGGTGCTCCGGACGACTGCCCGCCAGTGGAAACATACCCCCCACTCAAATCCCAATTGACCCGACCATCCGCAGTTTTCTCAAGCAATACATCCGGCGCCACCAGCTCGACATTCTTCACCCGAATGTCCCCGCCAATCGCCGCCATCACATCAACGCCAATCACCGCCTTCTCCGCCGTGAACATTGGCCCACGCTCCGACCAATCCGCATTGCCGAAGCTGACTTTCTCAGTGCTCACGCCCAACACCGGATACCAGCTGATCCCAACCTTGCCCTCAAACGTCAGATCCCGTCCGGTCATCGCCTTGACCTGATCCGCCGCCAGCTTGGCAATTTTTTCCCCCGGCAACGCCACAATCAGCACCACTGCGCCAATTGCCAAAATCAATACCGCCGCCACCAATCCCCGGATTATTTTCATCGGAGACCTCCTTTACTGCTCAAGTTGAGCCTAAGCGCCCAAGAACATACACGCAATGCGTCAAAGCCCCCTTCCCCTTTGCCAAATCAACCGCACTGCCCTATATGCGCCCCATGTCCAGCAATCCGCCAGAACTCCGCCCCGACCTCGCCCGCACAACCCTCACAGGGGATGCGCGCCCCGGCCAGCCCACCATCGGCATGGTTTCCCTAGGTTGCCCAAAGGCCTTGGTCGACAGCGAGCGCATCCTCACCCGTTTGCGCGCAGAGGGTTATGGCATCTCGCCAGACTATTCCGGTGCCAACGCGGTGATCGTGAACACCTGCGGCTTTCTGGATTCCGCTAAGGCCGAGAGCCTTCAGGCGATTGGTGAGGCCATTCAGGAAAACGGCAAAGTGATTGTCACCGGCTGCCTTGGCGCGGAGCCGGAATACATCACCGGCGCGCATCCCAAAGTGCTCGCTGTGACCGGCCCTCACCAATATGAGCAAGTGCTGGACGCCGTACACGGCGCGGTGCCGCCCAGCCCCGATCCTTTCATTGATCTGCTGCCAGCCAAAAACGTGTCGCTCACCCCGCGCCACTATAGTTACCTAAAGATTTCAGAAGGTTGCAACCACAAGTGCAAGTTCTGCATCATCCCAGACATGCGCGGCAAACTCGCCTCGCGCCCGGTGCATGCGATCCTGCGAGAAGCGGAGAAACTGGTCGAGAGCGGCGTACGCGAACTGCTGGTGATCTCGCAAGACACCTCCGCCTACGGCCTTGACCGCAAGCACTCCACACACCCGTGGAAAGACCGCGAAGTCCGCAGCCACATCACCGATCTCGCGCGCGAACTTGGCCAATTTGACGCCTGGGTGCGCCTGCACTACGTCTACCCCTACCCGCATGTGCGCGACCTGATCCCGCTGATGGCAGACGGCTTGATCCTTCCCTATCTGGACATCCCGTTCCAACACAGCCACCCGGACACGCTCAAACGCATGGCCCGCCCGGCGCATACCTCCAAAACCCTGACCGAGATCGCCGCATGGCGCGACATCTGCCCGGACATCACCCTGCGCTCCACCTTCATCGTCGGCTACCCCGGCGAAACCGAAGCCGAGTTCCAGCACCTTCTGGATTGGATGGACGAAGCGCAACTCGACCGTGTTGGCTGCTTCCAGTATGAAAACGTCGACGGCGCCCGCTCCAACGACTTGCCAGACCACGTCCCCGCCGAGGTCAAACAAGAGCGCTGGGAACGTTTCATGGAGAAGGCGCAGGCCATTTCCGAGGCCAAACTCGCCGCCAAAGTCGGTCAGACCATGGACGTGATCGTAGATGACATTGATGAGGACGGCATCGCCACCTGCCGCACCAAAGCCGACGCGCCAGAGATCGACGGCAATCTGTTCATTGACGAAGGCACGGATGGGTTGAAAGTGGGTGACATCGTGTCCGTTGAAGTGGATGAGGCCGGGGAGTATGACTTGTGGGGAGTACTCTCCTAAAGCGGATTTTCTAGTGAAGTTTATTTATTGTGATGAAAGTAACCTGAACGCCAAATCTGGAGACTTCCTCCTTTACGGGGGATTAATGATAGACGCTGACAAATACCTTAAGTTTTCGGACAGGATTTGGGCACTCCGAAAAGAACATGGCATCCCTAATGATTTTGTGGCCAAATATTTGCCTGCGCCTACTAACTTAAACACTGACGACTAGAACACCTTCAAAAAGGCGTGCATTCAAGAATGCATCAATTTTGGCTGCAACTTCTTTGTTTACAAAACACTGCATGACGTTGCCAAAGACACCGACCTCGCCAGACGAAACGGAATAAACGAGATTTGCTAAAATTTCTCGTACGTTTTGGACGAGGAGGAGACTTCTGGCCTCGTCCTGATTGATCGATTTAACGACAAGGGCAACAAGGTTGACGCTCACCTTACCGAAAAGTTTCACGTAGGTTTAACTGGCCTGCCATTCTCCGACACTTATCCGCTGAAAAGAATTGTCGGTTTACATTACTCGTCAATTGGCCAGTCACACATGCCGAGTCTTGTGGACATAGTGCTGGGGACTTATCGAACTGCAATCAACATTATTGCTCGAGAGAAGGCGCTGTCGGAACTTTCCATTGAAATCTTGTCCGTTTTACAACCGCTTTTCAGGACAGGACACGATGGCTGCATTCCACGCATCTCGATTTCCTTTAGCCCACAAACGGTCAATGTCGCCAAATATCGAGAAACCTACGCCGATCTCATCATGAGAATGAACTTTTGCGGATACCAACTAACTCAGGAATACAATTAGAAACCAAAGTTGGCAGCCCTTCAACGCCTGACCCTGGGTGGGTGCGTGAGCGCCCTCCCATCAAACCGAAGGTTTGTCTCCGACAAAACGGGAGGGTCGGGCGCTGGCCGAACCGGAGGTTCGGCTCAATAGCGTGACGCTAGGAGCTTCACCAAAACAGCGACATCCTGTCCCTTGAGGCCCCATCCCCCAAGGCTTAGGCTCTCCTCACAGCCACAAACGGCCCGAGACACATCCCTCGTAAGGAGAGTGACATGTCCAACGAAACGCGCGTGCTTTACAATGCAGACTGTCCGATCTGTGACGCAGAGATCTGTCACTACCGGTCTTACACCGAACAGCGTGACATCCCCGTCGCCTATGACGACCTGAACTCTGACTCTCTATCACAATGGGGCATTGATCCAGAAACCGCCGCCAAGCGTCTGCATGTCACGGCCAACGGGGAGCTCTATTCCGGCATTCCCGCCTTCCTGATCCTCTGGCAGGAAATGCCGCGCTTCCGCTGGCTCGCGCGGCTTGTAGGTTTGCCCGGCGTCAAGCAACTGGCTTGTCTCGTCTATGACCACGCGCTTGCGCCATGGCTCTACCGCAAACACCTGCGTCGACAAGCCAAAGCGCAGGCGTCTTAGGCATCACGCCTTCTGCAACTCTTGGAACAACTCCGTGTGGCAGCAGAACTCCGGCGCTCCCTTGACCGTCCCGGCCCGTTGCCCCAAAAAACTCTGACAGGCTTCAGTGTGAGGACACATGCGGCAGCGTGTGACCATCGCCGCATAGTCCTCGGCACTGAGCGCCTGATCCAACATCGCCTCACTTAAGGACACGCCCAGCACCCGCGCCATGCTCCGGGTCAGCCAGAAATGTGTCACCGGATCGCCAAGAGGCTGAATATTTCCCATTACGCCTGCGCCTCCAACGCTGTCTTAAGCCGCTTGAAGCGGTTTTTGTTCACACAAGACTCCGGTGCAACCTCTTCGATCAGTGCCATCCGCTCATGCGCAGCGACATACCGATTGCACCCAGCTTCCCAATTGCAACCGCGGCACCGCTCCACCATCTCGGCCCAATCTTCCTGCGAGAGCTCCGCCTGCGCCATCGCCGCCACCAGGTCGGTCTGCGTCAACTGTGCCATGCGCTGCGCCAGCCAGTAATGTTCCGTGCGATCGCCAAGCGGTTTCATCTCTCACTCCTTTGCGCCTATTCGGCCCTTTGCAGTCGTTTCAGCAGCTTCGTGTTGCGACAGTAATGCGGCGCAGCCACCACCGCGCCCTCCTCTTTCAGCCAATGCGCACAGGCCTCAGGTTCACTGCATGTGGTACAGCGCAGAACCGCGTCGGAAATCTCTTCAAACTTGAGCGCGCCGCGGATGGCCGCTTCCTGCAGGTCCATGCCCAAGCGGCTGCCCGTGTCATCCAGCAGCGCCGCGTGAAGGCGCAGCTTTGCAGTCCGATCTGTCACAATGGTCATGAACGCTTCTCCGGTAGCTGACCCACGCAGTCTATCAGGCCACCCAAAGTACGCCCTTGACCTGCATCAATCACCAATTTGAGAAGACTTTGATCGCGCTTAAGTTAGCGCCTCAAGATAAGCCCGCACGCAATCCTGCACCCGACGGAACCGATCCCCGCCCAGCTTTGTGCCCCCATACCAACGCGTTACGACCACAATGTGCTCCATCAGCTCTTCGCGCTCCAGCATCCGAAGGATGACCAGCCCGGCGCCGCTCTCCCCGTCATCCCCTTTCAACGAGGTGCCGTCTGCCATCAATGCGGCCCAAGTGTTGTGCGTCGCCTTGGCAAATTTCTTGTTTCGCTTAAGTTCTTTGAGAAACGCGTCCGCCTCTTTGCGGCTGGTCACCTTGCCACCGGACACCGCATATTTGCTGCCCCGATCGGTGACCACATTCATCACTTGCAGCACGCGCTTACAGCCCCGCTGCCGTCTGTTTCACAATTGAGATACGCGACGCATTGGGCGGGTGAGTACCCAGGAACTGATTGCCCGGATCCGGCGTGCGCTCAAAAAACTTTACACCAATCATTGGGTCATACCCCGACTTATGCGTCAGGATCGTGCCTAACCGATCCGCTTCCAACTCATGAGATTTTGAATAACTGCGCGCGCCCACACCCGCGCCAAGGTCCATTGCGGCCTCAACCGCTTGGGCATTCCCCCCGGCAGCGGCAACCAGAATAGCACCCAATGCAGCGCCTGCCATCGCATTGGACTGACTGCGCGCGATATGGCCTTCAATATGATGGGCAGCCTCATGCCCCATCACAAACGCCAATTCATGGTTGTTGCGCGTCTCCGCTACCAAAGGAGCGGTGAACACGATGAGAGGACGCCCGGATTTGTCCAGTGTTTGATAGGCATTGGCGATCTTGGTTTCTTTTGGATCGACATAGATTTTGTAATCACAATTGGTGCCGGCAGCAGTGCGCGCACGACATTCGCGTTCCACAAGCCCTTCCATCCGCGCTTTGACTGGTGCCAATCGCGATGTGGCTTGTCCCGTAGAGATTTGTGGCGCCGGCTTTTGTTGTACCGCTTGTTGCGGCGTTGGGCTGGTTGTTGTCGATACACAGCCACTCAACACTGCAGCAACCCAAAGGCCCATAAAGCAGGCTTTAGCTGACAATTTCTGGTGCATGACATCCCTCCCACAGGTGCCCAACTCTCTGACACAGGTGTAAATTTATCACCTGAAACCCCAGAGGCCAGAGGGAAATGCTTGCACCCCCTCCCCATTGCGCTACGCTGGGACCATGTTCAGCATAGAGCACGAATTTGACGCCACCATTGTAACGCTGGTTGACGAAGGCACAGCCCCCTTGGGGGAAGATGTGATCATTCACATGTTTGACGACTGCGTCACCATCGAGCAATACGATCCCCGCACAGACACTGTACAGAAGATTACTCTATCCAACACACAGGTGCAGGATCTGACGGCAGCATTGGATTTGCCCGAGGGGGTCTACATGCTCAAACGTCCCTCCGAATAAGCCCCTCGCCGGCCTAAACTCGTTTCGGGCTCTGGCCTGTCACGGCAGCTCGTGAATCCGCGAGAAATTTACTGCCAATTGAAGGCCTTGGGCGATAGCAAAGGCCCAACCAGCGCGGCATGTGATTTACATTTGTTACCTCACCTGCATAGGGTGACCGCGCAGTACTTTGGGGAGAGGTTACACATGCGGACTGGGTTCTTTTTTGACGAAAAGTGTTTTTGGCATGCGGGCGGAAACTATGCTTTGACCCTGCCCGTTGGCGATCTCGTGCAACCCCTCGCCGCTGGCGGCCTCCCCGAAAGCCCAGAAACCAAACGCCGGCTCAAAAACCTGATGGACGTGACCGGGCTCACAAACGAACTCGACGTGCGCAGCACAACGCAAGCCACCGACGCTATGCTAAAACGCGTGCATCCAGCCGAGTTTCTGACAAGGTTCAAAGAGGTGTCGGACGCGGGCGGCGGAGAAATTGGCCTGCGCACTCCTTTTGGCAAAGGCGGCTACGAAATCGCGGCACTGTCCGCCGGCATTGCCACCGAAGCCCTGCGCGCGGTCACGTCCGGTGACCTGCAAAACGCCTACGCGCTTTCTCGCCCTCCGGGCCATCACTGCCTGCCTGACTGGCCTAATGGATTTTGCCTGCTGGCCAACATCGCTGTCGCCATCGAGGAAATTCAAGCGCAAGGCCTGGCCAAAAGTGTTGCTGTGCTGGATTGGGACGTGCACCACGGCAACGGCACCGAGGCGATCTACTATGATCGTGACGATGTGCTCACCCTCTCTATACATCAGGAACACAACTACCCGCTGGACACCGGCGATGTAGCTGACCGGGGAAAAGATGCCGGGCTCGGCACCAATATCAACATCCCGCTGCCCCCCGGCGCGGGGCACAACACATACCTCCACGCGATGGACAAAATTGTCCTGCCCGCCCTGCATGCCTTCAAACCGGACGTGATCATTGTTGCTTGTGGATTTGACGCAGGCGCGTTTGACCCGCTCTCCCGAATGCTGGCCACAGCGGACACCTTCCGCCAGATGACCAAACAAGTGATGGGGGCCGCAGACAGCCTCTGTGACGGAAAACTGTTGCTGGTGCACGAAGGCGGCTACTCTGAGGCCTACGTGCCTTTTTGTGGCCACGCCGTGATCGAAGAGCTCTCCGGCTCCACTATCACCGCAGACGACCCCATGGCCGCGTCTCTCATCAAACGCCAGCCCAACGCCCGCGTCGAAGCCTTCTTTGCCGCGCTAGTGGATGAGATGGCCGAAATTTTCGCAAGCCCGCCCGGTTGAAACCCAACTGCGCCACGCCAACATACCCAATCAACTCCTGAGGGAAGACCTAATGCCTCAACCAAACCAAGCTGCGCTGGATTTCCTGCTGAGCCGCCGCTCACGTCCAGCCAAAACCCTGATTGGCCCCGCGCCCACCCGCGCGGAACTGGAACCGCTGCTTGAAGCGGCCCTGCGCTGCCCTGACCACGGCAAACTTGAACCTTGGCACCTGATCGTTCTGGAAGGTGCCGCGCTGACCAAGCTCGCCAAACTAGCTCAAGATCGTGGCAAAATGCTGGAGATGGACCCGGACAAAATCACCAAGGCACATGATCAGTTTGACCAGGCCGATCTGGTCGTCGCGGTGATCGAGGCTCCGGTGATTAGCGAAAAGATCCCAGAAATTGAACAGACCTACTCCGCAGCCTGCGTCTGCCTGCAGTTGCTAAACGCCGCGTTGGCCGCTGGCTGGGGCGCCAACTGGCTTTCTGGCTGGGCCAGCCATGATCGCGGTTTTGTGGAAAAGGGCCTGAATCTCTCCCCACGCGAACGCGTTGCTGGCTTCATCCACATCGGCACCGAAAAAATCGCGCCCCCAGAGCGCCCCCGCCCCAATATGGAGACCAAAGTCACATGGCTGTCAGCCTAGCAATCTCGTCTTTTGGCAAGACACTAACCCAAATCGGGGACCCGCGCTTCCGTCGGGTCCTTTTCAAAGGCATTGGCCTGACCTTTGTGCTTTTGATCGCGGTTTATACCGCCTTCCTAATGTTTCTGAGTTGGATCGGCGCAGGTCAAACCGTGCAGGAACTTCTTGGGAATGTCTCTTGGGTTGGCGACCTTGTTACGTTCGCCTCATTCTTCCTGATGATCGCCTTGTCGGTTTTTCTGATGATCCCGGTGGCCTCAGCCATCACGTCCCTGTTTTTGGACGAAGTGGCCGACGCGGTGGAGGACAAACACTACCCGGAGCTACCAGATGTTCCTGGCGTTAGCTTTGCAGAAGGCCTCAAAGACAGCGTGAACTTTCTGGGTGTATTGATCGCCGCCAACATATTTGCGCTGATACTCTATGCATTTTTCCCGCCGTTCTCGCTGTTCATCTTCTGGGGTCTCAACGGCTTCCTGCTAGGGCGGGAATACTTCCAAATGATCGCCATGCGTCGCGTCGGCCGCTCGGAAGCCAAAAAGCTGCGCAAGAAACATCTCGGCACCATCTGGCTTGCCGGCACCCTCATGGCGATGCCACTGGTGGTGCCGCTGCTGAACCTGGTGATCCCGATCTTAGGCGCGGCGACCTTTACCCATCTGTACCATCAGCTGGAGCCGTCACGTCAGCGGGCCCCATCACGTTGAACCAGTCAAAATCACGCACGGTGATCAGGCCGGATGTGATGATCCAAAACAAAATCGCCCAGATCACCGCAGAACTGCCTGTGGTGATCCACGCCTTAGCTTTTAAGTAATGGTGTTCCGGGCTGCTGGCATGTGTGCCCGGCACAACTTCGCCCACGTCGCCCTGTGTTTTGAGACGAATCGGGATCACGATCAAAAAGGTCATAAACCAAATGACAGCGTATAAAACGAGGGCTGAAGTGATAGACATTGCGCGCTCCTGACAAAAAATTAACAGGCATCCTACACCCGATAATCCTCCTACGTTTGGGTTGAGGCCTTAGACCTGTTCCAGTTCCACAAGACAACCGTTGAAATCTTTTGGGTGCAGGAACAAAACCGGCTTGCCGTGCGCACCAATCTTTGGCTCCCCGCTCCCTAGAACCCGCGCACCCGTGGATTTCAAATGGTCCCGCGCAGCCAGAATATCGTCGACCTCATAACACACGTGGTGAATGCCGCCGGCCGGATTCTTTCCAAGGAAGCCATTGATTGGGCTGTCTTCTCCCAGAGGGTAAAGTAGCTCAATTTTGGTATTGGGCAGCTCAATGAACACCACGGTCACGCCGTGATCCGGTTCATCCTGAGGTGCGCCAACTTTCGCGCCCAGCGCGTCCCGATATTGCGCACTTGCCGCTTCCAGGTCCGGCACCGCAATGGCCACGTGGTTCAATCTTCCAATCATTTCTGCTTCCTCCAATTGGGCATGTATCCCGCTCTGCGCCCTTATGTGCGTGAATGGCAAAGGGGCGCAAGAGACAGGGCGTCGCGGGTGTCTTTAACGTTTCGTTAGGCATGTCTTCCTAGCCTGTCTGCACGTTTCGGTACTTTTAGTTTTCGCTTCGTTGAGGATTTCAGACATGGACGACAAATCGCCTTTCTCCCCGCTGACGACCCCATCAGCCGCCCGCCCGCTTCTGGGCATGACCGTTCTGGTGGTGGAAGACAGCCGTTTCTCTTCTGACGCGCTGCGTCTGATGTGTGTGCGCTCCGGTGCCCGCATCCGCCGTGCCGACTGTCTGACCTCCGCTCGACGACATTTGCAAGTTTACATGCCAACCGTCGCGATTGTGGATATGGGGCTGCCCGATGGTTCGGGCGCCGAGCTGATCGAAGAGCTGAACAATGCGTCTCCCAGAATCGAACTGATCCTTGGAACGTCCGGCGATGACTTTGCGCAAGAGGCTGCACTGGCTGCTGGTGCCGATGGTTTCATAGCCAAGCCATATGGCACGCTGGCCGAATTCCAACAGGCCATTCTGCGTCGCCTGCCTGACGCCTATCGCCCCACTGTCGCTCGTGTGGCCGACAACGAAGCCATTAAGCCAGATCCTGTCGCCTTCCGTGATGACCTCCTGCACGCAGCTGACACGCTGAAAGAAGCCGACGAAGACCTGATTGACTATGTGGCGCAATTCCTTGGCGGCCTCGCACGCAGCGCAGGCGACAAAGGCTTGCTCAACGCAGCCCAAGCGGTAGAAACCGCTCGCAAAGAAGGCAGCGGCGTGCGCGCCAATGTGGCTGAACTCAACGGAGTCGTGGAAAACCGCCTGACCGAAGCCGCCACGATCTAACAACAGAAACACGCACTCACGCGCGGGACAGCAAGGCGGGGCCGTAAGGCCTCGCCTTTGTTATTTTGGCTTCCCTTGCTCCGGGTCACTGACCACGCGCACCAATTGTGTCAAATCACTCAACCGCTCGCGCTGCTGGCCCACTTCATCAAAATTGTTTGGCGACAGCCAAACCTCAAATGCAGCCTTCAACGCGGGCCACTCCCGATTAATCGCCGCAAACCACGCAGTGTCACGATTGCGCCCTTTGTAGACCAACGCTTGGCGGAAGATGCCCTCGTAACTCAGCCCCAAGCGCTGCGCCGCGCGGCGAGAAGGCGTATTCAGCGCGTCACATTTCCACTCGTAGCGGCGGTATCCCGCATCAAAGGCCCATTGCATCATAAGAAACATAGCCTCAGTGGCCGCAGGTGTGCCCTGCATCATTGGCGCAAAGTTGATGTTACCAACCTCAATGGACCCGCGCTCGGGATAGATCCGCAAGTAAGACGCCACTCCAGTAAAGGTGCGTTCCGCCTTGCAGTAAATAGCATAGAAAAAATGGTCTTGGTTCTCGACCGTTTCCCGCACCCAACGATGGTATTGCGCCGCCGAATGGAACGGTCCATAGGGCATGTAATCCCAAACCCAGTCATCCGCTTGATACGCCCGATAGAGCAACGCTGCATGGGCCTCTGCGCTTAATGGCTCAAGCCGCACATATTGGCCGTCCAAGACCTCTCCTTTTGGACTTGGTGGTGCGGTCCAATCAGGCACGGAAAAGCCCACAGGGCGGGATATTTGCATGGGCGGTATCCTTCAGTTGCCCAAGTAGTGGCACAGCATACGCCGCGCGCCAAGCCCTTCTGACTTAAGCCAACAATCGAGGCGCATCGCCCATCTGCACCCCTGGAAACACCACGCTCTCCAGCGTAAAACGGTCCAAACCAAAACTCTCGCGAATGGCCCAGGCCGCGTAACGGCGCACGTCATCGGTCGGCATCAAATCCCGCCCTTGGAACAGATCGACTTCTTCAAAGCCTGCCAAATGGCCGTGCACCGTCTGTCCTCGGATCGCACCACCAGCTAAGACCATCATGCCGCCGGTGCCGTGATCCGTTCCCTTGGTGCCATTCTCAGCCACAGTGCGACCGAACTCCGTCATTGCCAACACCGTTGTGCGCTCCCAGACTTTGGCGCCCACGCCAGCCTTCAGCGCCAGCAGGCTGTCACTTAAACGGGTCAAAGGTATGCGCAACGCGCGGGCCTGATTGGCGTGCGTATCCCACCCGCCAATGGAAAAACACGCAACTCGCGCCGCTGCTCGCAATTGCCCTGCCGCAAACTCCGCCACCCGCACATGCGATTTCGCTGCCCCCTTGCCGTTGGGATTCATCTGCGCGTCCATCATGTCTTCTAGTGCGCCCATCGTATCTGCGTCATCTGCAGTCATGGCACCACCCCCACCCTCACCAGCCAACAACAGCGCCCGTTTCATAACGAGTGCCATCTGCGGATCACGCTCCATCGTCAGCTCCAACAGTCGCGCCCCCTGGCTTGACAGCACAAACCCCACATCCGGCGACCAAGTCTCCACAGGCGCATCTCCACGGCTCAGCAACATCGGATCCGCGCCCACAGCAAAGGCGGTGCGCATTTCACTACCCGGCATATTTTGCAGCATCCGGTTAAGCCACCCATCCTTCCGCCCGGAACCATTGAGACTTGCCGTGCCTGCCTCCAGATAATCCTGCCCGTCAAAATGACTGCGTTTGTTGCGGTAAGGGGTTGATACACCTTGGACAAACGCCAGCTCGCCCGCCTGCCACAACGGCCAGAGCGGAGCGCAGGCCTGATGCAACATGGCCCCGCCGGTGACCTCAAGGCCTGTGGGCTTTCGCGCTGCCAAAGTCGGTCGCAGCACTTGTAATCCTCTGTCGGCAGGCTGCAACAAATCCAAACCGTCCAAGCCACCGCGCAAAATGATGACCACCAAACGGTTTTCTCCACCGGTCGCGGCAAAACTCACGGGTGTGAGCATCGGGCTCGCCGCCAATGAACAGCCAACGGCCAATCCACGGCCAAGAAACATTCGACGGTTCATGTCTGTTTTGCCCATGCCTGCCTCCTCAAACCCGCTGGAACGCCGGAGACATCAGCACCAGCGCAATACCTTCCCGGCGGTTTTCAGCCGCCTCTGCCGCAAACCGCACCGCTGCTGGGGCCTGTGGTCCGAGCGCAGTCTCCACAAACGCGCGCGGATCCGGCAACTCATCCACCACGGCTGTTGGTACGCTCAACGCCCATTGCAAACGCGCCGCCATTCCCTGTGCAGTGATCCAGTGGCTGTCTTCTTCGGCAAAACCGTCGGGTCCAATGGGACGTCGCCACGGCTGCCCCATGGTGCGCAATGGCGTCCCCAGCAAACGGTTCAATTGATTGGCTTTGACGCCAGTAAGCGCACGTTCAGGCACAGCTAAGGCCCGCAAGGCTGACGAAAGGAACAGGTCTGGCTGTTTAAAGTTACCACTGCCTTCCCCAACAGGGCGCCAAGACGCCGGATGGCGCAACATCGCCTCCACGACCTCCGCCAGATCACCGTCTGTTTCCAGATAGCGCACCGCCATCGACACCAGCAAATCTTCATCTGGCTGCTCAGAGACAAAATGCACCGCCAGCTTTCGGCTTATATGGCGCGCCGTATCCGGATGCCGTGCCAAGTCGCGCAGCACCTCTTTCACATCCGAAATCCGCGCACGTCGTGTGCCATACTCTTTGCCAAGCACAGTATGGGACCCCGGCTCGGTCCGCTTTGTCACATAAACCACGCCTTTCTTAGGGTTGGTGGTAATACCCGCCAACAGCTCAGCCAATTGGCGCACGTCATGCTGCGCATACGCCGCACCAACCCCGAGAGTATGGAGCTCCAAAACCTCGCGGGCGAGATTCTCGTTGAGGCCGAGGGTCTTTTCCGGCCGTGCCCTCGCCATGGAACTATTTGGACCAATGGAAGAATTCTGATCCAGATAATGCAGCATTTGCGGGTGCAGCGCTGCGGAGATCAACATCTCTTCAAAGCGCGCGGCCACAAATGGACGCACCGCATTTGCCACATACGTCGGGGCAATAAAGCGGAACTGCTCGTTTTTCCCGGGTGCCGAAAAATGGTCCGCCCAAAAGGCAACCAACCGCTCCCGCAAACCATCCGGACTCCAAACGCGGCGGGCTAAAGTCACTCCGATCCACCCGGCCACGTCTTCACGTGTGGCACGACGGGCGGCATTGTACTTTTGCTTCAACCGCCCCCTTTCCGTGCTCCCTTCGTCCGCCTTGCGATACGTCCGCCGCATAGCAGTCAAATCGGCGATCCTTTGGCGCATCTCGGCATCTGAGGGTATGTCGGCATCAGCCAAGGGCGCCTCCGCGCCGCGCAACCTTGCCACCATTTCGTCCACATCTCGAGGACCAGCCACTCTAGGCGACCGACCGTAGCCAAAACGTGTCTGAGCCATGTCAGAGTCAAAAACCAATTCCGCGTGCTCCTCATTTCCCGCGCTATTTGGGCATTTCCTTCCTACCATATAGCGCGCACGCTGACACGCGCTGTAAAGCATCGCGCCAAAGTACTATGAAACTCCGCCTAATTTCCGTCGCCCAAAAGAAAACCGCCCACGACAGAGTCGCAGGCGGCTATTGTCTTTGCAATGTCGCGACAGGATCACTCCTGCGGGATCACCCGCAGGCCCAGTTCCATCAGTTGATCGCTGGACGGATCGTTTGGCGCGTTCATCATCAGATCTTCGGCGCGCTGGTTCATCGGGAACATCATGACTTCGCGGATGTTCTGTTGATCCGCCAGCAGCATCACAATGCGGTCGACACCAGCGGCACAACCACCGTGTGGCGGGGCACCATAAGAAAACGCTTTGTAAAGCGCGCCAAAGCGCTCTTTCACTTCATTCTCGTCATATCCCGCAATCTCAAACGCTTTCAACATCACCTCAGGCATGTGGTTCCGGATCGCACCAGACACCAGCTCATAGCCGTTACAGGCGAGGTCATACTGATAGCCTTTTACAGCCAACGGATCACCGTTCAGAGCGTCCAGACCACCCTGTGGCATGGAGAACGGGTTGTGTTCAAAGTCAATTTTACCGCTTTCTTCATCTGCCTCATAGATCGGGAAATCCACAATCCAGGCAAAGGCAAAGCGGTCTTTGTCAATCAGACCCAGCTCTTCGCCAATCACGTTGCGCGCACGGCCTGCAACAGCTTCAAACGCCTTTGGCTTGCCACCAAGGAAGAAGGCCGCATCGCCCACACCCAACCCCAACTGCTGACGGATCGCCTCAGTGCGCTCGGGGCCGATGTTTTTGGCCAGCGGACCGGCAGCTTCTTCGCCCAGAACGATCTCACCGGCTTTGATCTTCGCGTTCACCTCTTTCACAGAGATGCCCTGCTCCTGCGCAATGGTGTCCGCAGACTGCTTACGCCAGAAGATGTAGCCCATACCCGGCAGGCCTTCGCCTTGGGCAAACTTGTTCATACGGTCACAGAACTTGCGCGAGCCGCCGGTTGGCGCAGGGATCGCCCGCACTTCGGTGCCTTCCTGCTCCAGCAGCTTGGCAAAGATCGCAAAGCCGGAACCCGCAAAGTGCTCAGACACCACCTGCATCTCAATCGGGTTGCGCAGGTCAGGCTTGTCAGAGCCATATTTCAGCGCCGCTTCGGCATAAGGGATCTGCGGCCATTCATTTGGCGCATCCACCTTGCGACCACCACCAAACTCTTCAAACACACCCGCGATCACTGGCGAGATGGTGTCAAAGACGTCCTGCTGCTCCACAAAGGACATCTCCATATCGAGCTGGTAGAAGTCAGTTGGAGACCGGTCCGCACGCGGGTCTTCGTCACGGAAGCACGGTGCAATCTGGAAATACTTGTCAAAACCCGCAACCATCATCAGCTGTTTGAACTGCTGTGGGGCCTGTGGCAGCGCATAGAATTTGCCCGGGTGAATACGGGACGGCACGAGGAAGTCGCGCGCACCTTCTGGCGAAGACGCGGTGATGATCGGCGTCTGATACTCGCGGAAGCCCTTGTCCCACATGCGCTTGCGCATGGACATTACAACGTCCGCACGCATGGTCATGTTCTGCTGCATCTGCTCACGACGCAGGTCAAGGAAGCGATACTTCAGACGGGTCTCTTCCGGGTATTCCTGATCGCCAAACACCAGAAGCGGCAGCTCGTCCGCCGCACCCAGCACTTCCAGATCACGCACAAACACCTCAACCTCACCGGTTGGGATCTTGTCGTTCACCAGTTCCGGATCACGCGCCTTTACGTTGCCGTCGATGCGGATACACCACTCGCTGCGCACCTTCTCCAACTCGGAGAAAACCGGGCTATCCGGATCGCAGAGCACCTGAGTGATGCCATAGTGGTCACGCAGGTCGACAAACAGAATGCCGCCATGGTCACGGATGCGGTGCACCCAGCCGGACAGGCGGACGGTTTCGCCCACGTTGGTTTTGGTCAAGTCGGCGCAGGTATGGCTGCGATAGGCGTGCATGTGCGGGCCCTCTTTCAGGGTGAATAACTACAGTCGGCCCGATACACCTTTTTGGGCCGACAAAGTCAAGGGAACGGCGCAGGTTTGCGCGGAAAAAGGGGAGCAAAAACGCCTAGGATCGCGCCTGACCCTGGGTGGGGGCTGAAAGCGCCTCCCGTGGGGAGTGAAAGTCGTCCAGGAATTGATCCGATGGATCAATTCAGGCTTGAACGGGCGGAGGCCAGGGCGCGGTCCGAGCTTACAACTCGCCCCAATTCACGTGAATTTCCCCACGCGATGCATTCGTGAGAACGATATCCTTTGCTGATCCTAGGTCATCTACCGTCAAAATCGCCTCCTGCACCACGCCGGCATCCAACAAACTCTGCCGATACACCCCCGGCAAACACCCCGAAGATAACGCTGGCGTCAGGCGCACCCCATCCGGCATGGTCAACACCACATTTGTGATCGTGCCCTCGCACAGCTCTCCGCGCTCATTGAGAAACAGCCACTCCTGCACGCCGTCTGGCAGCGCAGAACGCCAACGGTCATACATCTCGCGCCGCGTTGTCTTGTGCCGCAATAGCCCATCATCCGAACGCAACCGCTCTGAGGCAATCCGCACTGTCCATTGGTCCGCTAACGCAGGCAACGCTGCTGTCGTTATCTCGACATCGCCGTCAGCGCCAAGCGTCAAACGACAACGCAACGCCACCTCTCCGCTCAGCGCATCAATCGCCTCGGCCACTTTTGCAGGATCAAACATAAAGCCCAACGCCCGCGCCGACCGCGCCAGCCGCTCCAAATGCAAGTTCAACCGCGCAATCCCCTGCCCTGGTCGATAACCAAACGTCTCAATCAGGCGGGTTCCGGCTGGAACTGTGCAAACCGTGCTTTCCACAGCGCTTCCTCATATTCATCCGGTGCGGTGCTGTCCCAGACAACGCCACCACCCACATTCAATGTCATCTGTCCAGCTTGTGCCATCAATGTGCGGATCGCCACACTAAACTCAGACCGCCCATCCGGCGCAGCCCAACCAATCGAGCCACAGTAAATCTCACGCGGCCAGGGTTCCAGATCGCGCAGGATCTCCGTCGCGCGCAGCTTCGGCGCGCCAGTGATCGATCCACACGGGAACAACGCTTTCAGAATATCCGCCAAACGCACGTCATCTTGCAACTCGGCGGCCACGGTCGACGTCATCTGATGCACGGTAGCGTAGCTCTCGATCTCAAACAGCTTTGGCACATGCACCGACCCCGGTTTGCTCACGCGGCTGATGTCATTGCGCAGCAGGTCGACAATCATCAGGTTCTCGGCCCGGTTCTTTTCATCCGTCGCCAACCACTGCCGCCGACGCGCGTCCTCTTGCGCGTCATCGCTGCGTGGCTGCGTCCCTTTCATTGGTCGCGTCTCGATCCCTCCCCTACCGTCGGTACGAAAGAACAACTCAGGAGATCGGGACAGAATGTCGGGCATTCCCTCCTGACGTACAACGGCCCCGTGTCCCACAGCCTGTCGCGCCGCCAAGGCACCGTAGAGCGCCAAGGGATCACCTTGAAATTTCGCGTCCATAGGGAAGGTCAGATTGGCCTGATAGATGTCTCCAGCACCAATAAGTCCGCGCACCCGGTCAAACGCCGCCCGATAGGTCGCCGCACTCCAGCGTGGCTCAAATGGGTTCAGTTCAAACCAGCCGTCTCTTGGCAACCGCCCCACCACCTCGGGCGCACGAAACACACCAAAGTTGATCAGAGGCACCCGTCGTGTCTTGGGCAACAACCGCCGCAGCTTTGGTTCCAATACGTAACCCAGCTCATAGCTGACATAGCCCGCCAGCCAAAACCCGGCCTCCTGCGCCTGATTGAGTACCTCAAAGGCCATATCAACTTCATTGGGATCGGTGATCGAAATCACATGTTCTGGCTTTGAAAACAGCGTCGCAGCGCTGTCTGGCCCATGGTCAAACCGAATCTGCATGTCCGCCCCCCGGTCGGTGATAGTTCCTTGCCAGCCATATACGTTGCATTTTATTAAAAAACAGTGGTCAATTGCGGCGCTTGACGACAAATTTCCGATCCCCCTTGCGCCCGCCCCTCTGATCCGTATAACGCACGACAATTTGCGTATTTGGCGACTCCTGCCCGCCAAGACATCGCTGCCACCAGCCCGAGGTCCACCATGCCCAAAAGAACCGACATCTCCTCGATCATGATCATCGGGGCCGGCCCCATCGTGATTGGCCAAGCCTGTGAATTTGACTACTCCGGCGCGCAAGCGTGTAAAGCGCTGCGAGAAGAGGGATATCGCGTCATCCTGGTGAACTCCAACCCAGCGACGATTATGACCGACCCCAACATGGCAGACGCAACCTACATTGAGCCGATCACGCCGGAGATCGTCGCCAAGATCATCGAAAAAGAGCGCCCCGACGCACTATTGCCCACCATGGGTGGCCAAACCGGCCTGAACACCGCACTGGCGGTCGAAGAAATGGGCGTGCTGGAAAAATTTGGCGTGGAAATGATCGGCGCGGACCGAAACGCCATTGAGATGGCCGAAGACCGCAAACTCTTCCGCGAAGCCATGGACCGGCTGGGCATCGAAAACCCTCGTGCTTCCATTGTAACCGCACCGAAGAAAGACGACGGTTCCGCCGATCTGGACGAAGGCATCCGCCTCGCGCTGGAAGAACTCGACGACATTGGCCTGCCAGCCATCATCCGCCCTGCCTTCACCATGGGCGGCACCGGTGGTGGTGTGGCTTATAACCGTGACGACTACATCCACTTCTGCCGCACCGGCATGGACGCGTCCCCAGTGAACCAAATCCTCGTGGATGAAAGCCTGCTGGGTTGGAAAGAATACGAGATGGAGGTCGTGCGCGACCGCGCGGACAACGCCATCATCGTTTGTGCGATCGAAAACGTCGACCCGATGGGCGTGCACACGGGTGACTCCATCACTGTGGCCCCTGCCCTGACCCTGACTGACAAAGAATACCAGATCATGCGCAATCACTCGATCAACGTGCTGCGTGAGATCGGCGTGGAAACCGGCGGCTCCAACGTGCAATGGTCGGTCAACCCAGCGGACGGCCGCATGGTTGTGATCGAAATGAACCCCCGTGTGAGCCGCTCGTCTGCTCTGGCCTCCAAAGCCACCGGCTTCCCCATTGCAAAAATCGCGGCAAAACTCGCTGTGGGCTACACGCTGGACGAGCTCGACAACGACATCACCAAAGTGACTCCTGCGTCCTTTGAACCGACCATCGACTACGTTGTCACCAAGATCCCGAAATTTGCGTTTGAGAAGTTCCCCGGCTCTGAGCCAAATCTGACCACCGCGATGAAATCCGTGGGCGAAGCCATGTCCATTGGCCGCACCATCCACGAATCCATGCAGAAGGCCCTCGCCTCAATGGAAAGCGGCCTGACTGGATTTGACGAGGTCGAAATCGAAGGTGCGCCTGACAAAGCCGCTGTGACCAAAGCCATCAGTGCGGCAACACCTGACCGCATGCGCACCATCGCGCAAGCCATGCGTCATGGTCTGACAAACGATGAAATCCACAACGTCACCATGTTTGACCCTTGGTTCCTCGACCGCATCCGCGAGATTGTGGACGCCGAAGCCGAGGTGGCTGCAAACGGTCTGCCTACAAATGAGAAGGCCATGCGCCAGCTCAAAATGCTGGGCTTCTCTGACGCCCGCCTCGCTAAACTGACCGGCCTCGCAGAAACCGACGTGCGTAAAGCGCGCACCGGTCTGGGCGTCACGGCTGTGTTCAAACGCATCGATACCTGTGCTGCAGAATTTGAAGCGCAAACCCCTTACATGTACTCCACCTACGAAACCCCAATGATGGGTGACGTGGAATGTGAGGCACGCCCCTCTGATCGCAAGAAAGTTGTTATTCTGGGCGGCGGTCCAAACCGGATTGGCCAAGGGATCGAGTTTGACTACTGCTGCTGTCACGCCTGCTACGCGCTGACGGATCAGGGCTACGAAACCATCATGATCAACTGCAACCCAGAGACCGTGTCCACCGACTATGACACCTCCGACCGTTTGTATTTTGAGCCGCTCACCTTTGAGCACGTGATGGAAATTCTACGTGTGGAGCAGGAAAACGGCGCTCTGCATGGCGTGATCGTACAGTTCGGCGGTCAAACCCCGCTGAAACTCGCAAACGCGCTGGAAGCTGAAGGCATTCCAATCCTTGGAACCACGCCAGACGCCATCGACCTCGCTGAGGACCGTGAGCGCTTCCAGGCGCTGGTCAACAAGCTGGAGCTGAAGCAGCCGAAAAACGGCATTGCCTCCACCGACGCACAAGCCCTGGCCATTGCCGAAGACATCGGCTTTCCTCTGGTGATCCGCCCGTCTTACGTACTGGGTGGCCGCGCAATGGAAATCGTGCGCGACATGGCACAGCTGGAACGCTACATCGCCGAAGCCGTGGTTGTGTCTGGCGACAGCCCGGTGCTGCTCGACAGCTACCTGTCTGGCGCGGTTGAGCTAGATGTGGACGCGCTCTGTGACGGCAAAGATGTGCACATCTCGGGCATCATGCAGCACATCGAAGAGGCTGGCGTACACTCCGGTGACTCTGCTTGCTCCTTGCCGCCATACTCATTGGACGACGCCACGATTGAGGAAATCAAACGCCAGACCCACGCACTGGCGATTGCGCTCAACGTTGTCGGCCTGATGAACATCCAGTTCGCTGTGAAGGATGGCGTGATCTACCTGATCGAAGTCAACCCACGTGCTTCGCGTACTGTGCCGTTTGTGGCCAAATCCACCGACAGCGCAATTGCCTCCATCGCCGCGCGCATCATGGCTGGCGAAAAACTGGCTGACTTCCCCAAACGTGAGCCTTACGTGGAACTCGACGCCTCCAAGGATCAGCCAATTGCGGATCAGATGACCCTGGCCGACCCCAATATGCCATGGTTCTCTGTGAAGGAAGCCGTACTGCCCTTCGCCCGCTTCCCGGGCGTGGACACCATTCTTGGGCCAGAAATGCGCTCCACCGGCGAAGTCATGGGTTGGGATCGCTCCTTTGCCCGTGCTTTCCTGAAGGCACAAATGGGCGCCGGCATGGTGCTGCCAACCGAAGGTAAAGCCTTCATCTCGGTCAAAGATGACGACAAAACCGTCACCATGGTGGACGCAGCCAACATCCTGATCGATCTCGGCTTCTCGGTTGTCGCGACCTCCGGCACCGCCGCATGGCTGAACGAGCAAGGCGTGGCGTGTGAGAAGGTCAATAAAGTCTATGAAGGCCGCCCGAACATCGTGGACGTGCTGAAAAACGGCGACGTGTCTCTAGTGATGAACACCACCGAAGGCGCCCAAGCCGTGAACGACAGCCGCGAAATCCGCTCCGTGGCGCTGTATGACCGCATCCCTTACTTCACCACGGCCGCAGCATCCCACGCCGCTGCGCGCGCCATGAAGGCTCGTGAAGAAGGTGACTTGGAAGTACGCTCGTTGCAGGGTTAATTCACAAAAATTTCCAACCATAAAAAGGGCGGCCACTTGGCCGCCCTTTTTTTTGCCTCCAATACAGGCGATGCCAAAAAGACTCGCTTCTTCGGCGAAAATCCAGCGGGCCTTGACCCAACGCCTCCCAAGCACTCAGGCTGCCGTAAAACAGATAAGCATTTGAGAGCAGGTCATGACACGTACAATCCTAATCCTTGCCGCTTTAGTCACTCTCACCAGCCTGACCGCCTGTGCCGGGGTCACCCTCCATCCGGTGCTCTGATAGCTATCCCTTCCCCACCTCAGGCAAACGTTGCCACTCTCGCCAATCTCCCCCTTGGTGCCACGCTCTGGATGCGTGACCCGCGCAACACCCCGGTCAAGATCACCGCCCTGAGCGAACACACTGCCAGTGTTACCGTGGAAGTCCTCGATTTTGAGGACACAGGTGCGCACTGGACACTTCCGGTTTGGCAATCACACAAATTCCTATGTGACCCCGCCACGCCGACCCTGCCCCAAAGCACCCAAGACGCACTTACAGCCGCCAGCCATCGCCTCAACCACCGCCTCAAAGTCCCCACAAAGGCCGCGCAATCCGCCGGCACCGAAGCCCAGCTCTCCAAGCTGACAGCCCAAGCGCATGACTGGTTGACCAAAGCAGGACACCGCCCCGACGCCGCACTCTATCCGGAAACCTTTACCGCGTTCACCGATCCCGACGCCCTGTCGACTTGGCTCACACACCACGACGTCCAGCACATCGAGACCGATGTCGCCACCCAATACATCAGCAACCCACACGCCGGCGAAACCATCAAAGCACACCGGCTTGCACTGGTCGACCTTGGCCTATGCGCTTTTGAAGGCAACATACTGCGCGACCCCGCTGAATTGTCCGGCGCGAAATCCATGGCCCACCGCAAGCGCCACATCCTCGTCCGCCTTGCCTTCCTACGTGCCGCCTTCCACGCTCTTGGGATCACGCATATTCCTCTGTATCGCGTAATCTACTCTGACGCCGCGCTCACACCACCACGCCCCACGGGGTTTGTCTCCTCAACGTTTAGCCAAACCGTCGCCCTGCGCTTTCTGAACGACGGTCAGGTCAAACGTCACGCCGCGCTCTACTGGCAATATGTCCCCATCACACGCGTGTTCATGACACACCTGGAAACCCCACAAATGCGCACCCTCTACAACGAACACGAGGCCCTGCTGCTCAGCGCCCCGTCAGGTCCCCTGTTTTGACCTCATGACCACCCGCACAACAAAATCTGAAATCGCGCCTCGTTTTCACTGGCGAAGCCAGGACCATGCACACCCACACACTTAGCATCGACTTTGGCACCTCCAACTTCACCACGCCGCCGCGTCCCACACCACTACCCGCGGCATGATAGCGCGTGAAGAAGGCGACCTGGAAGTGCGCAGCTTGCAGGGCTAAGCTTCCGTCTTAGAACAGAAAAAGGCGCCTCGAGCGGGCGCCCTTTTTGTGTGAACCGTTAGGGCTGTGCCTGCCTACGGCGCGTCACTCCTCCCGGTTCTTCACCTCAAAATAGGCAAAATCCGCCGTTTGTGCCCGTCCGGTCATGTCCTGTGCGCACATCCCAACAAAACAGCCGGTGAAGTTGGAATGCTCCCCGCGCACGCCTTCGTCTGACAACCGCGACGCATCGAGCACCGGTCCGATCGCTTGCCAGTCGCCAGCCTCCAACGCATAGAAAAACTGTAAGTTCTCGCGGTTGATCTCCAACTTCATCCGCACCGCGCCGTCCTTTGGCACCGCCACCATATCGCCCAGCGGATAGGTCAACCGCCCTTCAGGCCAATCCAGACAGGACAGGAGTGTCAACGCCCGCCCGCCTGTCGCCGGATCCATGGTCAGCGCCAAATAGTGAAACTGGGTACGATTGTAATACGCCGTCAACCCCGCCATCTGCTGATAGCTGTCTGGCGCAAATTTCACCGAAGTCTCCGCCGAACACTGCCATTCCGTCTGCCGCGCCGCCACCAAAGCCTGCTCAAACCAAGACCCAATCGACTCCCGCCCATAGAGCCGCAGCGCGTCCTCAGTCAGCTCAAACAACCGCGCAGGTTCTGGACTGCGCAGCCATTGCAACTGCGGTGGCAAAGCCAGCATGTCCGCAAACTCAAACCGCTCCGGCGGTGCTGGCCACGGGCGCTCTGGCAAATCCGGCGCAGGCTGTTCCAAATGCGGAACCGTGCCGCCCTCTTCCAGATAGAGCCAGTCATCCGCCCCCCAGACACATTTCGCAATCCCGGTCTCCCGCCCCATCTGCGAGCGCCGCATCCCCGGCAAAGGCCGCGTGGTCAGGAACGTGTGAAAGACCGAGCCATCTTCCAGCTCGACATATTGCCCATGCCCCGTGCGTTGCAGCGGACTCGCGTCATTGTCGCGAACATGCACCAGATGCTTCTGTGGATGCAGCTGATATGGGCCAAGCAAGTCCTTAGACCGCGCATAAGACACCGCATGCTCATACCCCGTGCCGCCTTCGGCCGTGATCAAATAGTAATACCCGTTGCGCTGCATCAAATGTGGCGCCTCGGTCAGCCCAAGGTCACTGCCCGCAAAAATGTTGGTGATCTCCCCGACCAACCGCCCTTCTGCAACGCTGTACTCCTGCAGCAGGATGCCCCCAAAAAAAGACGCGCCCCGCGTGTTCGCATCCCCCATCGTCGCCAGATGGTTCCAGACCACGTTGACCAGATACTTGCGCCCATCCGCGTCATGAAACAGCGACGGATCAAACCCGCTGGAGTTCAGGTAAATTGGATCAGACCACGGCCCCTCAATGTTCTCCGCCGTCACCAGATAATTGTGTGCGTCCTTGAAGTTCCCATCCAGCCGCTTCACATCCGTGTAAATCAGCCAGAACTTGCCATCCGCATAGCTCAACGCCGGCGCCCAGATACCGCAACTGTCCGGATTGCCCCGCATATCCTACTGGCTTGCCCGGGTAAGCGGTTGCGGCAAGGTCCGCCAGTTCACCAAGTCTTTCGAGTGACTGATCTGCACCCCCGGATACCACTCAAACGTCGAGGTCGCGATGTAGAAATCCTGCCCCACCCGACAGATCGACGGATCCGGATTAAAGCCGCGCAAAATCGGGTTCCGAATGGTCTTTACGGTCATCATCATGCCTCCCCAACATCTCTGCTCCACCCACCTAAACAGGCTTTCTCCCACACGCCAATAATTATTTCGACACTCAAACTAAACAAGTCCGCCAAGCATGTCAGTGATCCCCCACTTGACCACCCTCCCACAGCCCCCTAAACCCGCGCCTTCGATTTCACTGGCGGAGACCGACCCCATGCACACCCACACCCTTGGCATTGACTTTGGCACCTCCAACTCCGCCGCAGGGGTTGCGGTCAACGGCGCGCCGCACCTGATGACCTTCGCCCACGGCGAAACCACCCTGCCGACCACCTTCTTCTTTGACTTCGACAGTCGCAAAACTCTGCTCGGCACCCCGGCGAACCAGGCACTTCTGGACGGGCTCGAAGGCCGTTTCATGCGTGCCCTCAAACGCGTGCTCGGCACCACGCTGATGCACGAAAAGCGCCAGATCCTGAACGAGCGCGTCACCTTTGTCGACATCATCGCCCGCTTCCTGCGCCACATCAAAACCACCGCCGAAGCGCAAACCGGCCTGACATTTGAGCACGCCCTCTCCGGCCGCCCGGTGGTCTTTCACGGCGCAGATGACCCGCGCGAGGCGCAAGCCGAAGCCGACCTGCGCGCCTGCTACCTCGCCGCCGGTTTCACGGACGTCACCTTCATGGCCGAACCCGAAGCCGCCGCCATCGCCAACGGCGCACTCGATCAAACAAACCAGCTTGGCCTGATCGTCGACATCGGCGGCGGTACCTCCGACTTCACGCTGTTTCGCACCACCGACGCTGGCATCGACACGCTCGCCAACCACGGCGTGCGCATCGGCGGCACCGACTTTGACCGCGCCATCAGCACCGACCGCGTCATGCCCTTGCTTGGCCGCGGCACCGAGCTGCGCAACCAGTTTGGCAGCGGTACCCACACCGCCCCAGCAGCGATCTTCAACGACCTCGCCACCTGGGAGAAAATCCCCTTCCTCTACACCGCGCAAACCCGCCGCGCCGTGGACGGCATGCTGCGCCAGGCCCAAGCGCCGGGCCAAATCGCCCGCCTCGCCGAGGTCCTGCGCGACGAGTTGGGCCACGACATCGCCTTTGCTGTTGAGGCCGGCAAAGTCTCCGCCAGCAAGGCCACCGCCAACCCCAAAATCGACCTCTCCGTGCTCAACAGCTCCCTGACAGTCCCCCTTCCCCCCGCGCTGCTGCCCGACATCCTCGCCGGCCACGCGGCCAAGCTCGATCAGGCCATGTTGGACATACTGACAGACACAGGCACCGCCGCGCAGGAGGTCACCCAAGTGATCTACGTCGGCGGCTCCAGCCTGTTGTCGGTGGTGCAAGACACCGCCAAAGCGCGCTTCCCGCAGGCCGATCACAAAGTCTCTGAGGTCTTCACAGCCGTCGCGGATGGCTTGGCGATTGCGGCAGAGCAGCGGCAAAAGTGATGGCGCAACAAGTCCCCGAAACGTAGTTTGGCCTTGTCAGCAGCGTCCTGGATTCAAATCAGAAACAGTACAGGCAGCCAAATCCCTTCCCAACCATGCGCGGTACAGCCTTTCTAGAAAACGCCAAATACGTCACCTCAATTGGCCGGATTCGCCTGTTTGATCAGTCTTTTTCTTTCTTTGATTTCCGCACGCCACTTTTTGCGTGTCGATCTGTGCCCAATATACGGCGCGTTGCGAATGGGACGCTCTGACAGTGACAAAAGCGCCCAAAGTTCCTTTCGCGTTAAGTTTGAAAAGAAGTACAAGGGTGCATAGAAACTATGATAGCCGTCAACGAATACAGGCCGATCAACGTCGTCGACGCGGAGGTCAAAGTGTATGAACCCAGGGCAAGCCATCAATTCTGTCAGTTGATCTGCAACGGCTTTATTCAAGGGCTCAAATCGAGCGGCATGTAAACCGGCGCGGGACAGTTTTCCAGGGAACTCCTGCCCATTTCCAATCAGTACAGCAGGTACCGAGCACATCTTCTTGTGTTGAATCAGTCCGACAAGAAACAACAGCACACTACCTGCGCTTGCGGTAAAGCCCGTAGCGCGCACCCAATCGTTTTGATCTTCCCAGAAACCACCGTCGCCCTCTGCATCCCCCTCATATCTTCCGTCAGGTCCAGCGCCACCGCTCAGCTGCCCCGCACAGATTTTTGAGATCATGCGGTCAATTTTCCGAACAGTAGTTTCTACGTCAGACCGGGCAGCAACCTTGCCGGACAGTGCGTATTCGCTGGCTTGCGCAAACAGGTCCTCCACACTGGAGTGGTAGGACGACATATTCAAACGCGTGAGAATGCGCTCAAGTCCTTGAAGGCTGACACCCTGAAGCTGCAGTTTGATTCGCTGCATGGTTGAGCTGCTGGCATCACAACTTGCCAAAGCTGCCGTGGCCATCTCGGCATTCAACTCCGCAAGAGGTTTGACGCGATCACAGTCGCGTGCCCCTGCCTCTGCCATGCCAGAAAACACAAGAGCAGTGAGAGCCACAAACACTTGGACATAGTTACTGATTAACCGCATACCCGTGTTCCTCCATAGAAAGGCACCCTGCTACAGATCTAACAGGACCAGCACCCTTCATGCATATACAAGCAGTGTTAATGCCCGGTTGCTCAACCTCACGCCTATTCGCCTGACATGACTCAGCGCCGCATCATTCGCCAGACGCTTGCGCAGCAAGCTGCCAGAAATGCGGTGACAAAACGTCATCACTACCGGGCAGCGTTCAATTGTTTAACCTTCCCTATCCCACCGCCCGCTGTTGCGCCCCTCCCCAATGCAACAAAAACAGGCCCCGACTCACCGAGTCGGGGCCTCAAAATACGCACCTCCGCAAAACAGTCGCGATACAGATGTTAAACCGACGTGAAAATCAGACCTTTTCCTGCGTGTATTGGCGCAGCTCTTTGCGGGCCACTTGGCGGCGGTGCACCGCGTCTGGACCGTCTGCAAGACGCAACGTTCGCACGTGTGTCCAGGCCTGCGCCAGCGGGGTGTCCTGCGAAATGCCGGTGCCGCCAAACATCTGCACCGCTTCATCGATCACCTTCAGCGCGACATTGGGCGCCACCACTTTGATCTGGCTGATCCACGGCGCCGCCGCCCGCGCGTCACCCTGATCCATGATCCAGGCGGTCTTCAGACACAGCAGCCGCGCCTGTTCAATCTCCATACGGCACTCGGCGATGATGTCGTAATTCGCCCCCAGATGCGCCAGCTTTTTGCCAAAGGCCTCCCGGCTCAGCGCGCGTTTGCACATCCGCTCCAGCGCCGCTTCCGCCTGCCCAATCGCGCGCATACAGTGGTGAATGCGCCCCGGCCCAAGCCGCCCCTGCGCAATCTCAAAGCCACGTCCCTCACCCAGCAATATACTGTCCGCAGGCACCCGCACATTGGTGAACTTCAGATGCATATGACCATGCGGCGCGTCGTCCTGTCCGTAGACCATCATCGGCCGTAAAGTCTCGATGCCTTCTGTGCCTGCCGGTACCACAATCATCGACTGACGCTTGTGCACCGGCAGCTCGTCCCCGCCGGTTTTCACCATCACGATATAGACTTTGCAGCGCGGGTCCCCGGCCCCAGAAGCCCAATATTTCTCGCCATTTAGCACGTACTCATCGCCATCCCGCACACAGGACATCTCGATGTTGGTCGCATCCGAGCTGGCTACATCCGGCTCGGTCATCAGATAGGCCGAGCGGATTTCGCCATTCAGAAGCGGCTTCAGCCACTCTTCTTTCATGGCGTCGCTGCCATAGCGCTCAAACACCTCCATATTGCCGGTGTCCGGCGCAGAACAGTTGAACACTTCCGCGCCCAAAGGCGTCTTGCCCATCTGCTCCGCAAAGAAGGCATATTCCACGGTGGAGAGCCCAAACCCCTTGTCGGAATCCGTCAGCCAGAAGTTCCAGAGTCCCCGCTCTTTCGCCTTGGATTTGAGCCCCTCAAGGATCTCAGCCTGACGTTTGGTGTAGGTCCAGCGGTCCTCTTTGCCGATCTCCGCGTGGTATTCATCCTCCAGAGGCATCACCTCTTCGCGGATCATCTCTTTCACCTGCGCCAACAGCTTTTCGTTTTCAGGTCGCATTCCCAGAAACATCGCCCAACTCCTCTCCAATTCGTTGTCCCACCATGTCGTGCGGGTGGTCCTCTTGTCCACGCACGGGTTTGAAAAATGACGCAGGGTCCTAAAAATCAGGGGTTAATGAAGTCCTAAAAACTTCCGAAAATTTTTCTGCATTTTGAGTAAATTTTTTTCTGCCAAAAATGCATTTCTGCTCTTGCGACTCTGCGCACTGCTAAGTAAACACCCCCACACAGTTGGGGTGTAGCCAAGTGGTAAGGCACCTGTTTTTGGTACAGCGCATCGTAGGTTCGAATCCTACCACCCCAGCCATTTCATCGAACATCAGTGAACGAAGACCCCACTCGGAACACCGGTCCGTTCTGTCCCCAGAAATGCCCCTGTTTATGCCCCAGTTGATTTGGGTGGTCTGAGGCAGGGAGACTGGCCCCAGTGTGGTGGACAGAGATGGTCTGATTAGAGGCCACTTAAACCCCCTAGACTGGGACCCTTAAGCTTCCTCCTCCTTACGGGGCCTATTAATGAGGATGGGGGATAAATCCCTCCCCTAGAGGGGGGAGTGTTATTGATAGGTAGTTGTTATAAATAAATAATCCATAACCAACCTAACCCTCATCACTCCCACTAGAGATAGACATTCCCCCCTCTGTCACTAGGAGCCCTAAGGATGCTCGGTAGAGATCTCAGGTAACAGACCAACCTTCCGCCGGAACTCTTCCCTCATGACCTCCCTGGCTGCTGCTTCGTAGTTAGCATTCACCAAGATAGCGT
>JAAENN010000187.1 GCA_024224295.1 Shimia sp. | reverse complement strand
GCCTGAAACTGATGTTCAGATCTGTTCCTGATGGGTCAATTATATGATTGTATTTTGGAGAAGTTTAAGGCCAATTGTTTGGGTGGTTTGGCTTTTACTTTAAACGTTTATCGGTGTCAACTTATGTCCCCCTTTTTTCCAGGGTGATTTGCTTCTAACCAACTTCTAGCGAAAACACAACTAGTTACATTCAATACTGGACATTCCCGCGTGGATGCGGTATAAAACACCTGCATTCTAAACACGCGAGAGAACCGTTTTGCATCTTCACGAGGTGATCGTCCGACCCGTCCACACATCAGAAGAATCCCGTTTCCAGCAACTGATCCAGTCCCATCATTATCTGGGAGCGCTACCCAAGATCGGCAATACCCTGTGGTATGTCGCCACCCGGGAGGATCAGTGGCTGGTCCTGCTGAGCTTTTCCGCCGCCGCCTTGAAGTGTGGCGTCCGTGACCGCTGGATTGGCTGGGATTTTCGTCACCAGTACGACCGGCTCAACCTGATTGCCAACAATTCACGCTTTCTGATTCTACCCCGCCATCATCACAAGAACCTGGCATCAAAGGTCTTGTCCTTGTGCCAACGCAGGATTCAGACCGACTGGCTGGAGCGCTTTGGCTTCCCCTTGTTGTTACTGGAAACCTTCGTCGATCCAACGCGCTTTGTCGGCACGATCTACCAGGCAGCCAACTGGCGCTATGTGGGCGAGACACGGGGTTATCAACGCATCCGCGGCGGTTACAGCCGCACCCGCCAGTCGCCCAAACGGGTCTTTGTACAACCGCTCAGGCGCAATGCCCGCGCCTTGCTCTGTCACCCCCGATTGAACGAACGTTACCGAACAGGAGCCCCGAGAATGAAATTGAGCGCCGAGCACATGCACGCCTTGCCCGAATTTTTCAAACAGATCAACGATCCCCGCCGCCCACAGGGTAGGCGTCACCCACTGCCTGCTGTTTTGGCTCTCGCTACGGCGGCGGTGTTGTGCGGCGCGCGCGGCTACAAAGCCATTTCCGACTGGGCACAGTCCTTAGGCCAAAAGGCGCGCAGGCGCTTCCGTTGTCGCTACCGCCATGGCCAATATTGGGTGCCCAGCGAAAGCATCTTGCGCGATGTGCTGATCCGAGTGAATCCCGGGGAACTTGACCAGGCCTTTCAACACTGGAATGCACACTACGGCGCTGTCGATGAAAGTCTTGCCATCGATGGGAAAACCATGCGCAATGCGATCGATGAAACTGACCGTCAGATCCACATCATGAGCGCCATCGGGCACCAAAGCAAGCAGTGTTACACCCAAAAAAAGTGGGCACCCTGCCGGTAGAAGGCCGCGACGAGGAGAAACAGACCAACGAAATCAAAACCGCTATTCCGCTGCTGGAGGCCATCGACATCCAGGGCAAAACCATCAGCGCCGATGCCTTGCTCACCCAACGCGAATTTGCCCAATATCTGGTTGAGAATCGCAACGCACACTACCACTTCACCGTCAAAGGCAATCAAAAAAAGCTGCTTGAAGAGACCGCTTTCTATTTTGACAACCTCGAGCGCGAACCCGATCACAGCACCCTCGACAGCCCCGAGCATGGCCGCATCGAAACCCGAAATATCTGGGTCACCACGGCCCTCAACGACTATCTGAACTTCCCCCATGTCGGACAGGCCTTCATGGTGGAACGTATCACGACGCATAAAAAAAGCGGCAAGCAAAGCCAGGATATCGCCTATGGGATTACCAGTAAAACCCCGGACCTCGCCAGCGCCGCGCAAGTGCTTCGGGACAATCGTGAGCACTGGAGCATTGAGAACAGCTGCCATTACATCATCGACTGGAATTACGATGAAGACCGCAGCCGCATCCGAATAGGCCATGGCCCGGAGAACATGACCCGCCTGAGGCGATTCGCTGTGGGTTTGATCAAAAGCAAAGGGGTGCGAAGTGTTGCGCAGAAGATGCGTGAGCTGACTATGAATACGCGGATGGTCTTTGACTACTTGAAAATGACTCGCAATACTTGCCGTAGCTCAGCGGTTTGATAGTTAGAACAAATTTACCGTGGGGCGACGGACGTCACACATACGGATGTTGCAAGGCTGCATACGAGGATCGGGGGCAAAACGCCATATGAAGGAAATCGCGTTATTGAGTTGACGGCCCGAATGTTCGAACTGGCGTGCACCTGGGGCCTGGTTCCCGAGGGTCACCGCAACCCCGCGGCAGGCATCCAGCATTACAAAGAGAAGAAACGCGACCGTTGGGTGACCCCGGAGGAGTTGCCGAGGCTGGCGCAGGCCCTGGATCGAGAATCAAATATTTATGCCAGATACGCGATTTGGCTGCTTGTGCTGACGGGTGCGCGAAAGTCGGAATTGCTCAGGGCAAAGTGGGCCGATATCGATTGGGGGCGCGCCGCGCTGCGGGTGGACGAATCAAAAACCGGCGACACCCGCTATATCCTGCTGCCGCCCCCTGGGAGGGAAATGCTGAAAAAAATCCCGCGCGTGGATGGAAATCCGT
>JAAENN010000186.1 GCA_024224295.1 Shimia sp. | reverse complement strand
GCGTCATCCGCCGCCTTGATCTCTTCCAAGTGAGACTGCACTTCTGCGCGCGCTTCGTTCTGCGCGGCCTTACGGGCTTTCGCGCGTAAGGTAGCAAACGCTTTTCCAAACAGACGCGCGGCAGCGGACTTCCCATCCGCTCGCGCTATCTCAGCAAGAACCTTGGGATCCCCTTCAGCCACAGCCTTCGCGGCCTTTATCACGGTCCCGGCTTGCTTCTCGCGCTGGTCCACACGGGCTTCCCGGTCTGCCAACTGCCGCTCTTTTTCTTCGCGCCATTCACGCGGACTGACATGCTCCAAATGCTTTGGAAGTTCGACAGGCACTTCAGCATCTGTGCCTTGCGCACCCTGTTCTTCCCGATGTTTATGCGCCGCTTCGCGTAACGCCTGTTTTCGCCGCTCACCGCGCTTCAATCCAAGCTCTGAGAACCACTCCCCAACACTGTCCTGCGCCTTCTCATAGTCCTTGATGAGAGAGTGTTTTGACGGCTGCAACATCTTGCGCCCGTCTTTTGTTTGCGACCGCGGCATGACAATTGCGTGGATGTGATATGTGGTTTCATCAAGATCAGCGCGTGCGTGGATCACATCTTCACCAAAGCTATCCATGAGCCATGCCACTGCGGCATTTTCAAAGCGTTCTTCGCGGCTTTCGCCGAATAGATCATCCATATTGTCCTGATCAAACGAGACAAACCAATCCTGATGTGCGGTGATCATCACTTCTCGCAAAGGACCATGCCGCGTGCCCCGCCAAGGGTCTTTCGGGCCTTCGACTATGCGCTTCGCAATCTCCGCCCTGCGCCGCCTCTTCTGCAATCCTTCAAGCTCATTGGCAAAGTTCTCGACGCGCATCTCTGCGATCTCGGCAAGCGCCCGTTGCGCCCAATCCTCCGCGCCGATCAGGCGTCGGTTCAGAGGCGAGCGCGTCTCGTCCACGTGACCAAGATCGCCGCCTTTTCGCGTGCGATGCCGCTCATACCCAGCAAGGTCTGCCGGAAAGAGCCCCTCCATGCGCAACACCACGGGATGTCTCCTGTCGGCCTTTCTGATCTCGTGGCCCATGATGTTGTCCTCATCTTGTGAGGACGGGAAGTGGGTCCGCGGTCGCAAACTTGTGCATCACAGGTTTGAGGCGCCAACTTGACCAGAGCGCTGCTTGGCTGCGCAGGGAAAGTTACTCACTAATCAGCCCGCGCAGTTTCCCATGGAAACCGCTCTGGCTGGCGTTCGTCGGGGCCCTGCCCCAAACCCCGTGCTGCCGCCGGCCACCTGCGCCGTGGGCGGCAAAGGAACGTTCGCCACGCTACTTTGCAAACCATCGGCGTCTCCCGACAGGCTCAGGGGGTATTCCGCATACCGCCCCGACACCCCGTGCTCTTGAGGAAGGTCCTTCGCCGACCCTCCCCAAACCCCTCCCAGCTCTGGCCTCGTTGAGGCTGCAAAG
>JAAENN010000185.1 GCA_024224295.1 Shimia sp. | reverse complement strand
GAATGTCAGGGCGGCAAGTTGCCCGGCGTGCGTTGCATGACGCGAGCATGGGAGGAAACCGGCTGAAGATTCAACGGGAGCGCGCGGCAGTCTGTGCCCTGCCATCCGCGCGTGTGTGGCGCGCCGGAAGGGTTCGGCGGCAGGGGGTGGGCCGGGAGCAGTTCGTCGCGAGCCTGGCGGTGACGTTGGCTGGCCATATTAACAAGTCGCTACGGCAGTGATTGGCGCTGCCCTGGCTGACGGTCTCTCACAGCCTACTACAGATGCGCCGATTTGTCACGTCGGATGGCCGGGACGGGTGCATTTCAAGTTTTAGGCCAGTGAGGTTAGGATGGAGCATGAACACAACAAAGGAGCAGCGTCAATGTTCGACCAGAAAGACTTGAAAGCAGACCTGATGGCCCAAGTAGAAGCCAGCATTGAGCAACTGTTAGCCGCACAGCCGCCAAGCGATAAGATCACCTTGAATGATATGGAACGCTTGGTGAGTAAAGCTGGAAGTGAAATTGAAGCCCAGGTGATGCAGAGCTTGGTGGAGAGGAATGAAGCGGCGGAGCGGTCTGAGCGCGCAGTGTGTGCTGAGTGTCAGCAGCCGATGCGCCATAAAGGGTCGCAGCGGCGCAAAGTGGTCACGAAAAGCGGGGAAATTGAAGTCAATCGTCCCTACTACTACTGTGAGCAGTGCCAAGTGGGGGTTTTTCCCCCAGGATGAGCAATGGGGTCTCACGCGGAGTGTGTATAGTGAAAGCTGTGCCCAACAGATGGTCTGGTTGAGCGGGCTGTTACCCTACGCGCAATGCGTTGAGGTGTTTGAGCGCATCGGCGGCATAATGATCCCGGCCAGCAGCATCTGGCGTCAAACCCAAACGTACGGCGAACGCCTCAAAGCTCAGGTCGAACACGAGCAGGCGCAAATCCAGCCGGAACGCGTGAGGGTGGGCGATGCAGCCCATGACCATCGGCAACGCAAAGGGATCAGTATGGATGGGGGCATGGTCAACATTCGCGGCGAAGGGTGGAAGGAAATGAAAGCGGGGGCGGTGTTCGATGTGGACATCCGCTTGGCGCGTGACCCACGCACGGGCGACCTGGCCGAGTACGCCCATGGTGTGAACGTCACCTACACCGCGGTCTTAGGCACGGTACATGAGTTTGCGCCGGCTCTCTGGGCACTGGCGGTGGCTCATGAGGTGCCGACGGCGGCCGAGTCCAGTGTCACGGCTGATGGGGCCGAGTGG
>JAAENN010000184.1 GCA_024224295.1 Shimia sp. | reverse complement strand
GGTACGCCACTGTGTGTCCCCTCGTTCCAATTCCCGATTCGGCCATTAGAAGGTCTCGATGTGCACGTGAACAGGCAGCGAGTTTGAGACGTGCGTCCGCGCCGTATTCACGCGTAACGTATGCCTTCAAGATGTTGGTCCTTCGGGATGTAGGTGGAAAACCTTGTTCATGATCTTCCACTCCCCATCGACTTTGAGCAGCGTGAACAAGCCTGTGAACCGGTGGCCGGTCCAGTTCTCGAGTTCAAGCCGCACGGTGGCGACCGAGCCGATAAGATCGATGCTAGCGATCCGTGGTTTGAGGTCCGTTGCCGGACCATTTTGGTCGTTCCAATCGAAGAGAATCTGGATGGGGCCGGCGAATAGGTCGGCACCGACATAGCCGAAGACCGTCGCGTCCTTGTGGAAGGCGGGCTTCATGTCGTCACCTTTGCCAGACTTGGCGCCACCGATGTAGTGCTGGACGGTCTTGGCGATCGCGTCATACTCGCTCACGTCAGTAGGCGCATTGCTCATGGGTCATACTCCTCACTTGCCATCGGTCAATCAAAAAATAAGAGAACAAAGATCGTCCAGCTTGTCGAGCGCTCATCCCTGTCCGTCAGTCGCACGTTGGAATCGCAGCGGCGAACTTCTCAGAACGGGTGCCAAACTAGGCGATCGAACCCAGCCATACGCACGCGAGGCCAGACGCCCCAATGTCCGCTTTGGGTCCTGGCTGCGTGAAAACGCGTGGCCTGCTATGATTCTCTTGCTGAATCGGCGGGGGAATTCATGAAGCGCTTCGTGGTGGGGGCGGATCGGGGGCAATCGACATTGTTGCCCGAATGCCTCGATGACTGGATCGACGAGAGCAATCCTGTTCGCGTGATCGACGCATTCGTCGATGCGCTGGATCTTACAGAACTCGGGTTTGATGGCGTCGAGCCCGCGGCAACGGGCCGGCCGGCCTATCATCCCTCGGTTCTCCTGAGGCTCTACATCTACGGCTATCTCAACCGGGTGCAGTCGAGCCGGCGGCTCGAGCGCGAAGCCGGCCGCAATCTCGAAGTAATGTGGCTCCTCGGTCGCCTCGTCCCCGACGACAAGGTGATCGCCGATTTCCGCAAGGACAATGGTCCCGCGCTGCGCAAGGTGTGTGCGCGCTTCGTCGATCTCTGTCGCGAGATGGGTCTTCTCGCGAAGGCAAGCGTCGCGATCGACGGCAGCAAGTTCAAGGCCGTGAACAACCGAGACCGTAACTTCACACGCGGGAAGGTGGAGCGCCGCCGAGTGCAGATCGAGGAGAGTGTCGCGCGGTATCTCAGCCAACTCGACACGGCCGACCGGCAGGAACCGTCAGAGACGCTGGCGCTCAAGACGACGCGGCTCAACGAGAAGCTCGCGAAATTAAAGGAAGAGATGCAGCGCCTCGAAGCCCACGAGGCACAGATGCTCGCCTCGCCCGATCAACAGATCTCGCTCACAGATCCCGACAGCCGCTCGATGGCAACGAGCGGCCGTGGCTCGGGCGTCGTTGGCTACAACGTGCAGGTCGCGGTCGACACCGAGCATCATCTGATCGTGACGCACGAGGTGACGAATACCGGCTCGGATCGCTCACAACTCGCGAACGTGGCCAAGGATGCGAAGGCGGTGTTGCAAGTAGACAAGCTCGAGGCTGTCGCCGATCGCGGGTACTTCAACGGCGAGGAGATCCTTGCGTGCGAAGAGGCCGGCATCACCGTGACGCTGCCCAAGCCGATGACGTCGGGAGCGAAGTCGGAAGGACGCTTCGGCAAGCAGGACTTCGTCTATCTGGCCGACGAGGATGTCTATCGCTGCCCGGCCGGCGAGCGCCTCAAGTACTACTTCACCGCCGAGGAGCACGGACAGCAACTGCGCCGCTATTGGACGAACGCGTGCCGGACCTGCGCCATCAAGGACCAGTGCACCACGGGCAAGGAGCGCCGCATCACCCGGTGGGAGCACGAGCATGTGCTCGAGGCTGTGCAGAAGAGGCTCGACGAGAACCCGCAGGCCATGCGTGTCCGCCGCGAGACGGTCGAGCATCCGTTCGGCACGATCAAGGCCCGCATGGGGGCGACGCACTTTCAGGTGAAGACGCTGCCGAAGGTTGCCACCGAGATGGCGCTCTCGGTCCTTGCATACAATCTGACGCGCGTCATGAACATCATCGGCATCGAGCCGCTGTTGGCGGCAATCAGGGCGTGATGTTGGGGGCGCTGATGCGCACCACTCCAAAACAGCGACATACTCAGAACGCTCCGACGATGGTCGGGCGGCCACACAGATTGGCATTAGCGAAAAAGTGCTCAAATCAACCGTGTCGAGCTACATTCAGTCGGTCACGGGCGATCGCAGACCGCATTAGAGCGTTTTCACGCAGCCAGGACCCAAAGCGGACATGCAGCGCTCT
>JAAENN010000183.1 GCA_024224295.1 Shimia sp. | reverse complement strand
GGGCACACCGCACTTGTCCAGGATCGCTCTCAAATTCGCTGCTCCGTTGCGTGCATGAGCGGCCTTGAAGGCATCATAATCGTTGAAATCGGCGCGGCGCACTTTGCGGGTCTCAACAGCCCTGTCGATATCATGGGCGAGCGCCGCGATCTGCAACGCATGGTCGGCTTTGGGCTCAAGTCTGAACAGCCACTTGAGGGTGTTTTCGGCATGACGCGGGTCTTCCGGCACCCGGGAGCCTGCAATAATCTCTCTGATTCTTTGTTTGGCGCAGTCGATGCTATCCATGATCCCGGCAGATGATCAGGCGGCGTATGGTTGCAATGTTCATCACAGCGGCAATCACAACCAGGGTTAAATACGCCTGGTTGAACACGGCGCCGAGGAATATCAGAAAAACACGGATATCGCGGCCCATGCGCAATCCCTCGCCGCGACTGATCCGGTCGCGCATGAGGCTGTCGTGCTTGTCGGCCGTATAGCTCAACATAAAGGAGCCGATAATCGCCAAAAATCCGATCAACAGGATAAGGCCATCCGTCCTATCGGCGTAGGCGTGCCACATGAGACCGAAAAGCAGGAAGGCGTCGGCATAACGGTCCAGTACCGCATCAAACCATCCGCCGTAAGGACTGCTTTGATACGTG
>JAAENN010000182.1 GCA_024224295.1 Shimia sp. | reverse complement strand
GGGCGATCGGTTGCACGATCTCGTAAAGAGCAAAGGTGCGCGTTGCCGCGCACCCTAACCGTTTCAAGTAGATTTATTACTTGATGATTTTAGAGACGACGCCTGAGCCGACAGTGCGGCCGCCTTCGCGGATCGCGAAACGCAGACCAGCTTCCATGGCGATCGGGGCGATCAGCTCGACGTTGAACTTCAGGTTGTCGCCAGGCATGACCATTTCGGTGCCTTCGGGCAGAACAACAGTGCCGGTCACGTCAGTGGTCCGGAAGTAGAACTGTGGACGGTAGTTGGCGAAGAACGGCGTGTGACGGCCACCTTCATCCTTAGTCAGGATGTAGGCTTCTGCTTCGAACTTGGTGTGCGGGTTCACGGAACCAGGTGCACAAAGAACCTGACCACGCTCAACAGCTTCACGGTCGATACCGCGCAGCAGGGCGCCAACGTTGTCGCCTGCTTCACCGCGATCAAGCAGCTTGCGGAACATTTCAACACCGGTACAGGTGGTGGTCTGGGTGTCTTTGATGCCAACGATTTCGATGCTGTCGCCAACATTGATCACGCCACGCTCAACACGGCCGGTCACAACCGTACCACGACCAGAGATCGAGAACACGTCTTCGATCGGCATCAGGAACGGCTCATCAACAGCGCGCGGGGGCTGCGGGATGTAGCTGTCAACTGCGGCCATCAGCTCGGCAATTTTCTCTTTGCCGATGTTGTCGTCGCGGTCTTCCAGTGCGGCCAGAGCCGAACCAGCGATCACAGGGATGTCGTCGCCCGGGTACTCATATTCGTTGAGCAGTTCACGGATTTCCATTTCGACGAGCTCGAGCAGCTCTTCGTCGTCAACCTGGTCAACTTTGTTCATGAACACGACCATGGCAGGGATACCAACCTGGCGGCCCAGCAGGATGTGCTCGCGGGTCTGCGGCATCGGGCCGTCAGCTGCGTTCACAACCAGGATCGCGCCGTCCATCTGCGCCGCACCGGTGATCATGTTTTTCACGTAGTCAGCGTGACCTGGGCAATCAACGTGGGCGTAGTGACGTGCGTCGGTTTCATATTCCACGTGGGCTGTGGAGATGGTGATACCACGTGCTTTTTCTTCAGGCGCGCCGTCGATTTCGTCGTACGCTTTGAAGTCACCAAACTGCTTGGTGATCGCAGCGGTCAGCGTGGTTTTACCGTGGTCAACGTGACCAATGGTGCCGATGTTGCAGTGCGGTTTACTGCGCTCAAACTTTTCCTTAGCCATCTCGGGCGCCTTCTAATTTTGGTGGGGCCACATTGGCCCGTTTTCCTCTACCGCGCGCGACATATGGTGTTACGCGCCAAAAATCAAGCTTACTTTACTGTGATCAGTTACGCTGCTCTTCCAGCTGCCGACGCATTTCTTCGTTCTTGTTGTCATTCCAACAGTTTTCCAAATCTTCTTTGGATACATCATCTACCAGACAAGCCCGGTTTTCGTGCATCCACTTCTCGATCTGCCGGGCGGCATTGTAGGTCAGATTGGCCATCTGTTCCTCTGCCGTCATCGAAAAGCCGCTCGAGGCGAACAGGCTGGAACCGGTGAAGGTTTCCAGCACAAAAACCTCTTTGGCTTCTTCATTGAACTTGGCCCCGGCACGATCATCCCATGCAGTCACAGTTAGGATGATCGCGGATTTGGGTTGCAACAACAGTGGAACGCCCTTTTGCGCCAGTGCATAGCCGTTGATGTTTACCCCAAAATGCACAAGCCGCGTGCCATCATATCGAGACGCTCCCATGCGCGCATCAATCGCGTTTTTCATGCTGGCAATGAAGGCCTCGGTATCCGCTTCACGCGACAGAGGCCCCTTTTTGATGTCCGGTGCCACGACGATATTGTGACCAAGCACAAAATCGCCCAGATCTAGCACCTCGTCAGTAACGTCCTTGGTCGGCGCCGTACACGACACCAGCGCGGCCATCGCCACGATGCATGCAACCAGTCTGAACATGGGCATTATTCTCCGCCACTCTTCCTCAATAATTAGCCGTTGGCATATCGGATTGCCCCTGCGCGCGCAATCAAAGGCTTTAAGCGCACTGATCTCTCACCTACTCTGATACGTAAGGAGAATATGATGCCTAAGCCCGCCGCCACCAGCACCGCCAAACCGCTTCCAGTTCGTGCCGCTCTTGCGACCGAACCACTTGGCCTGTTTGGCTCCCTCAAAGCCGCGCGCAGCAATCTGCTCTCGATCCTGCCTGAATTGGCTGTGCGCCAACCAATGGTCTCCGGCCGAACGGGATTGCGTTGGCACATGGTGATGGACCCCGGTGCCATCCGCCGTATCCTTTTGGAAAAAGTCGACGACTACCCAAAATCCAAAGCCACCAAAAACATCCTGCGCCCTGCGATTGGCGACAGCCTCTTTATTGCAGAAGGTGCCCACTGGCGCTGGCAACGTCGCGCCGCCGCCCCTGTGTTCACCCACCGAAACATCGCGAACCTCGCCCCGGTCATGGCACAAGCGGCTGACCGCGCCGCCGACCGCATCGCCGGCCAAGGCACCCATGCCGTCGATATGATGAGCGAGATGGTGCAGACCACTTTCGATGTGATCAGCGAGGTGACTTTTTCTGGGGACGGCAGCTTTGACAGCTCCAAAGTACATCAAGCTATCGACGACTACATCGCCGAGGCGGGCAAAATCTCGCTACTGGATATGCTAGGCGTGCCCGACTGGGTGCCGCGCCCCGGCCGCATGATGTCCGGAAACGCTCTGGGTGACATGAAAACCGTTGCCGATACAGCGATTGAAGCCCGCAAAGCCCGCGGCGCCAAAGACACGCCCGACCTGCTTGATCTGCTTCTAGCAGGCGTGGATCCCGAAACCAAAAAGACCATGAACACTGCCGAGCTGCGGGACAACCTGCTGACCTTCATTGTTGCCGGCCATGAGACCACTGCACTCACCCTCGGCTGGGCGCTTTATCTCTGTGCCTTTGATCAGGAGGTACAGGAAAAAGCCCGCGCCGAGATTGCCGACATCTGCAATGATGGCCCGATCACCGGCGATCAGGCCATGCAGCTGACATTCGTACGTCAGATCATCGACGAGACTCTGCGCCTCTACCCACCGGCGGGCATCATCTCCCGCACCGCACAGGCAAATGACACGCTCTGCGCCCGCGACGTCCGTCCAGGCGACACCGTCATGACCCCGATCTACACATTGCAGCGCAATCGCTTGCTCTGGGACGAACCCGACGCCTTTAAACCGGAGCGCTTTGCCGACCGCAAAGCCGTCGACCGCTACGCCTACCTGCCCTTCGGCGACGGCCCCCGCATCTGCATCGGCGCAAGCTTTGCCATACAGGAGGCGGTGATTGTGCTCGCCACATTGCTTAAGCGCTTCCGCTTTGATCTGGTTGAGGGCAAGCCACCCAAGCCGGTTATGATCCTAACCTTACGTCCCGAGGGGGGCGTTTGGCTGCAAGCAACCCCCATTAAGTGAACTTACAATCTCTGCCCCAACGATCGACTACCCTCTCGCAACAGGACATCAAAAAAACAGCTGCGAATCCTCCGCTCCATCCAAATGCGCCTGTGCACTCATTGCCTGACGTACTCCAACAGATCACCAGGCTGGCAATCCAGCTCCTGACAAATCGCATCCAGCGTATTAAAGCGAACACCTCGCGCCCGGCCAGACCGCAGCACGGACAGATTTTGTTCTGAAATTCCAATCTTCGCTGCAAGCTCTTTGGAGGTCATTTTACGCTGTGCCAAAGCGACGTCTAGGCGCACGACAATGGGCACCTCAAATCACCTTCTGATGGTCTTGCCACAAGGCCGCACCCAACACAAAAGCACGTGACATGAACGTGGCAAGCAAAGCCGCGATTGCGATCGATATTTCAGTCGACCCTAAGGAGACCTCAAGCGCCTTCGTGCCTTCGGGGAAATGCCACGTTGCGACAACTGTTGCGATGGTATGCCCCGCGATTCCCCAAGCCAACATGGCCCACAACAACCGCGCTACCTTACCCGCGGCAGTGCTCGCGTCGCTCAAAGCAACGCGCGTAAGCGCCGTGAAGATGTTTCTACCTTGGGAAACAACCGCGATCCAAATGCCAATTTGGACCAGCAAAATCAGCGACAAAGCAAAGGCTTGCCACGTCTTCAAGGCATCGCTTTCGTAGCCTACTCCAGCTGCGAGCATGTAGCCGAGCTGCTGCACGTCAACAAAGAGCCAAATGATCACCGCAGCCGCAGCCCCCACTAGAGCAACCAAAATTAGCAGCAGCACATACCCCAACAGGGTTGCAGACTGCACAACAGATTTTTCATCAACTTTCATTCTTTATCGCCCATTACTTAATTTTTAACATTAATTATTGAATTTTTTACATACACCCACAACGAGGTCAATTGAAATGTTAAAACCAATCTTTCTTACCGGTCTTGCCTTTTTACTTGTGACTGGATGCAGCTCTGCTTTCCCCAGCGGCCTAATCGCCGCGGCGCGGCTTGATCCGTTGGAAACCGCCGCAAGCGACATAGCAATTGCTATCGGCGTGCCTGAGATCTTGCGCCTCGCAGACGGCGATGCGCAGTTGTTTTTTGGGTTTACGCCGAACGGCACAAACACCGCGCCCCCGGTGGGCACAACAGTACCTCTCACAATTTCAACTGGAACCGGGTCGCTGGTACCCGCGGCCGATCAGGTAATCTACGTCTTTGGCTTTGACCCAGCTAGCGCGGCGCAACTGTCGGCAGTTCAGGATCAGATCAAAGCTCTACAAGAACAGAGCGTTATGGGCACTGGCACCTTGAGCGCTGGGATCACTGGCGGCTGTTTAACTGGCCCTTTGAACGACAGCCTGCCCGTCGCGACTTGGATACAAACATCTTCGGACGGCGCATTTGTCCCGCTCACGCGCCCAGCCGACTTTTTGGAGACACTACCGCATCAAGAACGGTTAGAGTTGATCGAAAAACTGAAGCCTTGCTGACATGCTCTCGCTGGATGACGGGCTGATCATCACCTAACCATTTTGGGGACATGCCGCGGGGGGGGCTGTATCCGCGGGCGGAGCTACGTAGTTGGCGAATAGGACGCAGCAGTAAACGAGCGATCAAGCTCGCAAGTCTATCGCACGTCCTTCCAGTGTATCCGTGAGGCCTTCTAAGGCATAAGTTTTGCGCGGCCTGAAACCGCTCGCCACGCACCAGTCGATGTATTGCGTGTTCAGCGCCTGAATAACCTCAACCTCTTTCTGGCCATCAGAAGAGGTTACCTTGAAGGAAACGCTGTCAGAAGGCTCCTCGTCACCCCTCCAAGCCCAGCACCCTTCCACTAAATAGGTACCTTCAGCTTCATTGCGGCAAGCGTCCCAATATGCCGTTTCGGCACCATTCTTGATCCAGTCTGACATTTCACCACCTCTTCACTTCCGTCGAGGACCTAAAAGTCCCTTGCTACGGAAGTGGTGATTTCGGAGATTTTTGCCTTTAGACTTGCCGTCAAGCTTTTAAGATTTGAGGACAATGGAATCTGCACCCGCAGTCTAACCCCACTTGATCCCTACGCCTCAGCGCTCAAAAATAATAACTGCGAAACACCCATTTTCACGCAAGGACCTTCGAAATGAAAATCGTTTTCAGAACTGTTGGGGCCGCCACAATATTATTGCTGCTTTACCTGGCTTTCTGGCCTGTTTCCGTTGAACCGAAGTCTTGGCACGCTCCAGACAACTCCGGCTACACAGGCGACTTTGTCGCAAATGAAAAACTTGCAAATCTCACCATGGTGGATTTGGGCACGCGCGTTGGCCCTGAAGACGCTGACATTGGCCCCGATGGAATGATCTATGTCGCAAGCCATGACGGCGAAATTCTCAGAATCGGCCCAGACAACTCCGTTGACGTATTTGCCAAAACCAATGGACGCCCTCTTGGCATCGAATTTGACCAAAACGGCACACTTTTTGTCGCGGACGCCTACCGCGGCCTCCTCTCTATAGACCGCGATGGGGGCGTTACTCTGCTGGCCAATAATACCGACGACGATAGCCCTATTCTTTATGCCGATGATCTCGACGTGACGTCAGATGGGGTCATTTATTTTTCGGATGCGTCCACACGCTTTGGCGCGCAGTCCAACGGCGGTACCTTGGCCGCTTCGGTACTCGACCTTGTCGAACACTCTGCCAATGGACGGGTGCTAAAATACGACCCCGCTACAAAGCAGACGACAATCTTTGCCGATGGGCTGACCTTTGCCAATGGCGTCGCAGTAAACGCGGCAGAAGATGCGGTCTTCGTGATCGAAACAGGCGACTATCGCGTGTGGCGTTTCCCAACGGATGGCAGCCCCGGCGAAGTGATAATGGATAATCTTCCCGGCTTTCCCGACAACATCAACAACGCGGAAGACGGCACATTCTGGATCGGCCTTGTCAGCCCACGCAACGACATCATGGACAAACTGTCAGACAAACCCCTCATGCGGCGGGTGGTGATGCGGTTGCCAGACGCACTGAAACCTGCGCCAACACGGTACGGCTTCATCTTGAAAATAGACGAAAGCGGCGCTGTCATTGAGACATTGCAAGACCCGTCCGGCGCCTATGCCCTAACAACCGGCGCTGTTAACTTGGCGGATGGACGTATTGTCGTGACATCGCTTACTGAGCCGCGTCTCGGGATTTTGCCCAGCCCCTGAACACTCAACCCATGCGCGCAGAATCGCAACGGTTCGTGATCCCTGTGACCGTTGCGCCTGTCGCTTTTCACCAAAACCGCGCACCTCCGCAAAGCAGTCGCGATACCGACGTAATACCGACGTGCCTTTTCAACGAAAAACGGGGGCGCAACGGCCCCCGAAATTTATGTGTCGAACTTGTAGTCTTTGGGGAAACCATAGGGGGCTTTCTTGCCCACTCCGGCCCGTTTCCCAAGCCAATCAGACAGATCCGGCTCATGCCGCGTTTTGCCACTGCCGCCCATGGACCAAGTCAGACCGTTCTCCCATTCAAAGGTGGTGATGTCGGACAGCCCGCCGTCCAACTCCAGCGTCCCCTGACGCCCGCGCGCCATGTTATACTTCTGAATTCGCACACCTTTTCCGCGCCCAAGTTCCGGCATCTCAGAAATCGGGAACACCAGGAAACGGCCGTTTTTGGACACCACAGCCACATGATCGCCCGCCACCGGATGGCAGATCATCGCGCGGTTGTCGTCTTTAACGTTCAACACCTGTTTTCCGGTTCGCGTCTGCGCAATCACGTCTTTTTCTGGCACGACAAAACCATCACCTGCGCTACTGGCCACCAGCAGTCTACGCTCGGCTTTATGCACAAAAATGTCAATGATTTCAGTCTCATTTGGCAAATCCACCATCAACCGAACCGGCTCACCCATGCCACGTCCGCCCGGCAAATTCGCCGCGCTCAGCGTGTAGAACCGCCCGTTGGAGCCAAACATCAAAAGCCGGTCCGTCGTCTCCGCATGGAAGATAAATCTGGGACCGTCACCGTCTTTGAACTTCAACTCACGCGTCAGATCAATGTGACCGGACATAGCCCGAATCCAGCCCATCTGAGAGCAAACAATGGTGATCGGTTCCCGATCAATCATCGCCTCAATTGGCACCTCTTCAACCTCAGCCGCCTCAGAGAACACCGTACGCCGCGCGCCACCTTCATAGTCTTTCCCGAAGGTTTTCTTGGCCTCTTTCAGCTGCTCGGAAATGCGCTGCCATTGCAGATCGCCACTGCCCAAAAGCGCAACGATTCCAGCGCGTTCTTCCAAAAGCACATCGCGTTCACGAACCAGTTCCAACTCTTCCAAACGTCTCAAACTGCGCAGTCGCATATTGAGAATTGCCTCGGCCTGCACCTCAGTGAGCTGCGTCTCGCCGGAACCGGGTAGTGGCGATTTGTAGTCTTTCTCGTCCGTCGCGCGCGGATGATCCAGATCCCAATTTTCCGCCATCAACGCCTGCTTGGGCGCATCATCGTAGCGGATGACATCGATCACCCGATCCAGGTTGAGGAAGGCAATGATGAAACCTTCCAGCACTTCCAACCGGTGATCAATCTTTTCCATCCGGTGCTTGGAGCGCCGGATCAAAACCTCACGCCGGAAATCCAAGAATGCCCGCAGAACCTCTTTCATGGAGCAGACTTTTGGCGTCACACCATCAATCAAGACGTTCATATTCAACGAGAATCGAATCTCCAGATCACTGCTGCGATAGAGCATGTTCATGAGCACATCCGGCTCCACATTTTTGCTCTTGGGCTCCAGAACCACGCGAATGTCATCCGCCGACTCATCCCGCACATCCGCAAGGATCGGTACCTTTTTGGTCTGGATAACCTCTGCCAGTTTCTCGATCAGTTTAGATTTTTGAACTTGATAGGGAATCTCGGTGACCACAATCTGCCACTGCCCACGCCCAAGATCTTCTTTCTCCCATTTACAACGCAATCTGAACGAACCACGCCCGGTACGGTAGGCCCGCGCAATGCTTTCCGGAGGCTCAACGATTACCCCCCCGGTCGGAAAGTCCGGCCCCGGCACATAGTTGAGTAGCGTGTCTTCGCGCACGTCCGGCGTTTTGATCATATGCAGACAGGCGTCACAGAGCTCGCTGATATTATGCGGCGGAATATTGGTGGCCATGCCCACGGCAATGCCGCTAGATCCATTGGCCAAAAGGTTGGGAAATGTTGCTGGCAAAACCACCGGCTCGCTTAACGTGCCGTCATAGTTTTCCCTAAAATCAACGGCATCTTCGTTAAGCCCGTCCAGCAGAGCCTCGGCAACGGAAGTCATTCGCGCTTCTGTGTATCGACTCGCCGCTGGATTGTCGCCGTCGATATTTCCGAAGTTCCCCTGACCATCGACCAGCGGATACCGCACATTAAAGTCCTGCGCCAAACGCGCCATGGCGTCGTAAATCGCAGCGTCACCATGCGGATGGTAGTTGCCCATCACGTCGCCGGAAATCTTCGCCGATTTCCGGAAGCCGCCCGTCGCACTAAGCTTGAGTTCGCGCATTGCATAGAGAATACGTCGGTGAACAGGTTTCAACCCATCCCGAGCGTCCGGCAAAGCTCGGTGCATAATCGTGCTTAGCGCATAGGTCAGGTAGCGATCACCAATCGCCCGCCGCAGCGGTTCGGTCACATTCTGGGTCGGGAGTTCGTCGTCGTCGATCAGGTCAGTCATACCCCGCTGATAGCTTTTGCCGATGCGCCGGTAAAGCAGATGCGAGGGAACACTCGCGATTTTTTCCCCGACGTGTTATGATGTGCGCAGTGTAAACCTTTGTTTGATCCTGTAATGCGACAGTGTTGTGAGTGCGGGTGATTCTCTCGGGGGTTGATTAAGTGAATAAGTTTGTAATCATTAGTTTTGCATTTCTCGGCTTTGTATTTTGGGAGCTCAGCGGCGGTTCGGATTTTGAACCAAAGACGCGGGCCCAAGTAGCTGAAAAGAAGGCACCAACTCATGTTGACGACGCGCCTGTTCCGGCGCGGGCGTCGCTGTCTGTGCCGATTGTTCAGGCGTCTGCTACGCCTCGAGAAACCGAGGGTGCTGCCATGCCTGTGATGATGTCTGTGGACACCGCTGATTTGCCAGCAACCGACACGTCCCGCGCGGCGCAACCAGTGGTCGTGGCCTCTCTAGTCACAGGCCTGCAATCCTTCACCACACCTGGCGCTCCCGTGCTTCTGAAGCCGACCGTGACCGATGCACCTGCGCAAGACTCGCTCGCTTTAGTACTTGAAACACAAAACCCGACCGATCTGCGACGCGTTCGCGGTTCCCGCGTGAACATGCGAGGCGGTCCTGGCACATCTTATGCTGTGCTAATGGTGCTGCCGCGAGATCGCGAAGTGGAAGTGTTGCGCGAGAATGGATCCGGCTGGGTCAAGCTCAAGGACAGCGACACAGGTCGAATCGGGTGGATGGCAAGCAAAATGCTTGTGGCGTCTAACTGACCGAGCCCTTAAGTTGCGGAAAACTCTTTTCGCGACGGGGCTTCGATGTCACAGAAATCCATCTTGATCACCGGCTGTTCGTCCGGAATTGGTCTTGCAGCAGCGCGCAACTTGCGCGCCCGTGGCTGGCGTGTGTTTGCTTCTTGCCGTAATCCCGACGACTGCAAACGCTTAAATGCGGAGGGCTTTGACAGCCCTCGCATAGAGTTACGCGACGCTGAAAGCATCCGCTCAGGCTTGCAAGAGGTTTTGGCGGCCACTGGTGGCACTTTAGATGCGCTCTTCAACAACGGGGCGCGCGGCATGCCCGGTGCCATAGAAGACCTGCCTGCCGCTGGCTTGCGAGACCTTATGGAAAGCAACGTGATCGGCTGGCACGACCTCACTCGACAAGTGATACCGGTCATGCGCGCTCAAGGATATGGACGGATTGTACAGAACTCCTCAGTTTTGGGCTATGTCTCAATGCGCTACCGTGGCGCGTATGTGGCCAGCAAGCACGCTCTCGAAGGGCTCACGGATAGTATGCGCATTGAGCTTCGCGACACCCCAATTCATGTGAGCCTAGTTGAACCAGGTCCAATCACATCCGACATGCGCAAGAACAACGCCGCGCAATTCTTTGAGTGGATCGATTGGGAAAACTCCGCCTTTGCGGAGGACTACAGGAACGGCTTGGTCAAACGCTTTACCGCAAAGCAGGAAGGCCTCGATCCTTTTGAACTCCCAGCGGAGGCAGTTTGCAACAAACTGATCCACGCCTTGGAAGCCAACCGTCCTCGAGCACGCTACCGGGTCACCACGCCTGCTCACATGATGAATGTGTTCCGGCGCCTATTGCCTACTTCTTTGCTTGACTGGGTGATCGCCAAAGCCTGATGCGACGTAGTGTCAGAGGTGGTTCAGTTTTGAGTAGGGACTCGCTACACTTGTACCACTGCTGAACATGGAGACCCCAATGGCAAATGACCCCCTCTTTTGGCTAATCGCAGTCACCTGCTTAGTCGTCCTGTTCATCCTTTTGGTTGGCATTGGAGGATTTGCCAAAGGTGGCGAGTTTAACAAAAAGTACGCCAACAAAATTATGCGACTGCGACTGCTTGCGCAGTTTGTGGCAGTCGTTTTGATCGTCGGTTTTGTTTGGCTACGCAGCGGAGGCTGAGCACATGGTTGTTCTAAATAAGATCTACACACGAACCGGCGACAAAGGCACCACGGCTTTGGGCAACGGTGACAGAGTCGTCAAACATGACGCCCGCGTAGCGGCTTATGGCACCACAGACGAGCTCAACGCCTTCCTAGGCGTCGCCCGCCTGCATGCGGTAGATGAAATGGACACGGCGCTCGCCCGCATTCAAAATGATCTTTTTGATTTGGGCGCGGACCTATGTCGCCCGGGTATGGCAAAAGATGCCGAAGCCGAGTACCCGCCACTGCGTGTTGTCGCGAGCCAAATCTCCCGTCTTGAAAGTGAAATTGACGTTATGAACGCACAGCTAGAGCCCCTTCGCAGCTTCATCCTGCCCGGCGGCTCTGCACTTGCTGCCCAACTGCATGTGTGCCGCACGGTTGCCCGGCGTGCAGAGCGGTTGTCCGTTGAATTATCACAATCCGAAGACATCAATGCCGACGCGGTGACTTACCTCAATCGCCTCAGCGACTGGTTCTTTGTGGCGGCCCGTATTTCCAACGATGAAGGCCGTTCCGACGTTCTGTGGATTCCTGGCGCGAATCGATAAATGGTTGAGTGAGACCGTTAGCGCCAACAAAACAGTTGACGTAAATTCCCCTTACGTAACTTTTCTGCGCCGCGGAAACATTCTTGCAAAAAACGTGGCGTGAAAACGCATGTACGCGACGTCGTTGCGCCAAATCGTGACGATTTTGCTCTGTTTCACCCGCGCCGCACACTATATCAACGCGGTGAGAGCATTCCGATGAGCTGCCCGAAGGTGGCTTTGACAAACTTTGAGGAGTCCTACGCCCATGAAGGTACTAGTACCTGTCAAGCGCGTGATTGACTACAACGTGAAGGTCCGCGTGAAAGCGGACGGCACTGGTGTCGATCTCGCCAACGTCAAAATGTCCATGAACCCGTTTGATGAGATCGCCGTTGAAGAGGCCATCCGTCTGAAGGAAGCGGGCAAAGCGGACGAAATCGTCGCAGTTTCCATCGGTGTGAAGCAAGCTCAGGAAACCCTGCGTACCGCGCTCGCCATGGGTGCCGACCGCGCCATTCTGGTTGTGGCTGCGGACAGTGTTGACCAGGACATCGAGCCGCTGGCCGTTGCCAAGATCCTTTCCAAAATTGTGGAGGAAGAGCAGCCAGGTGTTGTTCTCTGCGGCAAACAGGCGATCGACAACGACATGAACGCAACCGGTCAGATGTTGTCTGCGTTGCTGGGCTGGTCCCAAGCGACTTTTGCATCCAAAGTGGACATCGACGGCGACAAAGCTGTCGTGACCCGTGAAGTGGATGGCGGTCTGCAGACCATCAAGGTCAACACGCCAACCATCATCACCGTGGACCTGCGTTTGAACGAGCCGCGTTATGCGTCCCTACCAAACATTATGAAGGCGAAGAAAAAGCCGCTGGATGAAAAAACCGCTGCCGACTACGGCGTGGATGTCACTCCGCGTCTGGAAGTTGTGAAGACGTCCGAGCCATCTGAGCGTGCCGCTGGCATCATCGTAGGCTCGGTCGACGAGCTAGTTGAGAAACTCAAAGAAGCGGGGGCTGTGTAATGGCTGTTCTTCTTCTCGCAGAAGTCAACAACGGCGAACTGGCTATGGACGCCACCGCCAAAGCGGTCTCCGCATCCAAGGCGCTGGGTGACGTGACCGTTCTAGCCGCTGGCGCCTCTGCTACAGCAGCTGGCGAAGCCGCTGCTAAGATCGACGGTGTCGCCAAAGTTCTGGTTGCTGAGGATGCCTCCCTTGGTCACCGTCTGGCTGAACCAACAGCTGCGCTGATCGTTTCGCTCGCCGGCGACTACAGCCACATCGTAGCGCCAGCGACCACCGACGCCAAAAACGTGATGCCACGCGTGGCCGCGCTTCTGGACGTGATGGTACTGTCTGATGTGACCGCAGTTGTTGACGCAGACACATTCGAGCGTCCAATTTACGCCGGCAACGCGATCCAAACCGTGAAATCCTCCGACGCGACCAAAGTCATTACCTTCCGCACATCGACTTTCGATGCCGCTGGTGAAGGCGGCTCCGCATCTGTGGAAACCACTGGTGCAGCTGACAATCCCGGTCTGTCCGAATGGGTTGAAGACAAAGTTGCGGAAAGCGACCGTCCAGAGCTGACCTCCGCAGGTGTGGTTGTCTCCGGCGGCCGCGGTGTTGGCTCGGAAGAAGACTTCAAAATCATTGAAGCTTTGGCTGACAAACTGGGGGCAGCAGTTGGTGCCTCCCGTGCGGCGGTTGACTCCGGTTACGCACCAAACGACTGGCAAGTGGGCCAGACCGGTAAAGTAGTTGCTCCTGATCTTTACATCGCAGCGGGTATATCCGGCGCGATCCAGCACCTTGCAGGGATGAAGGACTCAAAGATTATTGTTGCTATCAACAAAGACGAAGAGGCCCCAATTTTCCAGGTTGCTGACTTTGGTCTGGTCGCAGATCTTTTTGAAGCGGTACCGGCGCTGACTGAGAAACTCGGCTAGCCACCCACAGCAGCAAAAGGCATAAGGGCCCGCCTCTCCAGGCGGGCCCTTTTTACGAGAGCTATATGACCGGTTCAAATCAATTGCGTCAGCGACTTATGTAGCGCGTCAGCCGTTTCCTGATGAGCTGCAACGCCCAACATTCTCTGGGCCGCCACACGTTCCATATCGGTACATTGCATACCCGTGATCCCCTGCGATTGCGCGCTTTGACTCACCACCACTTCGACAATGTCATCCACCATTGGTCGCAACTCTTCAATCATCAAACGGTCCACAAACAAAGGATCGGGCCCCAATCCGCTTGTTCCCATTGCTGTTTCCGGCGCATGATCTGCCACCCAGAGCAGGACAATCTTGCCGCCAATGGTATTTAGCAACAACTTCATACGTGCACTCCACGCCATCCGTAGTTCATCACGCACCATGGCATAACGGTCCGGCGCGCGGGCACAGAGCGTACCCAGCATATGCCGAGTAAAATGAAACTCGCTGAAGTCGATCTCATTGAATACCATCTGCATCATGTTGGACGCACCGATAAAGCGATCGTTCCGCCGCGGATGCACTTTGTAATACCGATTGGACATGTTTTGAGCGCCCATGACCTGTACAACGGTCATCTCGGATTGCTGCGCAATATGCAACACAGACGGCTCCGCCAAAAACGCATCGATACCCGCGTTCACATAGCCAAAATTCACACAGTTGATAGGCAGCGCCTCATCCAACAGATTTACAAATGGCTGTGGTACAAACTTGCCATAGGTCTCAGTACCGCCAAGAAACGCAACAAAAGGAGCATCCAGCTTCTTTTGAGGGCCACGAAACGATAATCGCGATTCCCCGTATTGGCACGGCTCATAATTGAGCTCAGCGCCAGACATCTTCTCGTAAGACATTTTCTCACCACTAATTTTCTCACCCATTAAAGAGAATCGCCGAAAGCCCTTGCGAAAAAGCTAATGCGCGCTTTTATGCTAAGTTTTAGAGACCTTATCCCCTTGCAGCCTCTACCTACGCGGGCCTATTGTCGGCGAGAGATTTTGAGAGGATTTCACGTATGGACATCAAGTCGATTGGCGTCGTTGGAGCAGGCCAGATGGGCAACGGTATTGCGCATGTTATGGCGCTGGCCGGATATGATGTACTTCTTAATGATATCAACCAGAACGCTCTAGAAGTCGCAATTTCGCGCATCGACAAAAACCTAGAACGACAGGTTAGCCGCGAAATGATTTCTGCGGACGAAAAAGCCGCCACAATGGGGCGGATCGAAACCACAATCGAGTTGCCAGCGCTTGGCAGCACAGACCTTGTGATCGAAGCGGCCACAGAACGTGAAGAGATCAAGCATCAAATTTTTGATACTTTGAAACCTCATCTCGGGCCGGATACGCTGCTCACTTCCAACACATCATCGATCTCGATAACGCGTCTTGCATCTCGCACGGATCGCCCCGAGCGTTTCATGGGATTTCACTTCATGAACCCGGTGCCGATGATGAAGTTGGTCGAGCTGATCCGCGGCATCGCTACAGACGAAGACACTTATCAAACCTGTCTGGGCATCGTAGAACGCCTTGGAAAAACTGCGGCCAGCGCAGAGGACTTCCCGGCCTTTATTGTAAATCGTATCCTCATCCCCATGATCAACGAGGCCTGCTACACACTCTATGAAGGCGTCGGCAATGTGGCCTCTATCGACAACGCCATGAAGTTAGGAGCAAACCACCCAATGGGGCCGTTGGAATTGGCGGATTTCATTGGTCTAGACACCTGTCTTGCCATCATGAACGTTCTACATGATGGCCTGGCGGACACCAAGTACCGCCCCTGCCCTCTCTTGACCAAATATGTGGAAGCTGGGTGGCTTGGCCGCAAAACCAAGCGTGGTTTCTATGACTACAGAGGCGACACGCCGGTACCAACCCGCTGATCCAAAACACAAAACGCGAAGCCATGGCTTCGCGTTTCTGAGTTAACCGATAGACGTGAAACTCAGATGCTCTTTTCAAGGTCCAATGTGTGTTGACGCAACCAGGCCATAAATCCACGTGGATCTGATTGAAGCTGTTCCATCTGTTCGTCAGTCAATGGTGCACCGACGACCGGCGCCTGCGGCTTGTCACAAGACCTCACAATCTCATGCAACAATAGGCCTTGTCGCAGGATCGGAGATAGCTTGTTTGCAATCTGATAGGCGCGGCTGTTTTGGCCTGGATAGAAAATCGGGACAACTCTCGCGCCGGAGCGACGGATCATCTGAGCCGTGAAAACGTTCCACTCTTGCTCGATCGCTGGCCCAAACCAGGTGTCCGAGCTCATAACAACGCCAGATGGGAACAGGGCGACTACGCCACCGTCTTTCAGATGCGCCATCGCCTTGCCGCGCATCTCGACCATCTTACGCTGCGCGTCCGGATCGTGCGGGAATGGCACCGGAATCATGAAACTGGATGCGGCTTCATCGAGCCCTGTCAGCACGGACCGGGTTAGGATGCGGTAGTCTTGGCGCACTCGCCCAATCAAATCCGCAAAAATCATGCCATCCACCATTCCATGTGGGTGATTGGCAACAACCACAACTGGGCCTTCAGCAGGAATATTCTGGAGCTGCTCGAGCGGTGTCTTCAGCTCAATGCCCATAACGTTAAGCGCCCCACGCCAGAATTTCTGGCCGCGGTACTTTTCATTGTTACGTTCGAATTTTTTGACCATGCGCAAGATTTTTACTTTACCGGTCATCCATTCGAGTGCACGAATGGCGAAGGCAGTCCAACGATCATCAAAGGAATTGGCATAGGTCAACGTGCGGCGATCGTAGTTCTGACCTTCCGTATCTGAAGCAGGCTTTCCGACCTGCGCCTGTGGCACCGTATCTACCAAATTCGTCTTCCTACATCGCAGCCATAGTTAAAACCCTTCGCCAAACTTGTCAGCGACAAGTGCCTCAATGGCATTGGCCAAGGCCTGTGCGTCTGGCCCGCTGGTTTCCACTTCAATGCTGGTACCCTTGGAGGCCGCCAACATCAGCAATCCCATAATACTGTCGCCACCCGCACTCAAGCCATCCTTTGATACTTCTGCCGAAGCGTCAAAACCTTCGACTACCTCGACAAGCTTTGCAGAGGCGCGAGCATGCAGTCCCTTTTCATTCACGATTTGCATCGTGCGTTGGATGACATCCCTCATCTACTTACCCTGTCTGAATATTTTGGCTATCTATGTACTTTCTACCAGCTTCCAATGCTGCTTTCACTGCATCAGAAACGTCAAGATGACGGCTCTTGGCCAGCTTAATCAGCATCGGCAAATTTGCACCGTAGAGTATGCGGCGATTTGCCGGGGCACAGGCGCGGAGGCTCAGATTCGACGGTGACCCGCCAAACATATCCGTAACCACTACAACGCCGTCCCCTTGGTCTACAGCATCCGCAGCGGAGCAGATTTCGCGTTGTTTCTGGCCACGGTCATGATCCGGCTCAATAGTAATCGCGCTGACGCCATTTTGGGCGCCAACGACATGTTCCATGGCGGCCAAGTATTCACTGGCCAAACCACCATGTGCCACGATCACGATACCGATCAAGCTACTTATTCCCCATCTTCTGCGATCTGCGTACGCGCACCCAGCACAGCGTAACGATTAAGCTCGCGATGTCTTATAGACACCTGCCAGCCCCTATTTGCAAGGGATTCGGCAATCCTCTCGGTCATGTAGACAGACCGGTGTTTGCCTCCAGTACACCCAAAAGCAACATGAAGATGACTGCGCCCTTCTCGAATGTAACCAGGCAAAGCGTGCTGCAACATCTCTTGCAAATTCGCGATAAACGGCTCGAAGCCCGGATCAGCGGCGACATAGATGCCAACGGGCACATCTCCACCATCCATAGGTCGGAGTTCGTGTTGCCAGTGCGGATTCTGCAAAAAGCGGCAGTCGATCACCAAATCTGCACCCTGAGGAATACCGCGTTTGTAGCTGAAAGATTGCAGTGTCATACCAATGGATTGACCATCTTGTGGAGCAAATCGGCTTTGCACAGCATGGCGCAGCTCGTGAGGAGTGAGCTCTGATGTGTCCATTAATACTGTAGCCCAGCCGCGGATCTCCTGCAAAAGCGACAACTCAGCCTCGATACCTGTATTAGGATCTTCATGTCGATCTAAAGGGTGACTGCGCCGGGTTTCATTGTAACGGCGTCGCAAAACTTCAGCCCGACAATCAAGGTATAGCAGTTCCGGCGCGACATTGGTCAATTGATCCACGAGCTTCAGGGCATCAAGGATCGCCGCAGGAGAGAAGTCGCGGTTGCGGACATCTAAGCTCAACGCCATGGGCCGTTTGAGCGGTTGGCCAGACAAGAGACGCGGCAGCAGTCCCAACGGAAGGTTATCGATCGTTTCAAAACCCGCATCTTCAAGTGCCTTGATAGCTGTAGAACGTCCAGCACCAGAAGGACCGGTAAGAAGCACCATTGGAACCTTATCCACAGTGTCTTCCGTGGTCATTTATGAGTTCCTTCCATGCCGCAACATCTGAAATACTGCGGCGGCAAAATAGGGAGCATCAACGCCAAAAAGCATCGAAAAATTATGCCCCAAGATTTGCACCTGCCTTGGGTGGGGCAACCTTTGATCTTCATTTTGATCCAGATCCACCACCAAATGTAACGGCACATTTTGGACAGGAGCCGCCCGCAGTATCCCAACTCTGCGGGCCTCAATCAAACCACAAGAAGTATCTGGCGCAGAGGCTAAGACACGCCCTGCATTGAGCCGAACTATAGTTTGATCGTCCGAAACCAACTCTGCTCCATAAGCCATGAGCTGCAAGGCTAGGCTCGATTTCCCGCTACCCGAAGCGCCACGAATGAGAACCGCGCGCCTGTTGTGGGACACACAAGAGGCATGCAGGAGGCTCTCTTCATTGGAAATAGCCGAAAGCAAATCGTCTGTTTGCCGCATGACTTACACCGGCAACCCTACAACAAACCGGGCTCCTAGAGGCTCGGATGTTACATCCACATCGGTTGGGCGAATATTCTCCGCCCAAACCACCCCGCCGTGTGCCTCCACAATTTGTTTAGATATCGCCAAGCCCAATCCGGAGTTATTCCCGAATTGAGATTCCGGACGATGCGAATAGAACCGGTTGAAAATCTTATTCAAGGCCTGTTCGGGAATGCCCGGTCCAGTGTCCTCAACCACTACCAAAACGCGATTTTCACGCTTACGCGCCCAAACACGGATCGCGTCCCCGTCTTCACAAAAACTGATGGCATTGGTGATCAGGTTGACAAAGACTTGTGCAAGACGTGCTTCCAAGCCGGTTATCTGAATTGGTTTATCGGGCAAGTCGGTGATGAAATCGATACCTTTCCCTTGAGCGTCTTCACCCAAATACTGCGTAAGATTACCAACCATTCCCATCAGATTGAAAGATTCCTCTTCCTCCTTGACCAACTCGCTGTCCAAGCGAGATGCATTGGAAATGTCGCTCACCAAACGATCCAATCTACGCACATCATGCTCAATCACATTGAGTAACTTTTCCCGATGTTCTTCCTTTTTTACTAACCTTAAGGAGCCGACAGCGGACCTCAAAGAAGCCAGAGGGTTCTTTATTTCATGCGCCACATCCGCAGCGAATTGCTCGTTGCTGTCAATCCTCTCGTACAACGCAGAGACCATACCTCGTAAGGCGCCAGACAACCGACCAATCTCGTCGGGGCGGGCTGTCAAATCCGGAATGCGAACCCGCCCAGGATTTACTTTCCGGCTGTCGCTGTCTCTACCAAGTTCTGCTGCTGCAGCCAAATCGGATAGAGGATTGGAAATTGTCGATGCTAACACCATCGACAGCCCAACAGACACCACCGTCGCGATCAAAAACATCTGCAGTACCCGTTCACGCTCCGAACTTACCATGCGGTCTAGCTCTCCCGAAGCACTGGACAACACCACCGCACCAACAACCCTATCATTTTGTTCAATTGGTACTGCCATAGAAAACACATGCCCGCCGTCTGCGGCAACAAGTGTTTCTAAAGTTTCAGAACCCGCGACCGCAGACTGGGCCATTGCATAAAGTTGGCTGTTTAGCTGATCCGCGGACGCCTCAACGGCATCGCCTTTTCCGGAGATTGAACTCCAAATTTTGTCAAGGGCAGAAGTGAGCGGGGCACCGTCTGGACGCTCCGCTAATACTTCAGCAGCCTCTGCAGACGCCCTGCCAGCCTTAACTCCAGCCTTTTGGCCTGCCGCATCAAAAACATGCACTGTAGTGCCCACTTGAAGCGGCAGCTTTTCGAGCGTCGCGCGGACATCAACACCGTCATTCGTGGCTAAATTGACAGGGGCGCCAGATGGTAACTGTGCTTCAAACGCGCCAGCAATCAAACGCGCTTCAGTCACTAGACCAGTGGCACGTTGCACAGCAAAACTGTCACGCGCGCTATTGAGAAACAGAATACCTGCGACCAGCACCAAAAGGGCGATCATGTTAAAGGTAATGATTTTGCGTGTTAGTGGGGACTTCCCGAGAGGCAAAAGCCGGCGACGTTCGCGCCGGCCTTGCAACTCTTCCTCGACATTAGATTCTGGAGCGACCCAATCATCGCCCAAAACAACGTCTCCGTCCCGCCCTTGGGCCATGTCTTGCACGTTGGTCCTTCCGGCCTAGTGTCGTTACTCTTCGTTGTACCTATAACCGATGCCGTAGAGCGTCTCAATTGCAGAGAAATCACGGTCGGCCGTTCGCATCTTTTTACGCAAGCGCTTGATATGGCTGTCGATGGTTCTGTCGTCCACATAGACTTGGTCATCATAGGCCACATCCATCAACTGATCCCGGCTTTTCACAAAACCCGGCCTCTGTGCAAGCGCCTGCAGCAAAAGAAACTCCGTAACAGTCAGCGTAACGTCCTGACCTTTCCAGCTTACAGAGTGACGCAGCGGATCCATCGTCAGGTCGCCCCGCTCCATAATCTTTGTATCTTCTGTGTCGCCAACAATTTCGCCGTCGACAGCTTCCTGGCGGCGAAGTAGCGCCCGAATGCGTTCCACCAGCAAACGCTGACTGAATGGTTTTTTGACGTAGTCGTCGGCACCCATACGTAGCCCCAGAACCTCGTCGATCTCATCGTCTTTGGAAGTCAAGAAAATTACCGGCATACTGGTTTTCTGTCGCAGGCGCTGCAAAAGATCCATGCCATCCATGCGAGGCATCTTGATATCCAAGACGGCCATATCCGGGAGTTTTTTATTGAATGCGTCCAGCGCTTGCTGGCCATCATTGTAGGTTTCAACCTCAAACCCCTCTGCCTCAAGGGTGATCGAAACCGACGTCAGGATATTCCTGTCGTCATCCACTAGGGCAATTTTCGACATGGGATCGGTCCTTATTACTGCTCTTATTATGTCTGTTTTTTTGCGACATTATGCGCAAGTCAGTCTCGGTCAATCAACGTAAAAGTGCGATTCGGGTCGTAAACCGAACTTATTTAGCCAGAAAATCCTTGAGCAATGACTAAATTGTCTCACTTTCACCGACAATTGCTGCCGACCTTTTCCGATCGGAACACTTGATTGCGCTAACCTGCATTTGATTGCGCTAACTGCGCTAAAGCGTCCTGTTCTTATTAACAACCGGCATGTTAAGAGGCCCATGTCGCACTTCGGGGCACATAGACGCGCAAGAAAATTTCGCTCCGAGGACTTTCAAGGACCGCCGCAACAGGACAAGCGGCTACAGGAGTAAGATAATGACATTTGGACGGGTAAACCCGCAATTCCGCCTACAAGATCAAGGGATCGAAGGTCTGGGAGATGTCTATTACAACTTTATGGAGCCTGCCCTCATCGAATCCGCGCTCAAACGCGGCGAGGGTACTTTGGGCAATGGCGGCGCCTTTTTGGTAAGCACCGGCGAATTCACTGGTCGCTCACCCAAGGACAAATTCACCGTTCGGTCTCCAATGACAGAAGACACTATCTGGTGGGAAAACAACGCCCCGATGGAATCGGACGCGTTTGATCGCCTTCATGCTGACATGCTGCAGCACATGAAGGGCCGTGACTACTTTGTGCAGGACCTTACCGCTGGCGCAGATCCAACCCACGCCATCAACGTACGTGTTGTGAACGAACTGGCTTGGCACAATCTCTTCATCCGCCACCTGCTGCGCCGCCCCGACCGCAGTGCACTCGACGAATTCGTAGCAGATTACACAATAATCAATTGCCCGAGCTTCAAAGCGGACCCGGCCAAACACGGCTGTCGCACCGAAACGGTTATTGCCGTTAACATCGAAAAGAAGATGATCTTAATCGGCAACACTGAATACGCCGGTGAAAATAAAAAATCCGTCTTTGGTCTACTGAACTACCTGCTGCCTGAAAAGGGCATCATGCCAATGCACTGCTCCGCCAACCACGCTAAGGACAACCCAGTCGACAGCGCCGTGTTCTTTGGCCTGTCCGGCACCGGCAAAACCACACTCTCCGCAGATCCAAACCGCACCCTGATTGGCGACGACGAACACGGCTGGTCCGATCGTGGCACCTTCAACTTCGAGGGTGGCTGTTATGCCAAAACCATCGGTTTGAATCCAGAAGCCGAGCCAGAAATCTACGCCACGACCAAAATGTTTGGCACCGTGATCGAAAACATGGTTTTTGACGAAGAAACCAAGGAACTCGATTTTGAGGACAAGAGCCTCACCGAAAACATGCGTTGTGCTTACCCGCTGGATTCAATCCCAAACGCTTCGGACAATGGTCTCGGCGGTCACCCAAAAAACGTGATCATGCTGACGTGTGACGCCTTCGGTGTTTTGCCTCCTGTGGCCCGCCTAACACCGGCCCAAGCTGAGTACCACTTCCTGTCCGGCTTCACTGCCAAAATGGCAGGCACCGAGCGTGGCTTGACCGAACCGACGCCCGCCTTCTCCACCTGTTTTGGCGCGCCGTTTATGCCACGTCGCCCTGAAGTTTATGGCGCGCTGCTGCGTAAAAAGATCGCGGAGTTTGGCACCACATGTTGGCTAGTGAACACAGGCTGGACCGGTGGGGCGTACGGCACAGGCTCCCGCATGCCAATCAAAGCCACCCGCGCGCTGTTGACCGCGGCTCTCGATGGCTCACTCAACCACGTTGAGTTCCGAAAAGACGCCAACTTTGGCTTTGAAGTGCCAGTCTCTGTGCCAGGTGTGGATGATGCGTTGCTTGACCCACGCGGCACATGGGCAGACAAAAGTGCTTATGATGCGCAGGCCGCTAAACTCGTGGGCATGTTTGCTGACAACTTTGAACAATACCTACCCTACATCGACGCAGATGTGAAAGCAGCGGCCATCGGCTAAAAGCTCTAAACTCCCGTTTCGAAAAGCCCCGGCAGTCGTCGGGGCTTTTCATTTGGGGGTACCGAAGGGGTAAGCTTTACGTCTGAAAAGCTTGGAGTCGGCCGTCGCTGCTTTCACATTTTGGGCACGGGTCCCAAGAAACAAAAAACCTGTGCTTTCGATGTGATTTCTCTCTTGACCCCACACAAGGAAGAGCCTAAATCGCACTGCACTTACGGCGGTATAGCTCAGTTGGTTAGAGCAGCGGAATCATAATCCGCGTGTCCGGGGTTCAAGTCCCTGTACCGCCACCAAGAATTTCAGAGCTCGGATGGACCGCCATCCGGGCTTTTCTTTTGAATAACCACACGCGAACAGCGGCGAACATTTCTGTCCACCGCTTGCTTACTCCACCAGAACAGCTCCTAGACTTTCGCAGAGAGCAAGGTTTCCAACATCATGGCACTTTTGCGTACGCCTTCTGCGGCTTCCTCGCGCACAATGCCGTATCCGCGAATTTCTTTCGGCGCCGTCAACAGGGCCCAACAGGTGTCACGGTCGTTTTCACTGTATCCACGCTCAACGAGATCTAAAACGCACTCAAACCACTCAAGCAGCTCCCGATCCAGCTTTCGGTCCGCACTGAAACGGAACGGATCCAAGAACGACCCACGCACCCCGCGCGCCTTGGAAAGCGCCCCTAACAAAAGCTGCATCCATGACCCCAACTTGACCTTCCTAGACCGCCCCAGTGCATCACGGCCAAGTGGCAACATCGGAGGCGCCATGTGATAGTTCACCTTGAAATCGCCCTCGAACTCTTCGTTCAGGCGCTCAGCAAATGCGGCATCCATGTGCAAGCGTGCAACTTCGTATTCGTCTTTGTAAGCCATAAGCTTAAACAGTGACTTTGCTGCCTCGATCAGCAGATCCTCCGGCAGAACTTGTGCCAGTTTCATCATGCGCGCTTCAAACCGCGCGGCGTATTTGGCATTTTGGTAGTCGGCCAAAAACACAGATCGTTTGGCTATCACTTTGTCCGCCTTTTCCGCAACACACGGCACCGCCAGGGGGATGGCATCCGGATCATGCGCCAGAACACGGCCAATATCGAAGGCCTTGGCGTTTTTCTCAACGGCAACACCGTTAAGCAGGATTGCCTGTTTTAAGGCCACTTCGCTCACCGGAACCAGACCTCTCTGATACGCAAATCCAAGCATCATCACATTGGCAAAAACGCTGTCCCCCATGACCATCTCGGCTATCTTATTGGCATTTAGCGCGCGCACATTGTCGGTACCCACAGCGTTGCGAATGACCTCTTCCCGTACGCCCACTTTCAGGTCAGCGTCCCTGTTGAGGACCAAATCTCCGGTAGGCATCTCCGCTGTGTTAAGCACCACCTGAGCCCCTTTACGATAATGGACACTGGCTTTGGGCGCGGAACTCACCACCACGTCACACCCGATGACCGCGTCCGCTGCACCGCTTTCAATACGCACCTGATTGACCGCTGCTGGGCTGGTTCCAAGACGGATATAGCTCAACACTGTACCAAACTTCTGTGCGAAACCCGTAAAGTCGAGCACGGAACTGCCCAACCCTTCCAGATGCGCCGCCATGGTTATCAACGCACCGACAGTCACAACACCTGTGCCCCCCACCCCGGTCACCAAGAGGTCAAACGGTTTGTCCAGTGAAGGCACGCTGGGTGCGGGAACCTTAGACAACAGGCCAGCCACATCGACATTCGCGCCATCCTTTTTGCGCCGCTTAGCGCCAGTCACGGTCACAAAGCTCGGGCAGAATCCGTCCACGCAGGAGTAGTCCTTGTTGCAGGTGCTCAGATTGATCTTCCGCTTACGCCCAAACTCGGTCTCAACCGGCTCCACACTCAGACAATTGGACGCTTTGGAACAATCACCGCATCCCTCACAAACCAACTCATTGATAAAAGCAAATGTGTCGGGGTCTTCCATTTTCCCGCGCTTGCGGCGACGGCGTTTTTCCGTGGCACAGGTTTGCTCGTAAATCAGCAAGGTCACACCTTCGATTTCGCGCAATTCGCGCTGCACAGGATCCATGTCTTTGCGATCATGGAATGATGTATCTGGAGGAAAATCTGCTTTGGAAAATTTGGAAATGTCATCACTGACCAAGGCAATACGGGCCACACCTTCGACGCGCACGTTCCAGGCGATGCCATGGACCGATACCGGGCCGTCCACAGGCTGTCCGCCGGTCATGGCAACCGCGTCATTGAACAACACTTTGTACGTGATGTTGGCCTTGGCGGCGATCGCCTGACGAATGGCCAACGAGCCCGAGTGATACCAGGTACCCTCCCCGAGGTTCTGGAAGATATGCTTGTTGCCGTTGTACTTTTGCGCAACCGCCACAGGCACGCCTTCGCCACCCATCTGGGCATAGCCGCCCGTCTCCCGGTTCATCCAGCTGGCCATGACGTGGCAACCTATGCCGCTCATGGCCTTGGATCCATCCGGCAGTTTGGTGGAAGTATTATGTGGGCAACCGGAGCAGAAATACGGCGTACGGTTTGCTCCCGAGACATTCAGCACAGGCGGCTTTTCCTCGGTAAGCGCTGCGGCCTTTTCAAGCAAGCCTTCATCCGGGAACAAGCGTGCCAACCGCTCTGCCACCGCAGGAACCAGCATCTTGGGGGAAAGTTCGCCAGTCCATGGCAACAGTGGATCACCAACGGCGCGGTGTTTGCCGACCATCTTCTCCGGTTTATCGCCAGGCCAATCGTAGAAGTATTCCTTGAACTGGCTCTCGATGATGCCGCGCTTCTCTTCGACCACCAACACTTCGGTTTTACCACGCACAAAGGCTAGCGCGTCGCGGCGGGCAAGCGGCCACACCATCCCCACCTTATAGATGTCGATGCCAAGACGGCGACAGGCCTCCTCGTCCAGCCCCAAAAGGCGCAGCGCCTCCATCAAATCCAGATGGCCCTTGCCAGTGGTTACAAACCCAAACGCCGCCTCTGGAATGTCATAGATGCGCTGGTCAATTGGGTTCGCTTCAACAAAAGCCTCCACCGCGCGCAACTTGTGACCAATGCGGGTTTCTATTTCGGGGCTGGGCAGATCGCTCGGGCGCACGTGCACGCCCCCCGCCGGCATGTCGAACTCTGGCGTCACGAACTTGCGGTCTGCTTGCAACTCCACAGACCGGCCCGACTCGACCGTCTCAGAAATCGCCTTAAAGCCGACCCATGTGCCACTAAATCGGCTGAGCGCGATGCCGTATTCACCAAACGCCAAGTATTCATCAACACTGGCCGGATTCAACGTGGGCATGAACCAAGACATAAAGGCCACATCCGATTGATGCGGCATCGAAGAACTGACACATCCGTGGTCGTCACCCGCGACAACCAGCACACCACCTTTCGGGGAGGAACCATAGGCATTGCCGTGTTTGAGCGCGTCGCCAGAGCGATCTACACCCGGGCCTTTGCCATACCACATCGAGAACAGCCCCTCGACGTCGCAATTCGGATCTAGCGTGGCTTGCTGGGCTCCCAAAACAGCTGTGGCACCAAGGTCTTCATTCACGGCGGGCAGGAAATTGATGTTCTGCTCTTTGGTGCGATTTCGTTCTCGCCAGAACTCCAAATCCAATCCGCCAAGCGGGGACCCTCGATACCCGGAGACAAAGCCTCCAGTATTCAACCCGGCTTCACGATCCCGCCTAGCTTGATCAAACATAATCCTGACCAGCGCTTGTGTTCCGGTCAGAAACACTCGCCCCTTTGGTTGGTCGTACCGGTCTGACAAGGCATAATTTCGAAAATCGTGGCTGGCTTGAGTCATCGCGCGCTCCTCCTAAACTGAGGCATTTTCCCACAAAGCCGCCGGTTTCCCGTTTCAAACTCTCTGGATTTCGGCTTATTATCGAGTTTAAAATTCGGCTAGCAGCCAAAAATTGGAACAGAATGCCATGAACCTCGATTCGAAAGATCGAAAACTCCTCACCCTACTGGAAAAGGACTGCCGCCAGTCGAACGCAGATTTGGCGGCCGAAGTGGGCATGTCGACCTCCGCATGCTGGCGCCGCATTCGTGCCTTTGAAGAGGCCGGATTGATCGCCGGTTATGGCGCACGCCTAAGTCAGGAAAAACTCGGGTTCACGTTCCACGCCATTGTTCATGTTCAACTCACGCGTCATGATCCGGCCAATCTCAAACGGTTTATCGAAGCGGTGACCGCGCGCGAGGAGATCCGCATGTGTTTTGCCACCACCGGCACTGCAGACTACCACATGCGTGTGCACTGCACCGATATTGAGGCCTACAATCGCTTCTTGGAGGACTTTCTCTTCACTTTGCCTGCGGTAAGTTCGGCACAAACCAATGTTATCCTGCGCGATCTGAAGTCCTAAACCTTGCTCCCCTACCTTTTTTTCGGCTAGCTCAAAGCCGACAACAGAAGTGAGCCTCTTCCATGAGCAAGACAATCTACATCCTGAACGGCCCGAACCTGAACCTTCTGGGGAAGCGGCAGCCGGAGGTTTATGGCAAAAACACGCTCGCCGACGTAGAGACCAACTGTGCGAAGGTTGGGCAGGAACTTGGCCTGTCGGTGAAGTTGATGCAGTCAAACCACGAGGGCGAAATTGTCGAAATGATCCACGACGCGCGCGACAACGCCGCTGGGATCATCATCAACCCGGCCGCCTACAGCCACACCTCTGTGGCCATTCTAGATGCGCTCAACACCTTTGATGGCCCAGTACTGGAAATACACATTTCCAATATCCACAAACGCGAAGAATTTCGCCATCACAGCTTTGTCTCTGCGCGCGCCGAAGGCGTGATCGCCGGATGTGGCGTGAACGGCTACACGCTTGCGATGCGCCATATGGGCACGCTGCTCAGCTAAGCCAAACGCTCAAAGCACACGAAAAGGCTCGGACAAAACTGCCTGTGCCCTTCACTCATTTCTTCCGCATAGCATCCAGCAACGCCGCGCCCAGCGCTCCATTGCCATCATCCTGCTGCTTTGGTTTGGCACTGTAGTTGCCGCCGCCGCGTGCCCCTTTACCGCGTGGGCCAGCGCCAGGACCACCACGCCCCTTACTGCCGAACCCGGAGCGCGCATTGCGATCTTCTTTGGCAGAGGCCCCACCATCCTTACGCATAGACAAACCAATACGCTTGCGAGGCACATCCACTTCCGTAACGGTGACTTTCACCACATCCCCAGCTTTCACAACTTCGTGCGGGTCTTTCACAAACCGATCCGCCAACTGGCTCACATGCACCAATCCATCCTGATGCACGCCAACATCCACAAAAGCCCCGAACGCGGCCACGTTTGTAACGGTCCCTTCCAAGGACATTCCTGGCTTCAGGTCGGAGATTTCCTCGACACCATCGGCAAAAGTCGCTGTCTTAAAGGATGGCCGTGGATCGCGCCCCGGTTTCTCCAATTCGGAGAGGATGTCACGCACGGTGGGCAGACCAAACCGTTCCGAGACAAATTCCTCCGCACGCAAACGCTTTAGCGCGGCGCCATCCCCCATCAACGTGCGCACATCACGTCCACAAGCTGACACGATTTTACGTGCAACGTCATAGGCTTCCGGGTGCACCGCACTGGCATCCAGCGGCTCTTCCCCCTCGGTGATGCGCAAGAACCCTGCGCATTGCTCAAAGGCGGCAGGGCCCAATCGCGCCACATCCAACAACGCTTTGCGTGAACCAAAGGCCCCATTAGCATCGCGGTGCGCCACAATCGCCTCCGCCAAAGATGGCCCAAGGCCTGACACATGTGCCAAGAGCGGGGCGGAAGCCATGTTGAGATCCACCCCAACCGCGTTCACGGCGTCCTCAATAACCGCTTCCAGAGACTTGCCCAAGCGATGCTGGTCCACGTCGTGCTGATACTGCCCCACGCCAATCGACTTAGGCTCAATCTTCACCAGTTCCGCTAGCGGATCCTGCAGTCGGCGCGCAATCGACACAGCACCACGCAGACTCACGTCCAACTCCGGGAACTCCCGCGCTGCCAATTCACTAGCCGAATACACGGACGCCCCGGCTTCGCTCACCACAACTTTAGTTGGCTCTTTCATACCTTTGGGTAACAACTTCAGCGTTTCGCCCACGAGCTTTTCGCTCTCCCGGCTCGCCGTGCCATTGCCGATCGCTACCAATTCAACGCCATGTTTTGCAATCAGCGCCATAAGGGTCGCCTCCGCGCCCCGCACATCATTCTTTGGCTGAAACGGATAGATCGTTGCGGTATCCAGCAACTTACCAGTGGCATCCACTACCGCCACTTTGCAACCGGTACGAATGCCTGGATCAAGGCCAAGCGTCGCTTTCGCACCCGCCGGCGCCACCAGCAACAGGTCTTTGAGATTGCGAGCAAAGACTTGAATAGCTTCTTCCTGCGCCCGCGTGCGCAATTCGCCCATCAAATCCACAGTCATCGTCAGGCTTAGCTTAACGCGCCATGTCCACCCAGCAATCTTGCGCAGCCACACATCGCCGGGCCCGTCTGTGCGGGTATCCAGATAGCTCGCCACCATCGCCTCAGCGCGCTCCTTACCGCCCTCTGGATCAGGTCCGATATCCAGCGTGATTACGCCTTCTTTGGACGCCCGCATCATCGCCAGCGCTCGGTGGCTTGGCACTTTGGACCACGGCTCAGAATGTTCAAAGTAATCAGAGAACTTCGCGCCCGCCTGCTCTTGCCCCGCAATCACCTTGGCAGACACAATCGCCTCATCCTGCAAAAATTTACGCAGTTCCCCCAACAGCGCAGCATTCTCGGTCAGCCCTTCGGCAACGATGTCCCGCGCACCATTTAGCGCCGACTTCGCATCCGCAACCGTCTCGGTAACGTAACCCGCCGCCAGCACCTCCGGATCCGCGGAGCGATCTGCCAAAATTGCTTCCGCCAATGCCTGCAATCCGTTCTCCCGGGCAATCATCCCCTTGGTGCGTCGTTTTGGCTTGTAAGGTAGGTAAATGTCTTCCAAGGCCGCTTTGGTGTCCGCCCCAACAATCGCCTTGGCCAAGAGGTCGGTCATCTTACCTTGCTCAGCGATCGACGCAGCAACGGTTTCTCGCCGTGCCTCTAGTTCACGCAAATAGGCCAGCCGATCTGCAAGAGTCCTCAACTGCGTGTCGTCCAACCCACCGGTGGCTTCTTTTCGATAGCGCGCCACAAACGGCACCGTAGCACCCTCATCCAACAGCTTCACAGCGGCAGAAACTTGATCGGGTTTGGCTGCAATTTCGCCTGCGATGGTGCGGAAAATGCGAGTGCTGATATCCACGAAAAGTTTCTCCTGATATGAGTTGGAATACCCTTCTTACCAGCCTATCGAGCCGCGCCAAGAGCCGAATGGGCCGGATAGAAAAACTTGCCAGGCGGCTCAATACCCCTGTGCAAAATTGAATATTCAGCGAACTTTAAACTGTGCTCACGAAAAGTGACCCAAGAGATAGGCACTCTTAGAAAAATCAGAAAAACATGGCATGCAAATTCGATGATCCACAAGGCACCGTGCGTCGCCTCGGTGGTGAACCGAAGCAACGACTGACCTACGTGTCAGCCATCAAGACCGAGCTGCACCAGCAGCGTGCCCATAGCCGAGCGCTCTTCATCGTCCATGTCCGCTTTCCGACTCTTGAACAATGTGGCTTGAGATTTCAACATCACCGCATCGCTCAATATCTTGAGGTGGTTGGCGCGGAGGGTATCACCAGTCGAGGTGATATCCGCAACACCCTCTGCCGTCAGGTTTTTGATGGTGCCCTCTGTAGCGCCTTGGCTGTCGACCAGTTGATAGTCCGCTACGCCATTGTCCTGCAGGAACTCACGAACCAGACGGTGGTACTTGGTCGCAATCCGAAGCCGGAAACCATGAGCTCGTCGGAACGCCGCCGCGGCGGCATCCAGATCTTCAAGCGTATCGACATCAACCCAACAAGCGGGAACCCCAATTATCAGATCAGCATGCCCAAAGCCAAGCTCCGCCTTCTCTTGCACCTGCTGCTCCCATTGACCGAGCTTTTCTCGCACCAAGTCGGTTCCGGTCACGCCAAGGTGAATACGACCTGCTGCCAGCTCCCGCGGTATTTCGCCCGCAGACAACAAGACCAGCTCGACACCATCCACGCCCGAAACCGCGCCCGCATATTCGCGGTCTGACCCGATCCGGCTCAAGGTTACCCCACGCGCACCAAACCAATCAAAGGTCTTTTCCATCAGACGCCCTTTGGAAGGTACACCCAGTTTAATGGTCATGCTGCATCCTCCAATTGCACCAAGATGCCGGGGCGAATGACACCACCAACGGCGGGAATTTCACGCCCTTGACCAAGCACTTGAGTTAAGGCGTCATACCGTCCACCGGTGGCCACTGGGGGTAAGTCCGCGCGGCCTGGCACATAAAAACCGAAGACAAAGCCGTCGTAATACTCCATCGACGTGCGGCCATAGCTGGCCTCAAACTCCAAGGTGTCGACATCCACTCCGCGCGCCTCAAGCGCATGCATGCGATCACGCAGGCAAAAGGCCGCCTCAGTGATCGCTGGCATGTCCACCGCCAAAACGCGGATGTGCTCCAACGCGTTGGGCAGAGTCTCTCGCACATTCAGGAGCGCTTCAATCAATTCAACCTGCAATGGCGAAATTGGATCAGCGTTTGCATCCGCCCGCAGCCCCTGGATACGCTCGGCCACTTCGGCCTGCGACCGCAAGCCAATATCTGGGTAATCATGTGTCATGGGATCGTCTGCAGCCAACAACGCAGCGCGGCTCGCAGGCATTTCCGCCTTGCCGGAATAACGATCTAGAAGGGCCTTAAACTTGCGTGGTCGCCAGATATGACGCGCCAGCGCACGTTTACGGCGCACGGTGGTTTCCAGACCAGCCACAGCAGCAGCCAGAATGCCAATGTCTCCTGTAGCAGCGCGTAACTCGACACCTTTCAACGCCTCCTGCATCACCGCAAAGACCTCAGCATCGCTTGCCGCAGAGTTCTCGCGGTCAAAAACCTCGTAACCGACCTGCATATACTCATTTGCGCGAGTCTGATCTTCCTCCTGCCGACGAAAGACTTCCCCCGCATAAGTGTAGCGCGCGGGATCGGCACCATGCGCCATGTGCATCTGTACAACCGGCACCGTAAAGTCGGGGCGCAGCATCTGCTCCCCACGCAAGGCGTCAGACGTTACGTAGGCCCGCCCACGAATGTCCTCGCCATACAGATCCAGCAATACGTCCGCTGGCAACAGCACCGGCATCTCCACCGGCAAAGCTCCAGCCGCCTCAAATTCCGCAGACAGCTTTGCCGCCCGCGCTCTGATTTTCGCTTTGTCCGCCATCAGTCCGCCTGCCCCTCAAGGATTTCGCGCACTTTGGCGACCAATTCACTGCGGGGGACTTCAAACTGGCTGGGCCGCTCTTTCCACTCTTCATGGGTCGCGGTCTCGGCAATCTTTGCGCCCAAGATCAAGTCCTTGATCTGAACCATACCGCGATCTTGCTCATCGCCGCCTTCAATGACCGCCACAGGAGAATTACGCTTATCCGCATATTTGAGCTGGTTGCCGAAGTTTTTCGGATTGCCAAGATACACTTCGGCGCGAATGCCCGCATTGCGCAGCTCTGCCACCATCGATTGATAGTCCGCCATCCGATCGCGATCCATCACGGTCACTACGACCGGTCCAGTGGATGTGCCACCCATGCGGCCTTTCTCGCGCAGCGCAGCCAAAAGGCGATCCACGCCAATCGACAAGCCGGTCGCGGGCACGGCCTGACCGGTGAAGCGTTTCACCAAATCATCATAGCGACCGCCACCGGATACAGAGCCAAACTGACGCTTACGACCTTTTTCATCATAGATTTCAAAAGTCAGTTCCGCTTCAAACACCGGTCCGGTGTAGTAGCCCAAGCCACGGACAATTGATGGATCAATCTCGATCCGATTGCTGCCATAGCCGCCGGCCGCCAACAAATCGCCGATCTGTTCCAGTTCTCCAATACCTTCAGCACCAACGGCCGAACCGCCAACCGCTCCTCGAAGGTTTTCAAAGGTCTTGGCCGCGTCATCCGCTTTGGACGTCAAAAACGCGATCACTGGCTCAATCTGATCATCGCTCAAGCCAACGCCATCAATATAGGCGCCGGAGGCGTCCAGGCGCCCCTTGCCCAAAAGCTTACGCACACCGTTTTCGCCCACTTTATCGAACTTATCGATGGTGCGCAAAACGTCGTCTTTGGCCGCTTGGTCTTCGCCAAGCCCCATGACTTCAAGCACACCGTTCATCACTTTGCGGTTGTTCACACGTACAAGATAATCCCCGCGCGGAATGCCCACGGCCTCTAGCGTGTCCGACAGCATGGCGCAAATCTCGGCATCCGCTGCCATGGACGCTGTGCCCACTGTGTCCGCATCGCATTGATAAAACTGGCGATACCGGCCAGGGCCTGGCTTCTCGTTGCGCCACACCGGCCCCATCGCATAACGGCGATAAGGGTTAGGCAATTCATTGCGGTGCTGTGCGTATACACGCGCCAAAGGCGCGGTCAGATCATAGCGCAGCGCCATCCAGTCGCCGTTGTCTTTTTCGTCAAATTCCTGCCACGCAAACACGCCTTCATTGGGGCGGTCCACGTCCGGAAGGAACTTGCCCAGAGCGTCGACGGTTTCCACCGCGCTACTTTCCAAAGCTTCAAAACCATAGCGATGATACACCCCAGCGATCTGATGCAACATCTCGGCGCGTTCGGTCACCTCAATACCAAAATAATCGCGGAAGCCCTTTGGCGTGATCGCCTTGGGACGGGGGGCTTTCTTCTGCTTGGCCATAGCTATGGTCCTTGTGAAATAATTACGCCTGTGCCTTTAGCGAATGGGGCGCAATTGGGCAAGGAGTGGTGCCCCAGCCTGAAAAAACGTCACACAAACATCGCAATGCCACGCCCGGAACAGAAAACGGGCTCACTCCTGAAATCGTAGTTTGACGCGCTCAATCTCCGAGCTTGGCGTGCACTTCATCAAGGTCAATTTCGCCAATCGGCAACTTATTTCCAGGATTCTCAAAGTCATATTTGAACAACTGGAAATCACGCTTAAAAATTTCATAGACCAAATGCATCGACAAATCGTCAAAGTAGTCTTCCACAGGATGCGCCCGTTTCGGCCCATGTCCTTCGGACTCGTTGAACCGTGGAATCTGTGTCAGATCGACGGTATACGGCGTTTCGACGCTATCCAAAACGCCTTGCATTCCGTCGTTAAACTGTTCTGTCCAAAAAATTTTGTCGTAGGTACCGCCGTTCACAATAAAGGTCGACACGTGACCGGACATGGCCGACCAGTGGATATCAGGGTCCATTGGGCGGCGCCAGCGGATGGTGTCGCGTGCAAACAGCAAAAAACGACGGAAGCTCTGAATTTGGTCAAACTCCTGTTTGCCGTCATCCCCGCCAACTTCGATACCATATTTTTGGATCAACATTGGCACAAGGTTGCCACGATAACGTTTTCCATTCCTTTGAATGCCGCAAATTTTGTCAAAGAATGACGACAAAATACGTGTGTAAGGATTTCGCACACAAGTAAACGCATAGGAGCGATGTTCTCGCACATTGTGTGTAATCGGCTGGTGGCTTTCCTCAAGGGCCCACTTGTGCATGCCCCCTTTGGCATCGTGGATATCGCCATCAAAGAATTCGCCGTGATCTGAATAGAACATAATCTGACCGATTGTGGAGCAGGCACACTTGGGCACAACCCGATACACCACGCTTTCGCTTTCTGTCATCCAAGTGCCGGGAAATCCCATATTTCTGCCTCCATAGCCGCCGTGGTTATTGCTTTGGTCACGGTCTAAGTGCTTGTCAAAAAAATCTGAACAAAGCCTGTTTATTCAACGCACTTTCATCTTTAAATGGATAAACTCAGGACGTCAAAGTGGGGATCGAAGAGGCTAGATGGCGAGAATTGCTTACATTCTTCTGTGCCACAAGGATCCAGAAGCGATCATAAAGCAGGCAGAACGGCTCACGGCAACTGGAGACTATATCTCCATTCACTTTGATGCGCGGGAGAAAACCGAGCATTTTATGCTGCTACAAGAGGTGCTTGGCCCCAACCCCAACGTAGCCTTTTCGGAAAAGCGCATCAAATGCGGCTGGGGGGAATGGAGCCTTGTAGAGGCGACGCTTTACGCTGTGCAAACTGCAGTCAAAAAGTTCCCTCGTGCCTCACATTTTTACATGCTCTCCGGCGACTGCATGGTAATCAAATCCTCCGAGTACATTCACGAATTTCTGGATGATAACGACGTCGACTTTATTGAAAGCTACGATTTTTTTGAAAGTGACTGGATCAAAACCGGTATGAAGTCAGAGCGGCTGATTTACCGACACTGGTTCAACGAGCGAACACAAAAACGCCGCTTTTATGCAACTTTCAATTTTCAAAAAAGACTTGGCCTAACACGTGAAATACCATCTGACATCCAAGTCATGATTGGAAGTCAATGGTGGTGCTTGCGGCGCCAAACCATTGAAGCCGTGCTCCATTTTACTGAATCCCGGCGAGATGTGATGCGCTTCTTCAAAACCACATGGATTCCAGACGAAACATTTTTTCAAACCATTGTGCGCCATTTGGTTCCATCAAATGAAATCCGCACCCGTACTCTCACTTTCCTGATGTTCACAGACTACGGAATGCCGCTCACGTTTTACAATGATCATTACGACCTGTTGATAAGCCAAGATTACCTTTTTGCGCGAAAAATCAGCCCAGATGCGTTAGACCTCAAGGAACGTCTGGGACAGCTCTACGCAGAGGAAGGCGCAAACTTCCAGATATCAGCAGAAGGGCCTAGTCTTTTTAAGTTTCTGACGGGGCGTGGACGGCAAGGCAAACGGTTTGCCAGCCGTTTTTGGGAGACCGAGAGTACCCTAGGGCGTGACCGCGAGTTAATGTTAATCGTTTGCAAAAAATGGCATGTTGCCAAACGGTTGGTTGAAAAGGTCGACCAGGTTACTGACCTTCCAACTATCGCTTACCTTTTTAATGAGGAAAGTACGCCTCTTCCCGACTTGGGAGGAATACAGTCCACGCTTGGCAAACGGACCCGGCACCGCAGAGCATTGATGCGGATGCTGTTTGACTATTATGATACTAACCGCCTCGTCGTCTGCTTGGATCCAAGCGCGATGGACCTGATGCAGGATTTCTTCGGTGATCGTTCCACAACCAGGATGCTGGAGATACAATGTGAGTTTACTGACGAGTACCTCACAGGTCATGCTATTCGTATTGGGCTGGCCGGCGACCAGACATCTCCTGAAACACTTGAGCGACTATTGCCAACCATTCGCCGAGACATACTGAGTGAGAGCGACCGTATTCGGGATGCCGAGTTCGAAAACGTGAGCCGCATGATTCAATCAGGCACAGAGGACGAACATGTAACCGCGGTAAGGAACTTTCTCCACATTCCCGAAGATCAGGCTCGTGAAATTGCTCGTACAGAGTACCTTTTCGCGGACTAACTGCGCCAAACTAAGCAGCCAACTCAGCTGCGAAGACTTGCACACAAAGCCTAATAGCGCGCGTGGACATGGCGAGATCCATCGACGCATTATTTTCGTCCACCCTGCATTTTTCGGAAATGTTCTCAAGTGATTGGGGAATGTGTACAAACCCGCTGCGGAGATCAATACTGCGCTCGTTCGTTGTGTGTCCGAGCACATAGATCAACTGATTGCACAGATGTGTTCCCGCGGAAAAAGACAACATTGCTGGGATGTGGTTGGCGCGGAGGGTCTCTACCATTTCGGTGCAGGGGAGCGTGGCGTTGTAGGCGGCGGGGCCGTTTGCGACAATTGGGGTGGCTTGAAGGCGCGCGCCGGTCACGTCCGGAACGCCAAAGTGACGCCAGTTGATACCCACCATTTCGGGTTTTACAACCGCTGACCGAGACACACCCAGGCCAATCCAACCATCCGGCTGATGTTTATCCAGCAGATAATTTACGTTATCTTGCAGAGCGTTAGTATCTACATCCAACTCAGCCGTTACCAGATTACAGCAGTCAAATTGCTCTTGCGCGAGGCGTGCTGCGACCTGAGCGGCGGGGTTGTTTTGGGCAACGGCCCAGGGGCCATATCCGGTTACAAGGATGGTTGGTTTTTCTGTCATTTCGCCCCTCTTAAGACGCCCCAAAATGCGGTTTTGGGACGTCTGTATCGCGACTGTATCACGGAGGTGCGTATTTGGGCGCTTAGAGCGCGCCAAATCCACCCCCACCGGGGGTTTTCATCACAAACACGTCGCCCACTTCAAGGGCCGCCTGATCGTTGCCCTCCAACTCCAACACGGCACCATCCGCGCGTACAACGCTGTTTTCACCAACCGCGCCAGCACCACCGCCCTGCGCGCCATGGGGCTGCACAACCCGATGGGATGACAACACCGTCACGGTCATCGGCTCGTTGAACCGCAAGCGCCGCAAAATGCCGTTGCCGCCAGATGTTTGCCCCTGCCCGCCAGAACCGTGACGGATCGAGAACTCGTCCACACGCACCGGGAAGCGGGTTTCCAGAACCTCGGGATCAGTCATACGGGTGTTGGTCATATGACTGTGCACCGCGCTGGCGCCGTCAAAGCCGTTCCCTGCCCCAGTACCGCCACAGATGGTTTCGTAGTTCTGATGCGTATCGTTGCCATAGACAAAGTTGTTCATGGTGCCTTGGCTTCCGGCTATCACGCCCAGCGCGCCGTAGAGGGTGTCACAGATCGCCTGACTGACCTCGGTGTTGCCGGAGATCACAGCCGCCGGATAGCGCGGGTTGATCATGCTGCCTTCGGGCACAATCAGACTAAGCGGCTTCAAACAGCCTTCGTTCATTGGAATGTCGCTGCCCACCATGGTGCGGAAAACATAGAGCACAACAGCCCGACAGATCGCCATCGGCGCGTTGTAATTCAGCGGACTCTGATCCGAGGTGCCGGTGAAATCGATGGTGGCGCTGCGCGCGGCTTTATCGACCGAAATGGCCACCTCAATTTTAGCACCGCCATCCAGCGGATAGGAGAAGCTGCAATCATGCAGAACGTCGAGCACGCGGCGCACGCTTTCTTCGGCGTTGTCCTGCACGTGGCCCATGTAGGCCTGCACTGTGCCATGGCCAAACTGCGTTGTGATCTTCCGCAGTTCGGTTGCGCCGGTTTCGTTGGCGGCAATCTGTGCCGCGAGGTCGGCCATGTTCTGACCTACGTTGCGACACGGGTAAGGGCCAGACGCGAGCAACTCGCGCGCGGCTTCTTCACGCAGGGTGCCGCGATCCACCAACAGGAAGTTGTCGATCACAATTCCTTCTTCGTCGATGGTGCGGCTATCGGGCGGGGCGGAGCCCGGTGTTTTGCCGCCAATGTCGGCGTGGTGACCACGTGACGCCACCGTGTAGAGGATGTTTTCCCCCGCCGTATCAAACACTGGGGTGATGACGGTCACGTCAGGCAGGTGTGTGCCGCCGTTAAACGGGTTGTTCATCATGAACACATCGCCCGGACGGATTTTGCCCGCGTTTGCGTGCAACACGGTGCGCACGCTTTCGGACATGGAACCGAGGTGCACCGGCACATGCGGCGCGTTGGCCACAAGATCTCCATTTTGATCAAACATCGCGCAGGAGAAATCGTAGCGCTCTTTGATGTTCACCGAATAAGCCGTGTTGGCCAGAGTGGCGCCCATCTGTTCGGCAATCGACATGAAGAGGTTGTTGAACACTTCCAACATTACCGGATCCACAGAGGTGCCAATCGCCTCCTTGCGAGCCAGCGGCACAATGCGTTTGAGCACGAGGTTGCCGCCGGCCGCACAGGTCGCCTGCCAGCCGTCTTCGATCATATTGGTGCCGGTGGGTTCGGTCAGGATCGCCGGGCCGGTCACACTGTCACCCACAGCCAAAGTGGTGCGATCGACCAGCGGGATGTCCTGCCACGTGCCGTTGAGGTGGAACGGTACAGTGGCATCAGAACGCGCAGCACCGGATGGGTCCGGCATTGTCACCACCTCGCCCGTTTGGCCAATGGCCTCTGCTTCCGAGACGTCAATGATCAGATCATCGGTGTCAGGCGTAAAGCCAAATCGTTGCTTGTGGGCGGTGACAAAAGCCGCGCGCATTTTATCTGCATTACCGAACTCCACCGGCAAGCTCTGCTGTGCGCCTTGTGGGCGAATATGAACGCGCTGCTCCACGATGATGTCCGCCTCAGCCACGCCTTGGCTGGCGACCTCAGTACGGGCGGCAGCGGCAATCTCTGCCAGCTGCGCCGCAACGTTGCTGTCTTCCAGCGCGCAGCCCAGTTGCGCCTCGCGCATGGCGCGGATGTCGGCCAGCCCCATGCCAAAGGCAGAGAGCACGCCAGCAAAGGGGTGGATAAAGATGCTTTCCATGCCCAGCGCGTCAGCCACCAGACAGGCGTGCTGCCCGCCTGCACCGCCAAAGCAGTTCATGGTGTAGCGGGTCACGTCATAGCCTCGTTGAACCGAGATTTTCTTGATCGCGTTGGCCATGTTTTCCACGGCAATGCGCAGGAAGCCTTCGGCCAAGTCTTCAACAGATTTTTCGGTGCCAATTTCGGCTTTCAGAGCTTCGAATTTGGCGCGCACAGCGTCCGCGTCCAGCGGCAGATCGCCATTGGGGCCAAAGACATGTGGGAAGTGATCTGGATGCAATTTGCCCAGCAGCACGTTGCAATCGGTGACTGTGAGAGGCCCGCCGCGACGATAGGCACAGGGTCCGGGATTGGCACCGGCGCTTTCTGGGCCAACCTGCATGCGGCCGTCACGATAAGACAGGATAGAACCGCCGCCTGCCGCCACGGTATGGATCGACATCATCGGGGCGCGCATGCGCACACCGGCCACCTCGGTCTCAAAGGAGCGCTCATATTCGCCCGCATAGTGGCACACATCGGTTGAGGTGCCGCCCATGTCAAAGCCGATGAGCTTATCAAAACCCAATTCTGCGGCAGATCGCACCATGCCGACGACGCCCCCAGCGGGACCGGAGAGAATGGCGTCGCGGCCCTGAAACAGGCTGGCGTCGGTCAGGCCGCCATTGGACTGCATGAACATCAGCCGGTCGCAGCCGCCTTGGTCAGCACCCAGCGCGTCCGCCACCTGATCCACATAGCGGCGCAAAATGGGCGAGAGATAAGCATCGACCACAGCGGTGTCGCCGCGACCGACCAGTTTGATCAGCGGGCTGGCTTCATGGCTGAGAGAGATTTGCGAGAAGCCGATATCCTCGGCCAGTTTGCCAAGACGCTGTTCATGATCCGGGAAGCGGTAGGCGTGCATCAACGCGATGGCAACGGAGCGGAAGCCTTTGGCATGGGCCTCGGCCAGCGCGGTACGGGCGGCAGCTTCATCCAGCTCTGTGATGATGTTGCCGTCGGCGTCGAGACGTTCGTCGATTTCGATAACCTCATCATAGAGGAGTTCGGGCAGTTGGATATCCAGGTCAAAAAGTTTCGGGCGATTCTGGTAGCCGATCCGCAGCAAATCGCGCAGACCTTTGGTGATCAGCAGCAGCACTGGCTCACCTTTGCGCTCCAAGAGCGCGTTGGTCGCAACCGTAGTGCCCATTTTTACGGCGGCGATTTTGCCCTCTGGAATCGTTGTGTCTGTGTCCAGATTCAGCAAAGTGCGGATGCCATGCACCGCCGCGTCCCGATAGATTTCCGGGTTTTCTGACAAGAGCTTATGGCTGTGCAGCGCGCCGTTTGGGGCCTTGGCCACGATGTCCGTGAACGTGCCGCCACGGTCGACCCAAAACTGCCACTTCTCTGCTGGTTGCGTGGACATGCCGTTCTCCTCGAATCAACTTTATAGTTGCTTTATGTTTATAACGCTGACAATTTGTCAACGTTATGTGATTGTAAGAATCAAAAAACGAACAGGGAGCACCTATGAAACATGTAATCGCTTTTACGGCGGCGTTGGTCTGCGCCGCGCCAGCTTATGCAGATGCGTGGGACATGCCGACACCTTATGGTGACAGCACTTTCCACACACAGAACATCGCCAAATTTGCGGACGATGTGCGCGAAGCCACCAATGGAGATCTGGACATCACCCTGCACAGCGCGGGTTCGCTGATCCCACATGCAGAGATCAAAAACGCCGTGCGTTCGCGTCAGGTGCCGGCTGGTGAGTTCTTCCTGTCTCGCCTGTCCAACGAAGATCTGGCTTATGGCATCGACAGCCAGCCACTGGTTGCGACCTCTTATGACGAAGCTAAAAAGCTCTGGGATGCACAGAAACCGGTTGTGACTGAGCTACTGGCAGAGCAGGGCCTGGTGCCACTGTTCTCCGTGCCATGGCCTGCGCAAGGTCTGTACACCAACGGCGAAATTGCCACTGTGGACGACCTGAACGGTCTGCGGTTCCGCGCCTACAATGCAGCGCTGGAAGAGTTTGCTACACTGGCAGGTGCCGCACCGGTACAGGTAGAAGCCTCCAACATTCCGCAGGCATTCTCCACCGGTCAGGTGCAGGCGATGATCACCTCGCCCTCTACTGGTGTGAACTCCACCGCGTGGGACTTTGTGACCCACTATAGCCCGATCAACGCTTGGGTTCCTAAGAACATCGTTGTTGTGAACCAGCGTGTGTTCGACAAGCTGAGCGACGACACAAAGGCGGCCGTACTGGCAGCCGCAGCCACTGCGGAGACACGCGGTTGGGAGATGTCTGCAGCGGAAGCTGAGGCAAAAACCGCGGAGCTCGCAGCAAACGGCATTACCGTTTACCAGCCAAGCGCGGCACTGGTTGAAGGCCTGCAGGGCATCGGCACCAAAATGCTGGACAACTGGAAAGGCAATGCGTCTGACGCTGCACTGTCGATCCTGACCACTTACCAGCAATAACCACCACTCAAGAAAGACCGGCGACACCCCGTGCCGCCGGTCTTTTTGTATCACCAAACCGATGGGGAGAGGTTTGTATGCACCGTTTTCTAAACGCAACTTATAAGGCCGCAGGGATGTTCAGCGCTTTTCTGATCCTGGCAATTTGCCTGTTGATAAGCGCGCAGATTGTGCTCAATGGCATGGGCCGTTTGATGCCAGGCCTATTGCCCTCGACTATCCCATCCTATGCGGATTTTGCAGGCTTTATGCTCGCCGGGGCCACTTTCCTTGCAATGGCGTACACCCTGCGTTCTGGCGGGCACATCCGGGTGAACCTCGTGGTACAAAATCTTTCTCCCCGTATGACCCTGATAGCCGAGTTTCTCACGCTCGCCGTTGCCAGTGCCTTTGTAGGCTACGCACTCTTTTTCAGCGTCGCACTTATGCTTGAGAGCCTGCACTACAGCGATGTGTCAAACGGCATCATCCCTGTGCCGCTTTGGCTCACCCAATCCGCTATGACCTTTGGCATCGGGCTCCTGCTGGTCGCACTTTTGCACACATTGGTCGACCTGATCACCACCGGCACTTCGGTGCTCAATACACCAGATGAGGTCTAAGCTATGGCTGATCCGTTGATTGCTCTGACTCTTCTGGGTCTTTTGTTGCTTTGTCTCGCCGCAGGCCTGTGGGTGGCGATGTCCTTGGGCGTAGTGGCGCTGATTGCCTTGCTGGCCTTTTCCAACGCGCCAGCCGGACTTGTGCTGGCCACCACCTTCTGGGGGCACTCGCACAGCTGGGCGCTCACCGCCCTGCCCCTCTTTATTCTGATGGGCGAAATCCTCCTGAGATCGCGCCTTAGCAACGACATGTTCTCCGGCCTTGCACCATGGTTGGGCCGCGCCCCGGGACGACTTTTGCATGTGAATGTCTTTGGCTGCGCCATCTTTGCCGCCGTCTCTGGATCTTCCGCTGCCACTGCCGCCACGATTGGTCGGATGTCGGTGCCGGAGCTGACCGAACGCGGCTACCCACAAAGCCTGATCCTCGGCACGTTGGCCGGGTCTGCCACGCTGGGCCTGCTGATTCCGCCGTCAATCATCTTGATTGTCTATGGGGTCGCCACCGAACAATCGATTGCCCGCTTGTTTATTGCGGGTGTGCTGCCCGGCTTTATGCTGATCACCTTGTTTGCCGGGTATGTGGCCGTGCGTGCTTGGATGAATCCCGAGTTGATCCCACAAGAGGCCAAACAGTTCAGCTTTTTCGAGCGCATAAAAGCTTCCCGCAACTTGATCCCAGTGGCATTACTGATCATTGGGGTCATTGGTTCGATTTACACCGGCCTCGCGTCCCCCACGGACGCCGCAGCTTTGGGCGTGGTTCTGGCAACCTTGCTGGCGTGGCTTTCCGGCGGATTTGGCTGGAAGCATTTCATGGAAGCGCTGCTGTCGGCAACACGCACCTCTTGCATGATTGCTTTTATCCTGCTGGGCGCAGCTTACCTTTCCGTCGCGATGGGCTTCACCGGTCTGCCACGCAACCTCGCGGCATGGATTGCCGAGATGAATCTCTCTGCACCGATGCTTCTCTTCGCGCTGACCATCTTCTTCATCATCTTAGGGTGCTTCCTTGACGGCATTTCTGTGGTCGTACTGACCACCTCGATCATCATGCCGATGATCGCTGCCGTAGGCATCGACCCGCTGTGGTTTGGCATCTACCTCGTTATTGTAGTGGAGATGAGCCAGATCACCCCGCCGGTGGGTTTCAACCTATTTGTCATCCAAGGCATGACCGGCATCAATATCCTGGAGGTGGCCAAAGCGGCCTTTCCCTTCTTCCTGTTGCTTCTGGTGGGCGTAGGCCTGATCGCGGTATTCCCGCAGATCGTGACCTATCTGCCCGAATTGATGAGCCGCTAAAGCGAGGCAGCGGCCCGGCTGGCCTGATCATATTGGCCAGATAGCAAACGCAGACTGGAGGCGATGTCACGCATGTCGTCTCCACTCATGTCCAAACGCGACAGCCCTTCGACAAAGCAGCGGTCGCGCACTGTGCGATAATCTTCGCAAAGTGCAATGCCGGCTTCAGAAGGGCGATAAAACACCTCCTTGCCGCGCTTCTCAGATTCAATCAGACCCATTTTCAGCAACTTTTTAAGCGCATAGTTGACGGTGTGACTGTCTTCGATGTTCAATAAAAAACCAATATCTGTCAGACGTTTATCCCGATCTCGGTGATTAAGATTGTGCAGAACCAGAATTTCCAACGGTGTCATATCGGCATTGCCCGCCGCCGCCATGCAGCGGGTCATCCAGCGCGAAAATGCATTGTAGGCAATGATCATGCCGTATTCGACTTCTGAAGCTTCCCATCCGTCGCCTTCGGCGAGGTGGCGTGAAGAGACAATGCGTCGTTTTTCCATGGTGAGCCCTCATCATGTCGGTAAATTGCCATCGTGTTCTTAACGTATACGGCCAAATACATAACATGAAAACACACCGCTTCTTTGACGTTTTCTCTACATAGGACACACTGAACACAGCCGGTTGCCAGCCAACAATCGAACGTTATGCTGCCTCGACACGCACCTTGGGTCTGTAAGGTAGGCCAAGAAGACCGCGTTTGGGGAACTGAAGTGACACGAGCAACAAGAAACACTTGCGGCTGGCGAAAAGCAAAAACAGCTTTGGCCGTGATGCTCGTGACCGTATTTGGCACACAACTCTGGGCCGACAAACTCCGGGTTTTGACATCTATGCCGCCAAGTTTTTACCAGCCTTTTGTTGCGGCCTTTTCGAAGCAACATCCCGACGTCGACGTCATCACGCTCAACAAAAACACCAACGCCTCGGTGGATGAAATCCTGCGCGGCAACGAGCGACAATTTGATGTGTTCTGGTCCTCGTCCCCCGAGGCTTTTGAGCTGCTCAAGCAGAACGGACATCTGGCGAGTTTACCAACCACCGACGAACCGGATGTGCACTCCTTTGCCTATTCGGCTCTGGGGTGGACCCAAAAACAAAGCGGTGCGGTCGCGACCTCCGCGGGATGGGACGCGCTCTTGGCAGCGGAGAACGCAGGTGCAATTGCCATGGCCCGCCCCTCGCGCTCCGGATCAACCCATATGGTGCTGGAGCGCTCCTTGCAGGTGCGCGGCTGGCAGGAGGGTTGGGCCTATTTGCTGGAACTGGCGGGCAACCTCAGCACCATCACCGCGCGCAGCTTCACCGTGCTGGATGGTGTGGCAAACGGGCGGTTTGACATTGGACTGACCATCGATTTTCTCGCCCATTCCCGCGCTGACGAAGACCTGAGCTTTGTCTACGGCACGCCGGTTATGGTGACCACCGCACGGATTGCGGTTTTGGCGGACGGCAAGGTGCCAGAACAGGCCCGGTCCTTTGTGGATTTTATTGTCTCGGACGCAGGGCAACGGCTGTTGATGACACCAGAAATTGCGCGCACGCCACATGCGGCGCACATCCGGGCCGAAGCCACAGCCCCCTATCATCAGGTTCTGGAAGATGCTCTGACGCTGAATTGGCTGGAGTATGATGCCGCGTTGGCAAGTGAGCGGTACTGGGCGGTGAACGCGCTGTTTGATGCTTTTGTATTTGAGGTGTTTGAGGTTCGTAGGGAAACCTGGCGTAGGCTGCGTGTTTTGGAAGAAGAACAGGCAGCTCCAAGTGTGGCGATGCACGACATTCGCCGCTTGCTGACCACGATGCCGGTTGCCGAGGATGCGGTCGGCAACGAGGGGCGCGCGACCAATGCAAATGCCTTTGCCACCCTGTCTGAGCGACAGGAGGCCAGCCTGAGAGAGTGGCATGCAGCATCGCAATCTTTGCTGGATGAGGCAAACGGTTTGCTGCGGGTGTTGGAAGCGGAACGGGCTAAAGCCTTGGTGCGCAGCGAATGAGACTGCCGAATATTTTAACGCGCGCATCAGTGTGGAACCGGCTGCTGCTCACGATTTCGGGCATCATCTTGACGGTTTGGTTGGTGCTGGCGGTGTCGATCCTGTTTTTCCTGAAGGCGCAACGCGATTACGCGGCGATTGCGTCCGAGCAGATCCCGGCGCTAGCGGCGGTGAGCGCCCTGGCGGAGTATTCGGCGCAGCTGTCCACTGTGGCAACACAGATTGTGGGGCAAAGCGGAACGCCGGACACGGCGGCGCAGTTGGAATTGGGAGAAATTGTCTCTGGTCTGACCGCAAGCCTGGCCCCAATTTCACAGACCGAAGGGACTGGGGACGCGCCGGAGATCGTTGTGCGGGTCAGCGAGGGGCTGGCGCAGATCCAGAGACTGCAAGGGGCCATTGGGCAGGCGGAGCGTGATATGGGCACGCAGCTCAATGCGCTACGGTGGTTGAATGCGGATGTGCAGGATGAGGTGGACCCGCTGCTCAGTGACTTTGCCTTCAATATCTCCATTGCGATGAGCAGTCTGGTGACCAGTGCGGACCCGGATTTTCGCGCGCGGCAGGCGCGGTTGATTGAAGACGAAGGCCAACAGCGCGATACCGTGCGGCGATTGGGGGACAGCACGGCCAATACAGTGACGTTGATCTTTCAGGCAGCGGTTGCGGAAAACAGGGAGCGGCTGGCACAGTTGCAAGGGCTGACGGACGACGCTTTGGTGCGCATCGCGAGGCTGCGGACCCAGCTACAGGACGAACCCGAACTGACCACGCTCCGGCAATCCGTGGAGGCCTTGGTGCCGGTTGCAACCAGCGAGACCGGCATCTTTCGCCTGCGACTGGCTTGGCTAGACGCGCAAGCCGATATGCTGGCGAGCCTCGCAGCACTGCAGACTGACCTGGGCAATCTGCAACTTCTCCTTTCAAGGGCCGGCCAAGAACAGCGCGCACGGATTTTGGCGCAGACCGAACGGTCACGGCGGGACACCACATTGGCCATCCGCTGGTTGATTGGTCTGACCGCGCTGGCGGCAATGATCGGATTTGGTGTGCTGTTTGGCTATATCCGCACCGGCATTGTGCGCCCGTTGAGGCGCATGACCAAACGGTTGAGTGATATTGCGCAGGGCCAGAACTTGATGCTGCCCCCCAACAAAGAAGACGATGAAATTGTGCAGCTGTCTGTGGCAATTTCCGAATTTGAACGCTCTATTCAAACCCGCGATGCAGCGCTGAGGTCTCTGGAGACCGAAGTGCAGGAACGCCGCCGCGCTGTGGAGACTTTGAAACAAACCCAGAAGGAACTGATCCAGGCGGGGAAGATGGCTGCGCTGGGACAGATGTCGGCCGGGATTGCGCACGAGTTGAATCAACCGCTGGCCGCGATGCAGCACCGTTTGCAATTGCTGGACGACTATGTGGCCGAAGGCGATGCCGAGATGACCGCGCGGCAGCTGTCCCGTCTGGACGGTCTGATTGAGCGCATGACCCGCACGATCGCCTATCTGCGCAACTTTGCTCGGCGTTCCGAATTCAGCGAGGACAAGCTCCCGTTGGATGAGCTGGTGAGTGACTCTTTGGCGCTCTTGAAAGCCCGGATTGCGCAGGAGGCCACCGAGATCACGGTGGCAGATGACCTGCCCCAATTGACTGTGATCGGGGACAAAATCCTGATCGAACAGGTGCTGGTCAACATCCTGTCCAACGCGCTGGACGCGACCCAGCAAGCAGAGCGACCGGGCCAGATCACCATCGGCGCCCAACTGATCGACAACGCCGTGCATCTCGCGGTGCGCGACAACGGTGCGGGGTTCGACCTGATCCCCGCCGCCGAAGCCCTGGACCCCTTTGTGACCACCAAAGAGGTTGGAAAGGGGCTGGGACTGGGCTTGTCGATTTCCTACAACATCATGAAAGACCTGAACGGCGACTTGCAACTGAGCCCCAACACGGATGGGCCGGGCGCGACGGCAACGCTTGTTCTACGCAAAGGGGGAGCAGATGCAGCCGCAGATATTCTTGGTGGATGACGACGACGATCTGCGCGACGCGGTTCTGGACACCTTTGAAAAACACAAACTGACCGCCAAAGGGTTTGCCCGCGCAGCCGATGCGCTGGGGGCACTTGACCCGGAGTGGCCTGGCGTGGTGCTCAGCGACATTCGCATGCCCGGCATGGATGGGCTGGCCTTTCAGGAAGAGGTCAAACGGCTTGCGCCGGATGTGCCTGTGATCCTGTTCACCGGCCATGGAGATGTGCCGGTTGCCGTGCAGGCCATGCGCAACGGGGCCTTTGAGTTTCTCGAAAAGCCTGTCCATCCAGATCACCTGCATCAAGTAGTATTGCGGGCCTTGAAAATGCGCAGCCTGCAGGTGGAACTGACCAACCTGCAACACAGGACCAGGTCAACACTGCCTTTGGAAGAACAGCTTGTGGGCCGCTCCAAGGTCATGCGGTTTGTGCGGCGTGATCTGCAAGCGGTGGCGCCATTGCAGGTAGATGTGCTTTTGTGGGGACAGGATGGCACCGGCAAGACCGCCGCGGCGCGGGCGATCCACGATCTGTCCCCCAATGCTGGTGGGACTTTTGTTGTGGTGAACTGTTCCGCCGTATCGCAAGACACAATTGAGCGCACGTTGTTTGAAGGCGGTGGCGCAGTGACGCGGGCATCGGGCGGCACCTTGCATTTGCAGGATGTGGAAGCCCTGTCCGACCAGTTGCAGGCGCAATTGCTGCGGATTTTTGACAACGCCGACGCGCCGCGTGTCGTGGCCTCAGTTAGTCAAAAGCCAGAAGATCTTCTCGTCGCAGGCAAACTGCGCAGCGACCTGCTGTACCGGATCAATGTGGCACAGATTGAAATGCCTCCGCTCAGGGAGCGTGGCCGGGATGTGTTTGTCTTACTGGATCATTTCATTCAGCGCGCTGCCGCGCGTCACGGTAAGTCGCAAAAGGCGTTGCCTGTGCCTGATCTCGACGCGCTTGGAAAATACACTTGGCCCGGCAACGTGCGTGAGCTGCGCAACGTCGCCGAAAAACTAGTGGTGGGCCTAACCGTGCGTTTGGACGAGCGCGCCTCGACCGCAGTCACCGAAACCTACGATGACGCGATGCTGAGGCATGAGCGGGACCTATTAAGCAATGCTCTGATTCAAAGCGGCGGGCGCAAAGCGACGGCGGCAGAGTTGCTCGGCATTCCGCGCAAGCGGCTTTACTTGCGACTGAAGCACTGCGGCATCGACTGAAAATCGGTCAAACTTGACACAGTTTCTCGTGTCAAATTTGACCCAAACCCACAATCGAAACAGTTTCGAAATCATCCGTTGAGCCATTTGTTATTGGCTGGCTAGGGTTTGGACATTGTTGGGCTATACTTGTGTGGCCCATCCATGGGAGGAAAACATGAAACGAACTTTTCGCACATCTGTGGCCGCTCTGGCTCTGAGTTCCGCATCCGCAGCTTTTGCGGCGGACAAGGTGGTTGTGGTCACCTCGTTCCCCAACTCGATGACAGGCCCAATTGAGGCGGCTTTTGAAGCGGCCAACCCGGGCATTGATCTGGAGATTTTGAACAAGAAGACCTCAGCAGGTGTGAAATACATTCAAGAGATTTCTGACGCCAACACAGCGGACATCTTCTGGGCCTCCGCGCCGGACGCGTTTGAGGTACTAAAGGGCGACAATCTGCTGGCCTCTGTTGAGATCAACTCTGACGGCATCCCCGAAAAAATTGGCGCCTATCCGATGAATGACCCGGACGGCAAATACTATGGCTTTGCCGCTGCGGGTTACGGCATCATGTGGAATGAACGGTATCTGAAGGCCAAGAAACTGGAGCCTGCCAAGAATTGGGCGGACCTGAAAGACGCCACCTATCATGGCCACGTGGGCATGTCCGCGCCATCGCGCTCCGGCACCACCCACCTGACTGTAGAGACTGTTTTGCAGGGGGAAGGCTGGGACAAAGGCTGGGCCGAATGGAAATGGATTGGCGGCAACTTCTCCACCGTGACCGAGCGCTCATTTGGTGTGCCAGATGGCGTGAACACTGGTAACTTTGGCCTTGGTATTGTGATCGACTTCTTTGGCTTCAGCTCCAAAGCCTCCGGGTTCCCGGTGGACTTCGCCTATCCTGAGGTCACAGCCCTGGTGCCCGCCAACATCGCTGTGGTGAACAACGCGCCAAATGAGGCAGCGGCCAAAACCTTTGTGGAGTACCTGCTGACCCCAGCCGGTCAGGAAGTGTTGCTGGACCCGGCAATCATGCGTTTGCCGATCAATCCGGCCACCTACACAAGTGCACCAGAAGGGTTTCCAAACCCGTTTGAGGACGGCTCCATTGGGGCGGCTGTGAAGTTTGACGTTGCCAAATCCGGTGCACGTTACAACCTGGTGAATTCCATGTTTGACGTGATGATCACTTACCGTCTGGACGATCTGCGCGCCGCTGTTGGTGCGGTGCAACAGGCGGAAGCCAAACACGCTGGTGGCGACAATGCCGAGGCCCAGGCGCTGATCGCTGAGGCCCGTGCGTTGATCGATGCCAACCCCATTGACGAAGCCACATCGATGGATCCGGAGTTTGCCGGTATCTTCACCAAAAAGCGCAAGAAAGCCACCGACACGGTTGGCGAGCGTCAGGCCGAAGTTGAACAACGCTGGGATGCGATGGTGGTTGAAAACTACCGCAAAGCCAAAGAGCTGGCTGACAAAGCCGCCGCTCTGTAACGGCGCCTCCCGCAGGGTGGCCATGCGTCGCCCTGCACTTCGCGCTTTGGTGCAGGTCACTCCCCGGCACCAAAGCCACTCTCCTCTAAATTCTCGGGTAATTTCCCATGTCGAATGCCTCGCCGCACTCCAACGGCGGTCCGTCTCTGCTTGACCGTCTTCCGGCGTCGATCTTTCCGCGCGTGTCCGGACTTCATGCCGCCGCGCTGATCATTGCCATCCTGCTGATCGGCCTGCTGATCATCCCCGTCCTTCAGGTGATTTACGTTGCCTTTCTCGATCCCAACACCGGCGCTTTGACGCTGCAGAACTTTGTGGACTTCTTCCGTACAACCCTCTTCCGTGAAAGTTTCTGGAACTCGTTTTATGTTTCGGCCATGTCCGTGGTGTTTGCCACCGTCATCGCCTTGCCCTTGGCCTACATCACCACCCGCTTCAATTTTGCGGGCTCCGTGGTGATTCAAAGCCTCGGTTTCATCCCGCTGATCATGCCGCCCTTTGTGGGCGCAGTGGCGATGCAGTTGATCTTTGGTCGCAACGGCACCCTCAACCTGCTGATAGAAGAGAAGTTTGGCATCAACATCCCCTTCATGGAGGGCCTCAATGGCGTCATTCTGGTGCAATCGATCCACTACTTCCCGTTTATCCTGATCAACCTCTCCACCAGCCTGCGTAACATCGACCGCTCCATGGAAGAGGCTGCGCAAAACCTTGGCTCGCAAGGCATGCGTCTGTTCCGCCGAATTGTATTCCCGCTGGCCATGCCGGGTTATGTGGCGGGTGCCGCGCTGGTGTTCATCAAGGTGTTTGATGATCTTGGCACGCCCCTGCTTTTGAACGTGAACAACATGCTTGCGCCACAGGCCTTCCTGCGGATCAGTTCGATCGGGATCAGCGACCCGATGGGTTATGTCATCAGCTTCATCCTTGTGGCCTTCTCGATCTTCTCGCTCTGGGCGTCCTTCCTTGTTATGCGCGGCAAAGACTATTCCACCGTGCAAAAAGGCGGCGGCGGTCTGTCTCGGCGTGACCTACGCACCGGGGAGAAGATTGCCGCTTACGCTGTGGTGGCCTTCATTCTCATTCTGGTGCTCAGCCCACACATTGGCCTGACCCTGCTCAGCTTTGCCACCATCTGGAGCTTTGCCCCTCTGCCTGACGGGTTCACCATACAGAATTACGTCGTGATGTGGGAGAACTCGAAGCAGTTCATCACCAACACAGTGATCTATGCGGGCATCGCGGCCGTCCTCGACGTGATCATTGGCACAGCCATTGCCTACATCGTGATCCGGACCGGCATCTGGGGCCGTAAGTCGCTCGATTATCTCGCGACAGCTGCGCTGGCTGTGCCGGGTGTGGTACTGGGCATTGGCTACCTGCGGGTGTTCCACTCCATCGACATCCCGTTCACCGACAAACCGATGGCCAGCTGGTGGGTGATCATTGCGCTTGCGCTGATGATACGCCGCCTACCCTATGCATTGCGGGCCTGTACTGCGGCCTTGCAACAGGTATCGCTTGCATTAGAGGAAGCAGCGGAAAGCCTTGGCGCCACCAAAGGCTCCACCATCCGCCGGATTGTGATCCCGCTGATGTCGGGTGGTATTCTGGCGGGGTTCGTGACCTCCGTTGCCACCGCAGCGGTGGAACTCTCGGCCACCATCATGCTGGTGAGTTCAGAAAGTGACGCGCCGCTGGCTTATGGCATCTACCTCTTCATGCAAACGCCGTCCGGACGTGGCGCTGGCGCAGCCCTTGGTGTGGTTGCTGTCATCATCGTCGGCCTCGGCACCTTCCTGTCGCAGCTGATGATAGAGCGCGACAAAAAATTCAAATCCACGGATCAGTCGCACTAAACGTGCGGGAGTAAAGAACTATGACAAATCAAATGGTCGGAATTGAAATCAACGATCTGCACCTCTCCTTTGGTGAAACCGAAGTGTTGACCGGGGTGAACCTCGACATCCAGCCGGGCGAATTCTTCGCCTTCCTTGGCCCCTCCGGGTCCGGCAAGTCCACTCTGCTGCGCTCGATCGCAGGCTTCGGCCCAACCCCGCGTGGCAGCATCCGCATAGGCGGACGTGACGTGGTGAGCCTGCCACCGTGGAAACGCAATGTTGGTATGGTATTCCAGTCTTACGCGCTTTGGCCGCATATGTCCGTGCGTGACAATGTGGGCTTTGGCCTCAAGGAACGTAAAATGCCTGCATCAGAGATAGCGCCAAAAGTCGACGCTGCGCTGGATCTTGTCGGTCTGTCTCATTTGGCAGACCGGATGCCCAATCAGCTGTCTGGTGGGCAACAACAAAGGATCGCCCTAGCCCGAACGGTGGTTGTGGAACCAGAGGTTTTGCTGTTGGACGAACCGCTATCCAACTTGGACGCCAGCCTGCGGGTGCAAATGCGCCGCGAATTGCTGGCGCTGCAACGCAAGCTAGGCTTAACCACCATCTTTGTGACCCACGATCAGGAAGAGGCCAACACCACCGCAGATCGCATGGCAGTGTTGGACAAAGGCGTGATCCAACAAATTGGCACACCTCAGGTGCTGTATGACACGCCGGAAAACTTGTTTGTGGCTGAGTTCCTTGGCACCGCCAATATCCTCGGTGGACAGGTGGAAAGCGACGGCGGTGCCAAACGTTTCCGCACCAGCGCCGGCGATGTGCTGCCACTCGGTGACGGCCAAGAAGGCGCAGGATCGATTGTTCTGAGACCACAGAACATGCAGATCGTGGACCAAGCGGGCGCAGACACCTTGCCCGGCACCATTTTGCATCGCGAATTTATGGGCAGTCAGGTGCGCTACATTGTGCGCACGTCCGGCACGGAAATGATTGTCGATCAGTTTCACCATGTCGGACATGATTGGCGTGACACCGGCAGCGATGTGCACCTGAAAGTCAACACCAATGAAGCGGTGATCGTAGCCACATGAGCTTTACCTACACCGGCCCGCGCCTGCTGCTGTTGCGCCACGGCGAAACAGAATGGAACCGGCAGGGCCGGCTTCAGGGACGCAAAAGCTCACCACTCACGGACCTGGGGCGGGCGCAAGCCCGCCAGCAGGGCGATATCCTGAAGAAAATTCAGGGCATCGAAAGTTTCGACGCGGTTTGCAGCCCTCTTGGTCGAGCTCAGGAAACCGCTAGGATTGCGCTTGGAACGATTGGAAAACTTCCACGACTGGATCCCAATGTCGCTGAAATCAATGCTGGTGGCTGGGAAGGTAAAACCTTCGCCGACATCCAAAAAACACACTCTGGATTTGAAGAGCAGGACTTAATGCGGCTTTTCCTGACCGCCCCGGGTGGTGAAGGTTTTGACGCGTTACGCAATCGCTGTGAGAGCTTTTTACAACAACTTGAGAAACCCACAATCGTGGTTTCCCATTCGGTTACTCTCTGTATGATCCGAGGCCTGCTACGCGCGTTAAGCCGCAAAGAAATTGAATTCTTGGATCGCCCCCAAGGGGCTGTGTACGATGTCACCTCCGGTCAGGAGACGCTTTGGTCGTCTACACTTTGAGTTCTTGTTTTCGGGCGAACGAAAAGAAAAAAGTGAACGCGCTAAGACACCCGCGTCATTTGCGGCAAAACAAAAAAGTCGATTTCAGGAGCCGTACGAACACGCACATCACACCCATAAGCTGCACTGAGCCGCTCGGAGGTCAGTGCCATTGCAGGTGTTTCTTGTATCACCAACTCACCTCCCACAATCAAAGCGACCTCGTCTGCAAACATGGCGGTTAAGTTCAAGTCATGCATAACCACCACAACGCCCCCGCCACGATCAGCAAAGTCTCGAGCGTTTTGCATAACCCGCAGTTGTTGGCCGATATCAAGGCTTGAGACAGGCTCATCCAAAAACAACCAACGCGGAACACCGTCCTTCACTGGTTGCCAAACCTGGCATAGGACACGCGCCAATTGGACTCGTTGCTGCTCTCCACCAGAAAGCGATTGATAATACTGCCCTTCAAAGCCTGCCAAACCAACGTTGTGCAAGGCACGCGTAACAATGTTGATATCCGCATCAGCAGGTACTCCAAGGCGTACAATTTCAAAAACTGTAAAGGGGAACGCCAAAGGTGTAGCCTGTGCCAGAACAGCCCGAAGTTGCGCCAAACTGGGTGCGGTCACACCTTTGATGTTGATGTCGTTCAGCGTTACAGTGCCCGAATAAGGCACGTCCCCGGACAGGGCAGAGATCAACGTCGATTTACCCGCGCCGGATGGGCCCACAATCGCTGTAATTTTCCCGGCAGACGCTTTGAACGACACCGCTTTGAGCAACGCCTTCTTTCCGGCCACGACGTCAATTTCTTTAGCAATCAGACTCATCACACGCTCACTCAAAGGTCCACAACGCCACGCTGGCGCAACAAAATCCATAAGAAGAACGGGCCACCCAAGATGGCAGTGATAATGCCAATCGGGAGCTCTGCTGGCGCGATGATCACCCGTGCCACAACATCGGCCAGCACAAGCACACATGCCCCCAGGAGCGCAGAATTGAGCAAGAGCCGCCTATGGTCAGGGCCAGACAAGAGCCGCAGAATATGCGGCACAACAATGCCAACAAAACCTATCCCACCACTAATCGCCACAGCTACCCCTGTCGCGGCAGCCACACAGAGAATTGTGAGCCTTTTGACCAGTTGCACGGACACTCCCATATGACGCGCTGCAGCTTCGCCCAGCGCCATGGAGTTGAGACCAGATGCCAAAGCCTGTGCAACGATCAGAGACACGAGGATAACGGGAGCGGCAATTGTGAGTTTGCTCCAATTTGCCCCGGACAATGACCCCATGTTCCAAAAGGTGAAATCACGCATCTGCGCATCGTCCGCCATGTAGATCAACACACCGGTCAATGCCATGGTCAGAGCCGACAAGGCGATCCCGGCAAGCAACATCGTTGCCACCGATGTACGCCCCTGACGCGTGGCGATCCCATATAAAAGGAGGGTTGCACTCCATGCACCGGCAAAAGCAAAAATTGGCAATAGGGCCATCCCAAGCGCGCTCGCGAACGGCAGTACAGTGCCGAGAACAATCGCACAAACCGCCCCAAAGCTCGCACCTGCGCTTACGCCAATGATACCCGGATCGGCCAGAGGATTGCGAAACAACCCCTGCAACAGGGCACCTGACGTGGCCAAAGCCGCGCCAACTGTTACCCCGGTCAGCAACCGCGGGAGGCGAATGTGTAACAACACAATTTTGTCACGCACCGACAACTCTTCGCCCTGTACGAAAGCCAGCAAGCCAGACCACAGGGATGTATCTGCTGCGCCAATTGCAAGACCCGTGATGGAAACCAAAATCAGCAATAGAACCAAGGCGGCCGTAACTTTACGCGCGCCTCCGGTGCGGTCACCATCATGGCGGGAAACAACGTCTATTGTCGTAGCGACCATCGCTTAACTACCTGCCGCCGCCAAACCGGCGGCCAATTCCGAGACCGCCTGCCCAGTGCGCACGGAAAAGCCAAGTAGCAACATACCATCCATTTGCAAAACCGCTTGCGCGCGCCCTGCTGGTGTCGCGGCAACGACAGGGTGCGCCAATACATCCGCAGGCTTTGTCGCGCCGGGACGATGTGACTGCATCATCAAAATCACATCCGGCGCCGCGGTCAACACGGCTTCATCAGATACCAGCTTGTACCCTTGAAAACCAGAGATCGCATTCTGTGCGCCCGCCAATTCCAGTACGCCTTGCGCAGCTGTGTCAGCTCCGGCGGCCATGATCCGCCCGCCTTGCATTGACAACACAAACAATACTTTTTGATCCCGCAATCCTGCAAGCTGGCTGGCTTCTGCAACATCAGCCGCAACTTGAGTAGCCAATTCTACGCCTGCATCTTCGACGTCTAGCGCCTTGGCGACCGCGCGGATTTTGCGCTCCACTGCAAGCAGATCATACCCCATCGGAATCGAGACAACCGGCAAGCCTGTACCTGCTAAAACATCAAAGGTCTCAGGAGGGCCAGCCCCCTCCTCCGCCAGGATCATATCCGGTTCGACTGAAAGCAGCCCTTCAGGCGAAAGGCGGCGAACATAGCCGACATCTGGAAGCGCGCGCGCCTCTGCCGGAAAGTTTGACGTTGTGTCTCGCGCGACCAGACGATGCTCTTGGCCCAGCGCATAGACAATTTCCGTCACAGAGCCGCCAACCGAGATGATCCGTGTCGGCGCTGTTTGTGCGCCGGCATCACGCACAACAACCACAGTCAAAAGTGCCAACAAAGCGGCCACCATAGCCATTTGTATTTTACTGAGTAACGAGAAGCGCATCATGCCACGATCTCCTCTTTCATGCTCGGCAGACCTTCAACAAGGGCGTTCCATTTTGCAGCGGCTTCGGGCTCCGCCAAAACTCCAAAAATTTGCAAAATCAACCCGCCTTCGCTGTCAAATGCTTCAACAGAAACGGCATCACCACGGCGTGTGGATTTTGTTGCCTGCCAGACTTCAGCAATATGATCATTACGCAGATGCAGGTTGAATCTAGGGTCAAGAATATTGATCCACGGCCCCATTGGCTTCACGGTTTCAATTGGTCCTGTATGGATTTCAATGCACCCACGATTGCCCACAAAAATCATGATTGGCAGAGCCTTATCTCGCGCTTGTTCAAGCAGGTCTGAAACCGCAGACGTCTTCAAGGCGCGTACATAAGGAGACCCGGCCACCCGGTAGGCGCCAAGCCGGTTCATCTTTAGCTTTTTTACCATCTGCAAGAACTGATGGGTGTCCGTGATCTTGTCCCACTCAGCACGCAAACGCTCTGCCTTGTCACTGTCACTTTTTGCCGGTTCGGTTGGCTGTCTCCGCTCGGTTCGTAGGTTCGAGGATTGTTCAGACATCTCCAGTTCCGCGACCACACCCGGCCACTCCTCTTGAATGGAGCTGTCTTTCAAAAATACTTTGTGGACGGCATCTCCAGCAGCATCAAAAACCTGCAGAGAGCGTCGCACTGCGCCACCTTCAAGGGCTTTCTCAACAGCGAACGCAAACTTCCAATGCCCAGGGAACATCCGCAAGTCAATTTCTTCATTAACCACCAAAGCGGCGTGCGGGCCGCCGCGATAATCGGCATACGCGCCGGTCTTTTCGATCACACAGCTTTCGTTGCGGGTCAGCGCCATTACCTCACCTAATCGCATCACGGCGGGCATCACGGCATCCAGATCCGGTGTGATGCGTGTCACGCCTTGGCCTAGATGTGCCGAAAGAAGCTGCGCTTCAGATATCCCCAGCTTATCCGCGAGATCTCGCTCTCGCATTTTCGGATTGCCTAAGCGTGCTTGACGAATTTCAGAGTCCGAAAGAAACGTTATAGGTGCCATTTGCATCCTCCGACTAGATAGGAAGGAGCAGTGGCTACGACCGAGGGAATCGGCAACGTTGGCTGTGCTTTGCTGATATAACAAAGGCACTAAGTGCAAATAAGTCGCACTGCAAGAGCCCCCACTCATTTTCTGACAAAAACAATATAGTATTTACCTTTCGAATCCTTTACGCCGCCTACGACTCGCACAAAGGCTAAGTAAAAAGTGCCTTTTGCAAGCATGACCCAGCTTTCAGCCAGGAACTAACTCGACACGGAGCCTTAAGGGGCGACCGTGTTCCACAATGGGGCAAATGCCCTAACGAATAAGGGACATGACTGTGAAAAATGTTAGCTGCTTATCCATGGCCTCTGCCGCGCTGCTGGGCGCGGTATTTGCCCCCCCCGCCTTTGCCCAAGACGAAACCGACTATGCCCTGGACACCATTACGATCACCGGCAGCGGACTTCCGACCAAAGTCATGAACAGCCCGTCCTCTGTGACTGTGGTAGACGAAGAAGAAATCAAAAAGATCCCACCAAGTTCGGTTGCAAACCTGCTAAAGGGCGTGCCCGGAATTCGCGTGACTGAATCCGGTATCGAGCGCATCAAGATCCGTGGCGAGAGCTCCCAGCGCGTAGCAATCATGATTGATGGTCAGAAAATAACCGACCACACCAACTACGGTACACCCATCCTGATCTCGCCAACGGAGATTGAACGCATCGAAGTTGTACGGGGGCCATCCTCTGTCACCTCTGGTAACGCTGCAATTGGTGGTGTCGTGAACATCATCACCAAACGCGGCGCGGACAAGCCCGTAGAAGCCACAGTGTCTGCGGGATACCTGGGCGCCAACAAAGGCTACCGCGCCAATACCAGTCTCGCAGGTACAGTTGGCGATTTTGACTACAGGTTGGGGTGGTCTCAATCCGATCTCAAAAACCGCGAAACACCCGACGGCGAACTCGACCCATCCGGAAGTGACGATAGAGACATCAATGCCTTCCTCGGGTATCGCATGGGCCAACACTATATTGGAGTAAGAGCGCAGGACTATGACCTGTCTGCTGACGTCTATGTCGGCGTGCCGGGCTTTGAAATTAACCTGCCGAAGCGAGATCTGCGGAAGTACAGCGCTTTCTACGAAGGCGAAGACCTGACACCATGGATGTCACTGCTTGAAATAGATGCCTACACGCAAACTGTGGACCGCGAATTTGAGAGCAATATGGCTTTCGGTCCAGGTATGTTTAGCAATTCGACCTCGAACGACGATCAAAAAACGTCAGGGTTCAAAGCAACGGCAAACATGGAATTTGCTGCCGGACATCGCACCGTGGTTGGTTTTGAATACGAAAATGACGGTCTGATTTCTGACAAGCTTGCGACCAGAGTTGTGGGCGGTCCGCCTTCCGTGACCACGCGGTACTCCGACGCCACCATCAAAACGACCTCTCTCTTCGCCCAGCATGAAATGGAAATGGGACAGGCCACAACAGCCACTTTGGGTATGCGCTACTACAATGTCGAGAGCGAACTAAGCCGGTATATCGTAAATAGCGTCGCGCAGCCCTCTCAAAAGAACTCCGATGACCGGCTGTTAGGGTCAATTGGTGTGGTGCATCAGCTGAACGAAAACTCAGTTTTGCGTGCAAACATCTCCCAGGGCTACAACTACCCATCTCTAAGCCAGCTGTTCCTGACCTCTGTCGGAGCGGGAGGCACGGTGATTGGGAACCCCAATCTAAAACCCGAAGACGCAATTAACTATGAGATTGGCGCCCGGATCGACAATGGGAGGCTCGTCTTGGACACAGCCTTGTTCTACACGGACTCAAAGAACTACATTGCGTCCCTGGCAACAGGCGTACCTAGGGAGTCGCGCTACGAAAACGTGAATGCAGCGGAAACCTGGGGCTTTGAGCTCGCCGCAGAGTTTGATCCTGGTTGGTGGGGTGGCGTGCGCCCATATGTGAATATCTCTAACGTAAACCGCACGTTTAAATTCGAAGACGGTTCAACCACAAAGAACACAGGCACGCCCACCTGGTCGGGTGACATTGGTGTACGTGGGGATTGGGGGCTGCAATCCACTTCAGGCACATGGGATGTCTTTGTTCGTGGCGAAAGCGGCAATACAGATACAGACGGCACACGCTACGGTGGCTATGGTACATTGAACCTACGTGGCACCGTAGATCTGACCGATAATCTGGGCATGAGCTTTGAGATTGGCAATATCTTTGATCGCTCCTACCACGCCGTGGACCAAATTCCCGGCGCAGGCCGCAATGCCAGCGTGTTTGTGACCGCGACATTCTAAACTACAACGTTCACCACATTAAAAGAAAAGGCCCCTCTAAGGGGCCTTTTTTACGTACTAAAAACAAATGGTGCCGATCAGGTGACTATTATTTGGTCAGTATCAACTTTCCCTGGCGGGTAATCCGCAGGATATAGACGGCCTCGGATAGCCGAATTTGGGCAAGGTTGCCGCCAGCGGTCAACTCCTCCGCGCTGTAGACTGGCGTGGTGCTGGTGATTGTGGGGGAAGAGCCTTCGGACATGTCCGTCTCCAGTGTGATCTTGATAGGAAGAAAGCGAAAATTGTCAGCGGCATCGCTGATGTTGAGTGCTTGTTTGCGCGATCTTGTCCATGAAGCGATCAGTGCACCATGTGCCGGGCCAAGAAATCTCAAAGAACAGATCCACGAGGCTAGGCCTGTCCAGATCCTCTCTTGAAAATGATGTTTTTTCTGTCGCGCGCATATCAAACCTCAGGTTGATTCACACAATTCATACTAAAACAATCAGGTAACAGCAAGGCCGGTTGTCGACGCCCCTCTATAACGGGAAGGGCGCCGTTTTGCGCTTAGAACGTCAATGTTGCTGTTACAGCAATAGTACGCCCAGGTTCGTTCATCGGGATCGGACGCCCCGATGTGTCGCCGGCAGAGTCATTGGCACGCGCCACATAGGTTTCATCAAACAGGTTACGCAGGTCTAACCGAACGCGCAGGTTGTCGATGTTTGGTGGAACATACTCTGCATAGGCATTCCAAACCGAGTAGGCGTCCATGTTTGCATCACTGTAACTTGGCGCAATTTCTGCCGTTCCGCCAATAGTCCAGCCATTGCTAGACTGCCACGCAGTTTCCAACCCAATCAAGTGACCCAATGGGCGGCCACGATAGTAGTCTGTTGAACCGATGGTCCCTCCATCTTCTTTCACATTGGCATAGGTGTAGTTCATTCGGGCAAAACCCGAGCCCCAGTTATACGCCACCGACCCGTCAAAGCCTTGGGACGTAATGTCAGTGGATGCGCCGCGCAGGCCGCCACGTGGCAACACAGAAGCCAGATTGTTGATTTCAGTGTAGAAAAGCGCGCCATTAGCTACCCAAGGGCCATTGTCAAACCGAAGACCCAATCGCGCGCTGTTGCTGCGCGACGTTTCAAACCCGGTATAATCCCAGGTATCGAAAAAGTTGATGATAGTGGCTTCTCCGAGCTCATAGCCTCCAAATGTGGACGCGACCCCAGCGTTCAACGTCCAAAAATCAGACAACATGTAATCGATCGCGGCGTTGGCGCTAAAGCCACTGTCGTCAAACTTAGAACCATCAGCGCCGGTAAAGTTCTGAATATCGAAGCGCGCGCCATAAGACAAGGACGCTCGGTTGGACAAGTCCTGTCGAGCCTGCGCAAACACTCCGATATTGCGCAACTTCTCCGAACCACCAAACGCCAATGGCGCAACGGCGCTCGCCGTGCGGCCTTCTGCCTGTTCATCAAAGAAGTCTAGGCCGGCCGTCACTGTACCATTGCCCAACTGGAAGGTATTTTTGAATGTCCCGCTTAGGCTGGTGTTTTCCCCCCAACCGTCTCCGGCATCAATTTCCTGCTCGTTGTAAGCAATCTGGAAAAACGGGTCGAACCACCCCTGAGCATCCTCTTTAGAGTAAGTCACAGAGTATGAAGTTCGGCGCGCCAACGCGTCGATGATCATGTTGGGCCCGGTGGTCAAACCGCTGAAGTCAGGTCGGACAAAGACGAACGGACCAGGACCCATTTGCGCCGCACGATCGCCGGTATCGCGTGTATCAGATGCGGAAAACGCCACGCGATGTCCATCATCAGACGTATAGGAGAACTTGGCTACGTAGTCGGTCAAATCGGCTTGAGTGCCTTGTACAGTCGTACCACCGCCGTCTTTGTAATCCTCACCTTTGTGACGCGCGCCGTGGAGCACGTAATCAAACCCGCCGGTCTGACCATAGAGCGACAAAGTCGAACGCAGGCCAAAGCCATTACTGCCAGCTCCAAAGGTTAAGCGTCCCCCAAAGGTATCGCCTTCATCAAGCATGTCAGCAGCATCTTTTGTGGTGTAGGCGATTGAGCCGCCCAAACTGCCGGGACCACCGTCCGCAGGCGCCAAACCTGAAGTCACCTCCACCGCCTTTAGAAGCCCCGGATCGATCAAAACGTTGCCAGTGTGGTGGAACGCCGACTTATTTTGTCGGGCGCCGTCAATAGTCACGTTGAGAAGGCTTTCTTCAATACCGTTGACGTACACCTTCTTCGCAATGGCTGCGCCACCGCTGGCAGTCACAGCAGTTTCACCGTCAAAAACATCGCTAATCGTAGCTGGGTTGCGTTGTTCGATGTCTTTTTGAGAAATTGTGTGGTTTCCCAGTACGGTTTGAGCGCTTTCCGACTCAATCCGGATTTCATCAAGTTCGTAATCTTCTGCCAAGTCTTGAGCATGGGTTGGCGTTGTTAGAAACGGCGCACAAAGCGCCGTTGTGGCCAACAGCTTCAGGCGCGAGAGCGGATGGGTCATACTTTGTCCCTTCATTTATTGACTATTATTGTCAGGTAAGTAGACTGCGCTTCGACCCCACGCCAGACGATGATCTTTGCGGCCTGTTCAAAAACCTTTGCGAGCCGTGCAAAATCGCAACGCCAAGCTCTCAGGGACTATTGAACGAGAGATGCAATAGCATGGCAAATCCCCACACGGCCTTCTACAAAGGCGCTCCAAATACTGACAAAATCAATTGGTTTCGTCGCGCGGACCTCCCTTCGGACAATGTTTTTGACGGCCTTGTTACCGCGACGGAATTTCGCGAAGGATTGGGGGTGCACACTTTAAACGCGCAAGCTCAGCAAAGCTTTGAGACAAAAACTGAGCGCGTATCAGGTGTCATCCTGAATTGCTTCTTAGAAGGGGCCACCGACGCTTGGCTGGACGAAAAACCTATGGACCTTGGCCGGCACCCCAACAAGCCAGTGATGCTTTCCCTATCGGCAATTGATGAATCAATGAGTTTTAGACGTCGCAGTGCACCTGGAGAATATGTGCGGAAAGTGAGCATTCAAATGTCGCATGAGTGGCTTCAGGAGCAAGGACTGAAGATCCCGCAACATGCCGACTTAAAATCAAAAAAACAATTTCGAGCAGACTGGCAAGCCACCCCCAAAGACATTCAGGTTCTTGAAAATCTTGCTTCAATGAAAGGCTTCAGTTCGCCAATCACACACCTAAAAGGGGAAGCCATGGTGTTAGAACTGGTCGCTTCAACCTTTGAAACCCTATCAGAGGAAGAGCATGTCGTTAATCTGACACTGCGAGAACAGATTCAACTCAATCGGGTTGAAGATCTTGTGCAAACTCCTGGACCATTACCGGACCTCGCAGCTCTGGCAAAGGCCGGTGGTGTTAGCATGTCATCCTTACGCCGATTGGTGAAGAAAGCCCATGGCTGCCCACCTTTGACGTATGCGCGCACTGTCCGATTGCGCATGGCTAAACAACACCTAGAAAGCCACTCCGCAACCGTTTTGCAAGCCGCAGAGTTTGCGGGATTTTCCTCACCCGAGAATTTCGCAACGGCTTTCCGACGCACGTTTGGCACAGCCCCGTCCACTGTTAAACGCCGGTAGTTTCGCCCCATGCTCCGTCAAAGGGGTGACTACTTGACAAAAAACATCAATCTTTCTAACGCAGAGCAACGCTTCCAGCCATGCTCAAAACTCTGCAACGCGGCTCGCCAAGAAGTCATCTTGTATTGCTTGAGACTTGAAAACCAAACACGGGCCTTCTGTCTCAAGCCATTCGTCTTTGAGAGAACTGGAGTCGCCATGTCTGTCCGTTTGACCTCTTCAATCCTGAAAACACTGTCGCTGTCCGGGGCAGTCTTTCTCACAGGAATGACCCTGGTATCGGCCCAAGAGGACACGTCCACTGCGCCTCAGCTTCCAGCGTCCCCAATCACTGATGCCGCGCCACAACAGGTACCTTCGACAACCAACAGCCAGGGAACTGCCGCTCCCCCTTCGGGCCCCCAATCCCTAGGGACTCCGGCAGCAGATGAGACCCTTACTGACGACAGCACGTCAATTCCAAGACCCGTTGCCGATATAGACGACACGGGTGCTTTAAGTGGCCAACCTGTTGCAGTTTCAGACCAAGAATCCCCTGTCGCCATAGAACCGAGCGTCCTAACAGACGAAACTACTGACGAGACACCAACAGCGGCACCAATCGTCACACCACAATCAACAACTGAGCAAGTCGAAGCTGCCGCAAAACGCGCGGCCACCTTTCTGCAGGACGGCGGTCCGTCTATTTGGGCCATCGCGTCACTCTCCGTTATCACCGTAGCCCTAATCCTCTGGAAAATCTGGCGCCTTGCACTCATCGGTGCCTGGGCTCGGGGCAAAGCCCAGAAGGCTGTCACTTTATATGAAGACGGCCACACTGACGCTGCACTTGAGTTGATTTCCCGTCGAAAAGGTCTGCGCTCCAAAGTCGTCAACGCTGCGATCACGGCACGCGAAACGCTAACTGAAAACGCTGCGCGCGAAGAAACATCCCGCGTGGCCAAGCGCGAACTCGGTGATGCTGCCGTTGGATTGCGCGCCCTAGAACTGATCGCCACCATTGCACCTTTACTTGGCCTATTGGGAACTGTTTTGGGCATGATCGCCGCCTTCCAAGCCCTTCAGGAAAGCGGCAGTCGGGCTGATCCGTCCTTACTTGCAGGGGGCATTTGGGAAGCGTTGCTGACCACGGCCGCGGGTATGGCTGTGGCCATTCCGGCTTCTGCGGCACTGACATGGTTTGAGGCGGTCATTGATCGTATGCGCCGTGACATCGAGGACGCAGCCATGCGGATATTTGTAACCCGCAAAGAAATGGAAGCCCGTGACATGCCAGCCTTGGCGGCTGAATGAACAATGCAGTTCACCGACACACGCCGATTTCGTCGTAAACCTAGCTTAACGCCCATGATTGATGTCGTTTTTCTTCTGCTGGTGTTTTTCATGCTGGCGTCACGGTTTGGCATGGATCAAGTGCTACCAATACCGCTGGCTTCGTCCGGCGAAGATTTTTCCGGGAACCCTAAGCTAGTCGATATCCTGCCAGAAGACTTACGCCTCAACGGTATTTCACGATCTTCCCAAGACCTTTTGGCAGCACTCACGGACGTAATGGAAAAACCAACGAAAACCATCGTCTTGCGCAGCACAGACGGCGCCACTGTGCAACGAGTTGTTGCCATATCAGAGTATCTTCGCGCGGCGGGCTTCACCTCAATTGTCTTAGTGGAATAGAAATGGATTTTGACGCCTCCCCTCGCAAGCCCCGCGCTGAGAGCATCGTCCCGATGATCAATGTGGTGTTCTTACTGCTGATCTTCTTTTTGATGACGGCCCAAATTGCGCCACCTGAACCTTTTGAGGTGTCCCCTCCCACAGCGGAAAAAGCAGCAGAACCAGACGGAGAACTGATCCTATACGTGGGCAAAGAGTCCGCTTTACAATTTCAGGACACCGCAGGCGAAGCCGCCTTTACCGCAATTGCCGCAGCGGCAGGTGACGGCCAAGCCCTACAGCTCCGAATTGATGCCTCCCTCGATGGCGATCGCCTTGCGCAGATAATGCAACGACTATCCGCTGTCGGGTTCTCTCGGGTCGAAGTGATAGTACAAGCGCCATGAAAAAAATCTCAGAATTGATTGTTTTCCTGAGCCTCGCACTCGGTATTCATGTCCTAATGGCCATGCGCAGCGCGGAGGATGGCGGCGATGCAAATGGTGCGGGCGGGGACGCATTTGTTTCCATCACAGGCGCGCCAGCGGCCATCGAAACCGTTTTGGCAGAATGGACTGCCTCCCCTACTCATCAAGCTCAGGTAATGGAAATCAAACAACCTGATCTCGACATTAGAAATGCGCTCAACGTGCCAGCAATGGCATTGCATGAAGCGCCCAATGCAGACATCAAAGTCGCGGCGCTTCAACCAACAGACCTACCCAATCAACCGGATGTCGATCTGGCGCGTACGCCGTTGCCGACACAACCGACGCTCACCACTCCCACAACACTCACGCTCCAGCTGCCTGAAACCGCCCCTGCACCGATGCTTCGCGAAACAGCGCCAGCGCCCGTAGCGCCACCCAAGCGGCCGACGTTAAGACCTTCAGAACCCACCATTGACCAGACAATTGATACGCCAGAGCCAGCGCCGGAGCCTGTCAAGAAACCAGAGCCGAAACCTGCTCCGGAAAAGAAACCTGAGAAAAAACCGGATCCAAACAAAAAAGTTGCGGACAAGACTTCTGCGGCCTCGGCGGGTGCTGCGACACAAAAAGCGGCGGGTGCAGGCAAGAGCAATCAGGCGGGAAGCTCCAAAAAATCCAATGCACTCGGCAAGGGAAAAGAGGCCAGTTTGATGTCTGTTTGGGCAGGGAAAATTCAATCCCGGCTTCAACGCGGCGTACATGTTGGAAGAGCGCAAGGCGCAACGAACCGTGTCTTGATCCGCTTGAAGGTCGCGCCGAACGGTCGCTTGCAAAGCGCATCAATCTCAAAATCTTCTGGCTCGGCAAAAGTTGACCAGGCCGTGCTCAATTCCGTGCGCCGCATCGGGAAATTTGCGAAAGCACCAAAACAACTCACCAAAGGCAGCTATGGCTTTACTCTGCCTGTGCGGGTCAAATAGTCCGCCTTAAGGCACCACAAACGGTGTATCGCCGATAACCGCGACCTGTGCATCCGTGCCAAACACATCAGACAGCAGCGCTCCCGTGACCATGTCGGAGGGCTTGCCCTCCCGCTCAATACACCCATCTTTGAGCACCACCAAATGATCGGCGTATTGCGCGGCAAAGTTTATGTCGTGCAATACGATCACAACGGTCTTGCCCTCCTCGTCAGCCAACCGCCGCAACAGCGCCATCAACGCGCGCGAGGCCGCGATATCAAGATTGTTAAGCGGCTCGTCTAACAAAAGATAGTTCGTGTCCTGCGCATAGGTCATCGCCACATGCGCCTTGTGCCGTTGGCCGCCAGAAAGGGTATCTAAGAAACGGTGAGACAAGGGCGTCAATTCAAATGCTTTCAAAGCCGCCTCAACCATCTTGTGATCTTCAGCTTGCAACCGCCCCTGACAATGCGGATACCGTCCAAATTGAACGAGCTCTTTCACTGTCAACCGTGTGGCAAAATGCACCTGTTGCGGCAAAATCGCGAGCTTGCGGGACAATTCTTGGCGGTTGGCAGGCGTCACTTCCATCCCGTCCACAGAGATCCGGCCGGACTGCAACGGCAATAAACGTGCAATGTGCGAAAACAGCGACGACTTGCCTGCACCATTGGGGCCGATAAGTGCTGTAATCCCACCTTTCGGCAGTGTCACAGATACATCCTTTAAAATTTGGGAAGCCGCCACCGAATAGTTCAGGTTTTCAACGACAATCATGTCCATCCTCTCCGCAACAAAAGCGCCAGAAATACAAAGCCACCTACAAAATCAATGACCACTGCCAAAGGCGTTGACATACCCAGAACCCGTTCCAGAATGGTCTGCCCGCCTACCAGAACAATACCCGCGATTATTGCAGACAACGGTATCAACGCAGCATGGGTTTCGTTGGGCGCGATCAGGCGGGCAATCGACACTACCAAAAGGCCAAGAAACGCCACCGGACCAACCAGCGCCGTGCTCACCGCGACCAATACAGCAACCAACACCAATGCTTGCTTCTGACGTTTTGCAACGGGCTCGCCAAGGTTTGTCGCTATCTCAAACCCAAGCCCCAATACATCCAACTGCCGCCGCATGCGCCAGCACAAAACTAAAGTCGCCAATGTCAGCACAGCCGCCAACCATAGAAGGTTCAACTCGATGTAATTGAACCGTGCGTACGAACTTACCTGAATAGTGGCGAACTCACTTGGATCAATCATCCGGAACACAAAGGACGTCAACGAACGGAACAGAATGCCAAAAATGATCCCCGTCAAAACCATACGCATCAAATCTACACGATGTTGACCAAGCAGCGTCCCAAACAGAAGAAGCGCAGCGCCGATAAGCAAAATCAGATTCACAAAGAACAAAAACACCAGCGGCAAATGATTGTAACCCGCAGCCCCAATCGTAAAGACCGCCAGCGTTACGATCAAAGTGAACAGCGCATCAAAACCCATTATAGACGGCGTCAGAATATGATTTCGCGAGATGGTCTGAAACAGCAAAGTCGCGGTTGATACTGCAGCACCGACCAACAACAAGGCTGCCAACTTGCGGCCGCGGAACCACAAAACAAAGTCCCAGTTGCCTCGAGATTGCAGCGTCATGAACAGAACACAGCAGACCACAAGCAAGACACCGCAAATTAGTAGTGACTTAGCGCGCATGTTTCGGCCTCGCATAGAGTAACCACAAGAAGACAACAGCCCCCAATACGCCAAGCACAGTACCGACGGGAATTTCATAAGGCGCTCGGATAACACGACCAATAATATCGGACACCAATACCAGTGACGCTCCGCACAGCGCCGTTAGTGGAAGCGTGGCGCGCAGATTGTCGCCAAACCGGCGACTGATGATATTGGGCACAATCAGTCCCACAAACGGAATTGCGCCAACGGTGATCACGGTTAAGGCCGCCACTACAGAAATCGCCAGTAAACCAAGGATCATCACCTGATCATAATTCAGGCCAAGGTTGATACTTGCTTCCCGACCAAGCCCGGCAATCGCAAACTGATCAGCAATTACATAGGTCAGCGCCGTCATTAGGGCCGCAATCCACAAAAGCTCATAGCGACCGCGCATCACCCCGCTGAAGTCACCGTTCAGCCAGGTATCAATGTATTGCAGCATATCCCACTGGTAGGCGACAAAGGTCACACCCGCCCCGATAATGCCGCCATAAATCATCGCTACCAACGGAACCAGCAGGGGCTGCGCTGGCGGCAACCGCCGCACAATCAGCAAAAATCCAATACTTGAAAGCAATGCCGTCGCTGTGGCGATGCACATTTTCACAAGGATTGACGCGCTTGGGAATAACAGAACAACAATCAAAATGCCCAACGCGGCTCCCTGCCCGGTTCCCGCAGTCATCGGCTCGACAAAACGGTTGCGCACCAGCATTTGCATAATCATCCCGCACGCAGCCAAGGCGGCGCCTGCAATTAAGGTGGCCAAAGTCCGTGGCAGGCGGCTGTCCACCATCAAACCAAAAGCTTCGCTGTTGGAAAAGATCTCGCTAGGTCGCAGGGAAATGACCCCAAAAAACAAGGAAATGGCGGCCAGAACCAAGGTTCCAGCCGCCAACAAAAATGCCGCGGAGTGTCGACGCATTTGGCGTTAGCCCGATGTGAAGGCACTCAGGAACGCGTCCAGAGTGCGGGACATAGACTGAATGCCACCACCGGCAATGTAGATGTCCGCAGCGTTCAGATACACAACATCTCCGTTTTTCCACGCTGTGGTTTCTGCCACCAGAGGGTTATCCAACGTGGTCTGTGCGCTCTCACCTGGACGGCCAATTGCCGCCAAACGGTCGATCACAATTAAGATGTCAGGGTTGGCATCCTTGATGAACTCGAACGAAATCGCTTCGCCATGCGCCGTATGCTCAACGTCTTTTACCGCTTCCTCCAGGCCAAGTTTGGTGTGTAGCCAGTCGAAACGACCGCCAGCGCCATAGGCAGAGATCTTAGGACCATTTGTCAAAACGATAAGCGCAGTGCCTTTACCATCAAGCGCGGCCTTTGTGTGGGCCAGCTTATCCATAAACGCTGCTTTCAAAGCGTCAGCTTCAGCTTCTTTATCAAAGATCGTGCCGTAAGCAGCCAACCGGTCCAAACCCTGACCAACAGTGTCTTCCCAGATTGTCATGTCGATGGTGGGCGCCATTTCAGACATCGCTTTAAATTGTTTGGACGAGCGCCCGCCAACAACAACCAGATCTGGGGACAATGCGTTGATTGCTTCAAAGTCCGGCTCAAAAAGGTTGCCAATGGTAGCAGCGCCCTTGGTCGCCTCGAGCAAGTAATCAACATAGACATTTTCTGGAACACCCGCGAGTGGCACCTCAAGTGCCGCCAATGTGTCAATCGCAGCAATATCCAAGACGGCAACTTTACCCGGGTTTTCATTTACGGCGGACTTCCCGGTGTAGGTGTCGACTTCGGCCGCATATATCGAGGTTACGCTCAGAGCCAGCGCGCAAAAAATACGCTTAAACAATGGACTTCTCCAGTTTACGGCGTCTGGCTATTTATCTGGCTTAACGCGATTGCAGCTTGATTATCCGTTCAATTTGCGCGAGTCCAGAGTAACAAATTGTTTTACTCAGGAACCTGACCGATGCTGACGGCCACTGGCACCTTTTCCACAAGACATGCATCCAAATACCTTACGCAAATGTGTAAACACTTCGCCCACAAAATTGACGTGGCCTACGACGACACCAAAGGACACTGCACTTTTCCAATGGGCAGCGCCGCCATGTTGGCCAATTCTGAGCAGCTATGCGTAGAGGTTAAGGTCAGTCACACAGAAGACCTCATACAGGTCAAACACGTCATCGACGTGCATCTGGAAAGGTTCGCATTCCGTGAAGACTTCAAAAACATGGACTGGACCGTCTGAGCCAACTTGCGACATATACTCTCCACGACCAATGTACTGTAATGAGTGAAAAAACTTCTTCCGACACTAAGTCTCCGAATGCCGCCTACTTCGGCGATGATGATCCGAATATAGCCTACAGTCGAGTTTGGTTCTACATTCTCAAAAACCAACGCAAGTTTATACTGAAGTTCTCACAGGCGTTGAAAGATGAAGGCTTGGGTGATCCCGTTTGGTATGAGATTTTGTTCGAGATCGACCAAGCCGGACCAACCGGCAAGCTGATGGGGGAGTTGGAACCTAAACTTCTGCTACCGCAATACGGTCTTTCCAGACATGTCTCACGCATGGAGAAAGCGAACTTGCTGCGACGGGAACATATTTCGGACGGCCGCCGAAAACAGGTGCTTTTTTTGACAACAGAAGGCACCAGACGCTTGGAAATTGTCTGGCCTTTGTATCTTAACACCCTGAAAGCCGAAATGGGACCACTTTTGAACACGGATGAGGCCTACGATTTAGCCCGTTTCCTACTACGCTTATTGCCATAGTCCGCCGTGAAATAGAAAAGCCCCGGCGCATCTCATGCTGCCGGGGCCCTTCTCGTCCAGATCAACTATTAGAAACGCGCAACTGCTGTAAGAACAAGTGTGCGCCCAGGTTCCTTAATCGGCGTGAAGCCAGGGAAGTCACCGCCGTAGCTCGCACGGTCTGAATAATCTTTGTCAAACACATTCAAAACCTCCCCCCTAAATGTCAGGTTGGGAAGCGATGGCGGTGTATACTCTGCAAACAAGTTAAGAACCTCATAGCCTTCCAAGCCTTGGGTTGGCCAAGGACGCGCGGAATCGTAGGTCGGATTGTAGTCAAGAGCGACATCCAGGCTACCGCCGACGATAAGGTCATTTGCTTGAGGAATTCGGTGCATGACTTCAAAGGCCATGATTTTTCCAAGCGGCGCACCGTAGTCGACAATGTCACCGGAGTGCATCAAACGGCCATCACGTGTAGCTTCTGTATCAGAGTATGTGAACCGCGCAGATCCCAGCCCCCAAACATACGACGCGTACAAGTTTAGACCTTCGGTTGCGAAATCAAAGTTGCCTGCGGCTTCCCGCGCATTTTTTACGTCGGTTTGAAAGACTTCGCCACCGGCCTGAAAATTACCAGACGTCCAGTCCAGACCCAAGTTGATGTTTTGTGAACGTGTCGCGCTGAGCGAGGCATAATCCCAACTAGGGTCAAAGACATAAGCATCCTCGATAGGTACTCCGCCAAACACGTTAGAGTAGCCGCCGCGCAGTGCCAACTGATCTGTCAGATCATAAATCGCAGAAAAATTGCCGCTTAGACCAGAATAGTCATTCTTAGATCCATCCGTTCCCTTAAGAGACTGGAAATCTGCCCGCAGACCTGTCGAAATTTTCCAACGCTCGCCTGGCTCAAACCGTGCTTGCGCAAAAACACCGATGTTTTTGGCGTTTTCTTTGATCGACCTATTGTCATCGTAATAGTGTCCCGTCCGGTCATAGAAATCGAGACCAGCGACGATGGTGTTGGTTTCCGATAGATTGAACGTGTTTTGGAACTTCCCGGACAATGTGTTCGTATCATTGTGGCTATTATAGCCAGGGGTGACCGGCGCATGCAGATAGCTTTGTGAATAGCCAAGCACCACCTCCGGATCCCACATGCCCGTCGCGTTTGTTTGGCTATAGTTAAACGCATAGGTGTTACGCTCACTATCATAGTTGACCAAGGGCCAACCATTGCCGAAGTTCGCACGCGCATTGCGGAGCTCATCGTCTCGCAAAGCTTGTCCAGACAACTCAAAGCGGTGGCCAGTTTCGCTCTCGTAGGCAAGTTTCAGCAGACCGGACTGCATGTTTGCTGCAGTCCCGCTGGATTCAACACCGCTGCCATCTTCATAGTTGTCGCCGGTGACACTGCGACCATAGATTAGATACTCAAACCCATCGGCTACTCCAGCAAGCGTAGTAGACGCGTTGAGTGTTTTGCCGTTATCCGCATAGTTCAACCGCACATTTCCGCCAAAAGTTTCGCCGTCTGCTACGACATCACTGGCATCGACTGTTTCCATAATCACAGCACCAGCAACGGCGTTTGGACCGGTGTCCGCAGCTGCGACACCAGGATCTACACGCACAAATTTCAAGAAGCCGGGGTCAAAAACATTGGCGCTGACGTGGTGGAAGCCACGGTTATTTTGCAAAACACCGTCCACAGACACAACCAAGTTTAGCATGTCTACGCCGTTAACGAAGATCTTCTGAGCAATTGGAATAGCCCCGCCGACAGACACGTTTGCAATGCCGGCAAACACGTCTTTCATGTCGCCGGTCCGCGCGCGCTCAAGCTCCGCATCAGCAACATAAACCGACGCGCCGCGATCGGCTTCGCCGTTCTGCTCATCTTGTTGTTCAATCGTTATCGTATCAAGCGTGTAATACGAATCCTCTAGATCTTCAGCTGTTGCAATCGTTGCTGGTAATGCTGCGGCAAAACAGCTGCCCAGCAGCCGCGCGCGGCTGCCAATTGGTGAAACAGTCATGAGCTCACCTTCTCCTTGTTGGTGTGATGCTCTGGCTGTCTTTCAGAAAGTCTGGCTGAGATATCCCGGCTCGTAGCCTTAGTCTCTCTGACATGCAAGTGCATGTAATGATGCGCGCCATTACTATCGCTTCAGTGCAACAGCTTTGGGAATACGCCTCTGCAGCTCATGAAACTACATCCCAGCTTTTTGAAAAACACTCCGGCAACAGCATCGATCTCTGCCGGGCGTGATCAGCCCCACCCAAGTGGTCCAGTTTGATTGTTAGTGCATGATTGGCCTCTGGTCCATCGGGACGACGGTTTCCGGCGCCGGCGGGCGGTAGCCCAGAGCACTATGCGGTCGTTTGGTGTTGTAGTGTTTCCTCCAT
>JAAENN010000181.1 GCA_024224295.1 Shimia sp. | reverse complement strand
GGCGAACTGGGTAAGGAGTTGGGCGAGGAAAGCGTTATCCCATCCGGCGCGTTTGAGCTTGCCTTTCATTGATCCCTTTCACTCTTGTCCAAAATAGGTCTGGGATGAAGACGCCCTCCCTCGAATCGTGGCAATGACGGGTTGCTGAAGCCTCGTGTTGCAACGACCACCAAGAAGGAGGGCCATGGAATGGCTACCGTCGCCAGCCTGTTCAGTCAACTTCTTCGCCACTTTCCGCGCACGGAGTTCGCCGCCCTGGTCAAGGAGCACCGGGCCGAACGGCATGCCAAGGGGTTTACTTGCTGGGACCAGTTTGTGGCGATGCTGTTCTGCCACTTGGCGCGGGCGGATAGTCTGCGCGAGATCTGCGGCGGGCTGTCCTGTTGCCTGGGCAAGCTCACCCACCTCGGGGTCGGCAAGGCGCCCAAGAGATCGACCCTGTCCTACGCCAACGAGCACCGTCCCGCGGCACTTTACGAGAGCCTGTTTTGGGCTGCCCTGGACCGGTTCCGGGGGCAGGGAAGCCTGGGCGCACGCAAAGCCCGGTTTCGCTTCAAGAACAAGCTGCAGTCACTCGATTCAACCACCATCTCGCTGTGCCTGAGCCTTTTCCCCTGGGCCGACTTCCGCCGTGCCAAGGGTGGCGTCAAGGTCCATGTCATGCTCGACCACGACGACTACATGCCGTCGTTCGTGCTGATCACCAAGGCCAGGCGCCACGATGTCAAGGCCGCCAGGATGATCAAGCTGACGCCTGGTTCCATCGTCGCCATGGACCGGGCCTACAACGACTTCCGCCTGTTCGCCAAGTGGACCGACGAGGGCGTCTTCTTCGTCACCCGCATGAAGGAGAACACCGTCTACGAGGTCGTCGAGGAGCGGGACGTTCCAAAGAAGCGGAACATCCTCCGCGACCAGATCATCCGCCTGAGCGGAGCCGAGGCAGTCGCCAAGTGTCCTCACCCCTTGCGCCGCGTCGTCGTCTGGGACGCCGAAAGGGAACGCGAGATTGTCCTGCTGACCAATCATCTCGGCTTCGGCGCCACGACCATCGCCGCCATCTACAAGGACCGCTGGCAGATCGAGCTGTTTTTCAAAGCGCTGAAGCAGAACCTCAAGGTCAAGACCTTCGTCGGCACCACGGAGAACGCCTTGCGCATCCAGATTTGGACAGCCCTGATCGCCATGCTGCTGCTGAAGTGGTTGCACCACCTGTCCAAGGCCAGCTGGTCGCTGTCCAATCTGGCCGCCATGCTGCGCATGAACCTGTTCACCTACCGCGATCTCGGGGCGTGGATCGACGATCCCTTCGACACCCCGCCTGAAGTTCCGGAACCCGCCCAGTTGACGCTCTCCCTGCCGGGTTTTGGACAGCCGGCCATCCCAACCAAAAGAGGGACCTCAACTCGGAAACCCGTCGCCACGGCAGCCTGCACCTTGTAATCTCTCGAGAAAATCAGCCGACGCTCAATGTTTTGGACAGCAGTGCAACGCCAATACGAATCGGAGTGCTCCGTCCATCGCCGTTTTTCCCTATTCCCTACAACAAACCCAACCCTCGAAAACACCTTGCCCCCCTCCGCTGGCCTCGGCACATTGTGCGCCAATCCCACGGCTCAAGGAAGGCGCCCTTCCACATGCCTTCCCTGCGGGCCTTGGCCGCCTTCTCAGCTCGCACATAGTCATCGCTATACTTTCGGAAGGCCAGCGCCCAGCCGTCGGAAGGCCAGCGCCCAGCCGTT
>JAAENN010000180.1 GCA_024224295.1 Shimia sp. | reverse complement strand
TGATTGGTCTTGGCGATGCCATGCTGATGATGCTGACCGGAGATCCGGTTTCAGCCGAAGAAGCGCTGCGTTTGCGCCTGGTGCCACACGTGGTCGCGGACGAGGACTTCCTCGACGAGGCGTTGAAGATTGCTGACGCAATCTGCGCCAACGGCAAGTCGGCCGTGCGCCTGGTAAAAGAAGTTGCCATGCTGGGTTATGACATGCCCGCGGCAGATGCGTTGTGGCTCGAGGAAATCTATTTTGCGCGCAACCGGGAAGATGCGGCAGATGAAATCAAGCAGCGACTGGAGCAGTTTCAAAAAAAGAAGTGAACGGCGGGGCTCGTGCTCCTTCCGCGAGATATCTTAGGATTTACAAGCGAGGTTAATCAGCGATGGACTTGGGACTGCAGGGCAAGACTGCCATTGTTACGGGCGGGGCATCAAACATTGGCAAAGCCATCAGCGAAGGCTTTGTTGCCGAGGGTGCGAATGTAGTTATTGCCGATGTTGACGAAAAACAGGGACAGCGGGTGGCCCGGGAGTTGTGTGATTCCAGGCCCGACGCGGCCCTGTTCATCAAAACAGATGTTGGGGATCGGGAAGCCGTGGAGAACATGACCCAGGAGGCGCTGGATCACTTCGGCCAGATTGACATTCTCGTAAACAACGCCGGCTGGACCGCCAATGCCCAGTTTATCGATAAACCCTACTCGGATTTCGAGCGCGAAATAGCAATCAACCTGTGGGGGCCGATCAACTGTATCCGCTCGGCGGCGCCATCGATGATTTCAAGGAACTACGGCAAGATTATCACCATCGGCTCCGATGCCGGACGTGTCGGTGAATACAATGAAGCGGTTTATGGCGCCTGCAAGGGAGGAGTAATCACCCTGAGCAAAGCCCTGGCGCGCGAGTTTGGGCGCTACAAGTTAAACGTCAACGTTATCTGCCCGGGCCTTACCCTGCCGGAGAGTCCACAGGATGCGGGCGATAACAGCCTTTGGCATGCAGAAAGCCCGCAGGCGAAAATATTCTGTAACGAAGAGGTACTGGAAAAAGTCGTTCGGCGCTATCCTTTGCGACGCTACGGCGTGCCCAACGATATTGTGCCGATGGTGATGTTTCTTGCCTCGGATGCAACATCCTATGTAACCGGCCAATGTATCAGCATCAGCGGCGGTTATGCG
>JAAENN010000179.1 GCA_024224295.1 Shimia sp. | reverse complement strand
CTTCATGGTGCAAAAGCGGACATCCACGAAGAGGCTTTCGCATGGCTGCTGAGCGGACAATCCTGCCGTTGCCCCTCCGAATTCGAACAGCCGCTTTTCGCACTTGGCTACTGCTACGAAAAACACCAATGGCGGCAAGCAGACTTTCGCTAGGGAGGATAAAATGCCTGCGTTAAAATGCATTTAGCCCTGTCGAATTGAAGACGCCGGCCAAAAGGCCGGCGTTCACGTTGTTATTGGGTGATGATCTCTGGCCCCATGAACGTATTCGGGAGATACGTTGACAGGAAGGGAACATAGGTCACGATGATCAAGAAGACGAACAGTACAGCGAGGAACGGGAGAGCCGCACGGACGACGCTCATCATCGGCATACCGGCGACACCTGAAGTCACAAAGAGGTTCAGACCAACCGGAGGGGTGATCATCCCGATCTCCATGTTGACCACCATGATGATACCCAGATGAATGGGGTCGATGCCCAGTTCGATGGCAATTGGGAACACCAGCGGGGCAACAATCACCAGCAAGCCCGATGGTTCCATGAACTGGCCGCCGATTAGCAGGATGATATTGACCACGATCAGGAACATCACCGGGCCAAAGCCTGCAGACAGCATCGCATTTGCGATGTGCTGAGGGATTTGTTCGTCGGTCAAAACATGTTTGAGGATCAGGGCGTTCGCGATCACAAACAACAGGGTCACGGTCAATTTACCCGCGTCAAACAAGGTTCTCTGCGTGTCTGGATGAACAATGGCCGTGACCAAAGTCCAGGGTTTTCTGCGCAGAGGTGTTGGATCTCCCAAAGGTGCATCTTCGACCATAGCGGCAGCAGATAGGCTTTTGGCGCGCGGTGCTGCCAGAGGGCCCATGTCCTTATAGATGAAGGTCGCGATGAAGAAGGCGTAAACAGCTGCGACTGCTGCCGCTTCTGTTGGTGTGAAGATACCGCCGTAGATGCCGCCCAGGATAATCACGATCAGAAAGAGACCCCAACCGGCTTCGCGACCGGCTGCAAACACTTCGCCCCAGCCTTTCCATTCACCTTTCGGCAGGTTTTTCACCTTGGCGATGACATAGATCGTGACCATCAGCATCACACCCGCCAACAGTCCGGGAATAACGCCGGCAAGGAACATCCGACCGACGGAAACCTCAACTGAAGCCGCGTAGACAACCATCACGATGGACGGTGGGATCAGAATGCCCAGGGTGCCTGCGTTACAGATGACACCTGCCGCGAATTCCTTGGAATAGCCAACTTCACGCATACCGGCGATGACAATGGTACCAATGGCAACAACAGTCGCTGGGCTAGAGCCTGACAAAGCTGCAAACAGCATGCAGGCAAAAACGCCGGCAATCGCCAGACCGCCGGGGAAATGGCCGACGCAAGCAATCGAAAAACGGATGATCCGCCGCGCCACGCCACCCGTTGTCATAAAGGACGACGCCAGAATGAAAAACGGGATGGCGAGCAGAGTAAAGTGGCCCTCAAAGGCTGCGAAAAGCGTCTGCGCGACCGAGGCCAGGGAGCTGTCGGAGAACCACAATAGAAACAACACAGACGACATGCCGAGCGATACGGCAATCGGAACTCCGATCATCAAGAAACCGATGACCATTGCAAAGAGAAGTACGACTTCCATTATTTTGCCTCCGCATTCTTGGCTTCAAGCTCAGCGAGCTCGTCTTCGACTTCATGGCTGGCCACAAGGCGATCCATCGTGCCGTTGAAAATGGCAATTGTGGATTGAACAAAGCGCAGAAGGATCAGTGCGCCGGATAGCGGCAGAACGAAATACGGCAGGAAGCGAGGGATTTTTTCATAGGCCTCACCTTCGTTAAATACGTCTTTCATCCATGCAAGAATGGCCGGCATCGGAGTGTCATTGGTTTCGTACCAACCCTTTTCGCGAAAGTTGTCCTCAAAACCGAGCGGGAACCAACGACCCTCGGTGGCTGGAAGGTTTGCAAAATTTGCCCAATAGTCCCAAGATCCCTTCATCATGAGGAATGCAAAGGCGACGCAAACGCCAACCGCGACAAGCGCCATCAATCTGCGCGCACCACGGTCGAGCATGTTTACGACAAGGTCCACACCCAGATGGGTGCCTTTTTTAACCGCATAAGCCGCGCCCAAAAGCACCAGCCAAGCGAACAAAAAGACCGTCATTTCGAGGGCCCAAAGGATGTTTGAGTTAAAGGCATAGCGGGCAATAACATTCGCGAAGGTCAGGGCTGTCATCAGCCCGAGGATCAACGCGATCAGCTTTTCTTCTATTTGGTCCATGAGGGACACGTGTGTTGCCATTGATCTGATCCTCCCTGAACGAGATCACGTGTTGGTTGGGCACATGTCGCGCCCAACCAAAGGTTTGGTTTAAAAGGCGGAATTGATCTGAATGGCCGCATCGATCGCGTCTTGACCGATGTCGCTCGAGAACTGTTCCCAGACCGGCTGCATTGCAACGACCCAAGCTTGGCGTTCTTCGTCCGTCAACGTGCGGATTTCGCCACCGGCATCAATGATCGCCTGGCGGTTCTTTTGGTTCACCGCGTAGGATTCCGAATTCCGAGTGTCGGTGATCTCTTTCAGAATGGTCAGGAACTGGTCGCGTACATCGGCGTCGAGGCTGTCCAGCCAATCAACAGACGTCACAACCAAGTAGTCCAGAATACCGTGGTTGGTTTCTGTGATGCCGTCCTGAACTTCAAAGAACTTTTTGCCGTAGATGTTGGACCAAACGTTTTCTTGCCCATCGACAACACCCTGTTGCAACGCACCATAAACTTCGGAAAACGCCATTTTTTGTGGGGTGCCGCCAATGGCTTCCATCTGGGCAACCAGAACGTCAGATGACATCACACGGAATTTAAGCCCCTCAGCATCTGCAGGGGTGACCAGAGGCACATTTGCAGACATCTGCTTCATGCCGTTGTGCCAGAACGCGAGGCCTTGAATGCCGCGGCGCTGCATGGAATCCAACAGTTTTTGACCAGCATCAGAGGTCTGGAATGCGTCAACTGCGTCGATGTTCTTAAACAGGAATGGCAGATCGAAGATGCGGAATTTTTTGGTGAACTTTTCGAATTTGGACAGGGATGGCGCCGCCAGGTGAACGTCGCCTTGCAGCAGCGCTTCCAGTACCTTGTCGTCATTGTAGAGAGTGGAATTGGGGAAAACTTCCATACAAGCCTTGCCGTCCATCTCTTCGTTAATGCGTTTTTCCAGCAGAGAAGCTGCAATGCCCTTTGGGTGTTTATCAGTGTTGGTGACGTGACTGAATTTGATGACCGTTTCACCTGGATCACAGGCTGCGAATGCAGCGCCCGCACTGAATGTCATCGCCAGTGCCAGGCAAGTGAGCTTCGTAAGTTTCATTCTCAAATCCTCCCTTTGAGTAACAGCCGATGCCCAAAGGCGGGCTCGGCATCACAGGAAAGATTGCATACCGAATGAGGATTCAGTGTTCGTCATTATTGATCACTAATTCCGAATAATAACAGCCAATAAATCCGCTAACATTATGAGAAGCGACAGCATTGCTAAAGGATGGCTCATTGTGTTTGAAAATTTTGATGAACTGAATTTGAGCATCGGCGACCAAACAATTTTTCTGCGCCAAAGTCGGAACAATGGATCAAAACCCGCTCTTCTGCTGATACATGGCTACCCTCAAACCTCTGCGATGTGGCACGCGGTTGCGACAATACTCGCTGAACAATTTCATGTCGTTTGCCCAGATTTGCGTGGATATGGAAAGTCGTCAAAGCCCGCTTCTGATCCCGAACACCTGACGTATTCCAAACGCGAAATGGCCAAAGACATGTTGGGCGTTATGCGGGCCCTTGGGCATGACACATTCTTTGTCGGTGCACATGACCGAGGCGCGCGCGTTGCCCATCGTCTTGGTCTCGATCACGCGGATCATGTGCTGGCGATGACCCTCTTGGACATTGCGCCGACGCGAGAAATGTATGCTGAGGCGGGATCCAGTTTCGCAAAGGCATATTGGCACTGGTATTTTCTGATTCAGAAACATCCAATTCCCGAGCAAATCATTAGCGAAAACCCTTCGAGCTTCTGGAAACTCAAATGTTTTAATCAAGCCAAAGGGGAAAACCCGTTTTTGGCTGAAGCTCTCGACGAGTATCTGACGACCTTCGATAGCCCCGAAGCAATACACGCTACCTGCGAAGATTATCGCGCGGCGGCGACAATCGACATCGAACATGACAACGCTGATCAAGGTCAGAAATTGCAACAGCCGCTTCAAGTCCTCTGGGCAAAGCGGGGCGCGATTGAGGCCTGCTTTGATGCCCTCACACTTTGGCGCAAGCGCGCGGCAAATGTGCGGGGCGAGGCGGTGGATGCCACTCATTACATGGCTGAGGAAATTCCGGCGGAGATCGCCGAACGCATGCGCGGGTTCTTCCTTAGCGATAGCAAAACAAAGGATGCTGCAGAATGAGCAAAACGCTTTATGATAAATTGGTCGACGCGCATATGGTGTGCGACTTGCCAGATGGCGACATGCTGGTTTATGTCGATTTCCATATCATGAACGAATACACGAGCCCCCAAGCCTTTTCCGGCTTGGATCAGAAAGGGTTGAAGGTCTGGCGGCCAGAAGCACATCTGTCCGTTGTGGATCACGTAAATGCCACTCGCCAACGCGACCCGCATGACGAGGCCTCGAAACTTCTGATCGATAACCTCGAGAACAACTGCAAAAGGCACAACATTGCGTTTTATGGCCTGGGCGATCCGCGCCAGGGGATCGAACACGTTGTTGTCCCGGAGCAGGGTCTTGTGGCGCCGGGCATGTTGATTGCCTGCGGTGATAGTCACACAACGACTTACGGAGCGTATGGTGCCTTGGGGTTTGGCATTGGTACGTCTGAGGTCGAACACGTGCTGGCAACACAAACCCTGCGCTACAAACGCCTTAAAACCATGCTGGTGAATGTCGAAGGTGACTTGGCGCCTGGCGTCACAGCCAAAGACATCATCATGAAGGTTGTGCAGGTTGTCGGTGCCGGCGGCGCAAATGGCTATGCGGTGGAGTTTGCAGGCTCAGCCATTCGCGATCAGGACATGTCTGGCCGAATGACCATCTGCAACATGGCCGTTGAGCTCGGTGCGCGCGCCGCTTTGATTGCTGCTGACGAAAAATCCATGGCAAAGGTCCAAGGCCGCGCGCATAGCGGAACCATCGACTTTGGTGGCACCGAATGGCGGTCTGATGAAGGGGCTGCGCACGATCAGACCTTTGATATTACTGCGGCAGAGATTGCGCCTCTCGTTAGTTGGGGCACCAGCCCGGACCAGTCCGTTCCGATTGACGGGCTTGTTCCAACGGCAGGTGATACAGCAACTCCGAAAGCCAAGGCCGCGCTGGAGCGCGCGCTGGATTACATGGGGCTCGCAGCGGGGCAATCTGTGCAAGATATCACCATCGACAGCGCCTTTATCGGCTCTTGCACCAACAGCCGGATCGAAGACCTACGCGCTGCAGCTGCGGTTCTGAAGGGCAACAAAGTGGCGGCTGGCGTGAACGCGATCGTCGTGCCGGGCTCAACTTACACCCGCCTACAGGCTGAAAACGAAGGGATCGACAAAGTCTTCATCGATGCAGGCTTTGACTGGCGTCCGGAAAGCGGCTGCTCGATGTGCCTTGCCATGAATGATGACATCGCGATGGATGGAGAACGCATTGCCTCTTCCACAAACCGCAATTTTGAAGGCCGTCAGGGCCGGGGCGCACGCACGCACCTGATGAGTCCAGCGATGGTGGCTGCGGCAGCGGTTAAAGGCCGACTTGCAGATGTCCGCGAATTTCAGAATGAAGGAACAGAATAATGCCAGATCAAGTTAACGGATTGATGGCGGCATTCCCGCAACCAAACGTCGATACCGATGTCATCATGCCAAAACGGTTCCTGATCACCATCACCCGCGAGGGTCTTGCCGACGGCACACTGGCTGACTTGCGGTTCGATGAAGAAAACAACAAGCGCCCAGAATTCGTGTTGAACCAGCCGCCATGGACAGAAGCATCCATCTTGGTTGTGGGGGACAACTTTGGCTGTGGTTCCAGCCGCGAGCATGCGGTTTGGGGCTTGATGCAGCTTGGTATCAGAGGAGTTATCGGTACGGGTTTTGCGGGGATCTTTTACGACAACGCCCGTAAAAACGGTCTGGCACTGCCGATTGTCAGCACAAGAGTGCGTGATGACCTCTTGCGGATTGCGCGCGATCCTGAGGCAGGAGATTGCACCATCGACATCACCAATAGACAAATAACCGTAGGATCTCAGCATCATCTCTTCGACATGGATGACGCAACGCGCGCAGCCCTGCTGGAAGGCCGGGACGACACGCTGGATTCCCTAAAGCTTGCACAATCCATTCGAGCATATGAAACTAAACTAACCGAGAAAATGCGGGTTAACGTCATTCAATAGGAGCCAGAGTGGAGCTCAGACAACTTCAATGTTTTGTGGCGGTTGCCGAAGAACTCCACTTTCGTAAAGCTGGAGAGCGCCTTGGCCTGAGCCAACCGGCGCTGTCCGAAAGGATTTCTTCGCTTGAGCACGAACTTGGGTTTCCCTTGTTTTTCCGGACCACGCGTCAGGTTAGTTTGACTCAAGCTGGTTCAGAATTTCTCAAAGACGCGCAACGCATTCTTGCGGACATCGAAAAGTCTGTCTCAAAAGTCCGCCATGTCGCCGACAGTGGTCTGAAGTCATTGCGCGTAAGCGGCGTTGATGAGGCACTTTCCTTGTTGTTCCCGCCAGCGCTTATTGAGTTTCGCAAGCAATACCCCGACGTTCACATAGAACTCCTTGAGATATCGTCTTCTGACTACCACACGCAGGAATTGGTCAATCACAGGACGGACGTTGCCTTTGTGCGCAAACCACCCGAAGACGAGTTTTTGTCTTCTGACCTTTTGCACCGCCAGTCCGCAGTTGTTGTGGTTGCAGAAGATGATGCGCTTGCGAAGAGGAAAGAAATTTCTGTCGCAGATATCCAAAACTCTCCGCTTATCGGCTTTCCCAAACGGGCGAGGCCGATACTCCATGAAATGTTGTGGGGCAGTTTTCGAAAGCGCGGATGGCAGCCTGATATTGTCTGCGAGGTCATCGACAAGTCTACAATGCTGCAGTTGGTTGCACACGGCATTGGTATCGCTCTAGTGCCAGCTTGGGTACATTCACTGTCGCCTTTGGGGTTGAAATTTATTCCCTATCGCGAAAGTGTGCCCGAAATTGAGCTTTTTATTTCCTATCGAACCGCTGGAAACGCCAAGGAAGTGTTGGCGTTTATTGATGCGGTGAAGTGCTTATCAAAGGACTTGCTGCACAATTAGAGGGGCAAGACTAACCCGTTCCCGTGTTTCAACGTCCGGTTTGAGCCGCGCTTACCATGGCCAATGTCAGCAATAGGAGCTTCGCGGCTGTCTGTGCAAGCAGCAGCATCTGGAACTAAGGGCTCTGACCTGCCTCTCGCTGCACTCGGCTTGAAGGTCCGCTTTCGGTAACCCGCCTACACTTTGCAAAGGTCGCAATCTGCGCATAGCAGCCATTGATGCAACCCGCGGCGAGTGCTGGTCGCTCCCCCCTCAGTCCG
>JAAENN010000178.1 GCA_024224295.1 Shimia sp. | reverse complement strand
CGGCCTGATAGAGATCGGCGCCCGTCGCCACGCGATCCCGCAGCATGGTGCTCAAACGGCCGCTGGGCATGACGCGCGCGCCAAAGATGATCGCGACCGGGCGAGCGGGCACCTTGTCGACGCCATAGGTCAGGTCCCGATAGCGCAGCGCGGTATACAGGCGCAGCAGGAAAGGGCTGGCGAGCAGCAACAGTATGGCAAGCACGAGCAGCCAGAGAACGGCGCGGCGCGAATGGATGAGGCGGCGCAAGGTTTTCATGCCCGCAGTTTATCAGAATCCGAGCCGCTGTGAATGGCCCCCGCACAACGCTTAGCAAACCTTAACCTGACACCTTGATTTTGCGCAAATAGAGAGGATTTCTATTGTTTCCTGCAAATAGACCAAGTTTCTAATCGGGTTTTGACCGTACCCGAAGCCTAAGATCGGTATCATCGCAAAACTGCATTTGAGTTAGCGAGCAAGGAGTTTTGTGATGACGATCGAGTTTGGTTTGCTGAAGGGGACAACGGAACGGGTAGTCAACACCCAGCACGCACCATTGGTGGCGCTCGCAGCACATTACCAACAGCACAAAACCTTGCAACCGCTCGAAAGCGTTGACGTCGGCATGAAAACAGTGACCTATTCGCCTGCCAGCAAGCTCCAACAAGTCGGGTTGAGCATCCTGGCCGGGTGCGCGACGGTGTCTGAAGTCAATACCTGTCTCAAGCCGGATGTGGCCCTGGCCCGCGTGTGGGGCCTGGACCAGTTCACCGACCAATCCATGCTGATGCGCACGCTGGATAAGCTAACTCAAATGAACATTGACCAATTGCGCGTCGCTGTAACCACCATCTGGCGGTCACACAGTCAAACACTGAAGCATGATTGGCGCGGGTTCCTGTGGTTGGACTTTGACCTGACGGGCTTGCCGTGTAGTCCACGTGCGGAGGCCAGCACCAAAGGCTACTTCAGCGGCAAAAAAACACCACCGGACGCCAATTAGCCCGCGTGAGTGCGGTGAACTACCGCGAAACGCTGTGGTCTGACGTATTTCCCGGCAACCGGCACACCGTCCGCTGCTTGCAGCCTGCCGTGCTCGCCACCGAAACTGTATTAGAGTTAGCGCCTGCGCGCCGCAAACGGGTCGTTTGGCGACTGGATGGCGGTGCGGGCAGCGATGAACAGCTCCGGTGGTTGCTGGATCGACAGTATCACGTCATCGCTAAAGGCACGTCCAATCGCCGTGCCCAGGCCCTGGCTCAACAGGTTGCACGGTGGGATCGCTATGGCGATGCCTGGCTCGGCGCAGTCCCTTCACCCGTTGATTTTGGGCGACCGGTGCATGTGTGGGTTAAACGGCGCTTGAAGGCCGACGCATTCGTGCATAGTTATTACGTCACGACCTTGACCCTACCTTCCAAGGGTGCCATGATGTCCGCCTATGACCAACGCGGCGGCGCGGAAGTTGAGCAATTCCGCAACGACAAGAGTGGCTTATCTCTGGCGGCACGTCGCAAACGACGGTTCACCGCTCAGCAAACCCTGGTCTTGTTGACGGACTTGGCTCATAACTTGCTGGCCGATTTTCATCACCGGGCGCTTGTTGGTTCGCCGTTCGAAGCCTTCGGTCCCAAGCGTATCGTGCGTGACTTGCTTGCGATCCCCGGTCAGGCTGTTTTGGTGGGATCACAACTCAAACGCATTGATCTGCTGGATGCTCATCCATATGCCGAACGTCTGCTTATTTGCTTGGAAAGGTACTGTGCTGGCGATTAGAAACCGCCGCTATTTGCACGAATAATTAGAATCATGCGCTATTTGCGCAAAAATACGGT
>JAAENN010000177.1 GCA_024224295.1 Shimia sp. | reverse complement strand
ACGTTTCCGGTTGGCTCATCCGCCAGAACAACGTCAGGTGACATGATCACCGCGCGCGCCAAGGCTGCCCGCTGACGTTCTCCACCCGACAATTCCGGCGGCAATGCACCGGCCCGATGCCCCAACCCAACCCAGGTCAACAACTCTTTCAGATTGGAATGCTGTTCCAACGAGTCGCGACTTGCCACTGTCAAAGGCAACGCCACATTTTCGCGCACCGGCAAGTGATCTAGAAACTGACAATCCTGATGCACCACGCCAATCTGCCGCCGGGTCATGGCGTGATCGTCCCGATCCATCTCACGCACATCCTTGCCGAACAGCTGCACCCGCCCGGCTGTAGGCGTCAACGCACCATAGCAAAGCTTTAAGAATGTGGTCTTCCCCGACCCGGACGGCCCGGTCAGAAAATGGAAAGATCCGGGTGCCAGCTTCAAGGACACCTCGCTCAGCAACTCTCCGCCGCCGTAGCTATACGCAATATTGTCTAGTTCGATCACCTGAGACCTCATTTGTCTCGATTGTTGTGCACGAGCATCGCCTTGGTTGCAATCTGTTCCACGCCGCCTTTGCACTTTCGCCAAGCGATGTTTCAGAATATGGTTCCTGAATAAAAGCAAGAACTTCGACAGCAGGGGACGAGTATGCGGCTAACTTGCCCAAATTGCGGGGCACAATATGAGGTGCCAGACGACATCATCCCAACCGGTGGGCGGGACGTGCAATGTTCCAATTGTGGCAACACTTGGTTTCAGGTTCATCCCGACATGCAGGCGGAAGAACCGGTTGAGGATGTTGTTGAAGATGCCGTTGCTGAAGCCTCAACGGATGCCGCGTCACAGGAAACGCCTGAGGAAGAGGTTTTTGAAGAAATAGAACCTCCAGAGCTCTCAATTGAAGCAGAACCTGAGGACAACCAGGATTTCTTTGAAGACGCGGTCGAAGAAAACCCAGATGATCTGGATCTCGGTGGTGAAGACTGGGACTTGGAAACCGAGGACAATTGGACTGAAGCGGGACCTTCGCACTCCAACGACGGCTCAGCTTTAGACGAAGGTGCCGAAAAACACGTTGAGGAAGTGACCGACGTCGCCCCCGAACGTGAAGTCGAAGCACAGGTGGAGGTTGGAGAAGATCCCGAACCTGATGATTACGAAGAATCTCTGGAAACCACTTCAGGCCAGAAGGCGGACCACGATACGGAAGCCACCAGTGAGGCCGCTGCTGAGGAAGACACCTTGGCAGAAGCAGAACCTGCGCCCAAACCACGTGGTTTGGATGCCTCGGTGAAAGACATATTGCGCGAAGAGGTCGAATACGAATCCCGCGCCCGGGCAGCGGAACAACCCGAAAGCCTTGAGACCCAAGGTGATCTGGGTCTGGATCGTGGTGAAGATCGCTCAACAGCGACCAATCGCCAGGCCGACGAATCCGCCAACCGTTTGCGCCGCCTTCGCGGGCAAGACGATGCAGCAACCGCGGCCGCTGTGGCTGCAACCGTACGCAGTTCTAAAGACACCCGTCGTGACCTCTTACCGGACATTGAGGAAATCAATTCTACTTTGCGCACCTCGGGTGACGCTCCGCGCAATCCTGATCTGGGTCAGAAAACCAGCAACGGCGCTAATCGTGCGCGAGGTTTCCGGCTTGGGTTTGCTCTGGTGATCCTACTCGCGGGCGCCGCTGTTTTTGTCTACAGCTCTCACGACAGCCTCAGCCAAAGCTATCCGCAGGCCGCACCCTACATCGACAGCTATATGGCATCCGCAAACGGCGTCCGCGTCTGGCTGGATGACAAAGTTGCAGGTCTGTTTCTCAAGCTCAACGCCCTGACAGGACAGTCCTAACCGGCTGTCCTACACGGCGCTTAGAACCGCTCCAGCAAGCGTTCGAGATAGTTTCGCTCAGACTCGGAGCGCTCTGCTTCACCAGCACGGCGGCGAATTTCGTCCAACAGGCGGCGCGCCTGCCGATAGACATCCTCGCCTTGCAACAGCCCTTCATCGGTGCCCGCTGCGCCGCGATTACCCTGGCTGCGTCCCAGCGGGTCTTGAGCTTGGCCCTGCGCCTCAGCGGAGCCTTGTTGGCCTTGCTGTTGCTGCTGGGCCATGGCTTCTCCAAGATTGCGTAACCCATCTCTGAGCGCATCCATCGCCTCCGCCTGCCGGTCAATTGCCGTGGCCAAATCATCATCACGCAGTGCCTCCTCAGCACCCTCCATGGCTCCTTCGGCATTGCCAAGCGCCTCACGTGCAGCATCACCCTCAGGCGTACCCTGCCCCGGCAGATTTTGCATCTGGCGGTTCAACTCCTGACGCAGGGCCCGCTGACGATCTTCAAGCGCGCCCTGTTGTCCCTGCTGGTCGCCATTGGATTGGCCGGTCTCGCCTTCACCTTCTCCTTCGCCTTGGCCTTCGCCGCCAGTGCCGTCATGCGACTGACCGCGCCCTTCACCGCCGCTATAGCCTTGGTTCTCTTGTGATTGCCCACTTTGGGCATCGGGGTTGAACTGTTCCTGCAACTCACGGAAAGCCTCGTCGGAGAGCCCTTGTTGATTACGCAACGTATCGGCCAACCCCTCCATAGCCTGCTCACCCTGGTTCTGTTGCCCTTGGCCCTGCGTGACACGCATGTTCTCCATCAGCCGCTGCAACTCTTCCAGAGCCTGCTGCGCCTCCGCCATCCGGCCTTGCTCCATCAGCTCCTGAATGCGGTCCATCATGCGTTGCAGATCGTTCTGATCCATCTGCATGGAGTTCTCCGCACTCTGTTGGCCTTCGCCCTCTTCGCCATCCTGCTGCTGGCGCCGCGCCAACTCGCGCATGTAATCCTCAGTGGCCTCGCGCAACTCCTGCATCAGCCGCGCAATCTCCGCATCACTGGCACCATTTTTCATCGCTTCGGACAAGCGTTCCTGCGCCTGCCGCAATCGCTCGGCTGCGCTACCAAGGTCCCCGTCTTCCAAATCAAGCGCCAACTGCCACAGCGCCTCGGCCAGTTCATCGCGTTTCTCTTCTGACAGCCCGTGTGTCACGTTGACTTCCAACCGCCGCAGAATAGTCCGGAACCGCAGGTAATCCGTCTCGCGCCGAAACACGCCATCTTCCGGCCGGTGCGACACCGCCCGCATCAACTGCGCCACCCGCTTGCCATTCGCCCGAGACCACAAAAGATCACGCCGCATTTCAATCACTGCCGACGCCAACGGATCAAAGAACCGCCGCGCAGGCATCTCAAACCGCAAGTCTCCGGTTTGCCCTTCCAAGCCAGCGTCATCCTCGACAGTTAAGGTGACTTTGACCGGCAAATGCGCCCAAGGATGCTCGGAAAAGTCCTCAATTAGGGTTTCTTCAAATGACGCCCGATCGCCAGAGATCGGCAACGGTAATTCTACCAACACGGCTCCGCGTGGCTCCGGATCGACACGCAATCCGTACTGCCGAGACACACCGTCAAGATCCAGTTCCACAATCGCTGTGCCCGCGACAACGCCATAGTCATCAGACGCGTGAAACGGCAAGGTCATCTCGCCACGACCTGAGGCCTCGACCTGGCCGCTCAAAATCACTTTAGGCGCGCGGTCATCTTGCATCACGATGTGCCACGCCGCCCCGCCCGGCCCGGAAATTTCCAGATCACCGGTCTGACGCAAATCAAAGCTCTGTTCCGGCTCCGCCGCGCTCTCGATTGCACCGACGCGACCTGACACGGTCTCCGCCACGGTCAGCGCGCCAACCTCGCCATAAAGGCGCAGCAAAACCCGGCTACCCTCCGGCAACACCAATTTTCCGCCGGACTGATCATTCAAATAGAGCGCAGGTTTGCCGGTGTAGCTTGGCGGCTCGATCCAGCCTTCCCAAGTTGGTCCACTGGCCAAGGCAGCGCCGCCCCCCGGCCCCAACTCCCGCACAGACGCCAGATTGGAAAACGATCCGCCCACAAATGCAATCATCAACAACAGGATCGCCGTGTAACGCAGCCCAAAGGGGTCCAGCCGCGAAATCCGCAAATCCGGCTGCACCGCTTTAGCGCCTTTGGTACGCGCCGCCATCCGCTTCAGATGTGCCGCCCAAAGCGCCTGAGACGCCGCATCGTCTCTGCCGACCGCCGGCGCATCCCGCAACGCCGCAATCGGGCGTCCCGGCAGCGTCGCGTCAAGCCGCGCAATCGCCATGTCACGGGACGGAAGCACCAATTGTCGCGCACCACGTACCAGAAACACAAGCATCCCTGCCGCGGCCAAAAATCCGCAAATCCAGATCATTTCCAGTGGTAGATGATCTTGCAGGCCCACCATTAACGCGGCCAAGACCACAAAGCCGATGGTCCACACCGGCCAAAACGCACGTGTGAATGATTCTGCAAACAGACCCAACCGGGTCAGGCCAATGACCCACCGAAGGTGCAACAGGGCTGCATCTGAAGGGGTTTGACGGGTCACGGCGCTCCTATCGGTTGGCTCTTAGTCGCTGGTCTCGTCCAGCCACTCTGGGATGCTATCGCGGTTTATCATCTCTTCATAGCTTGGACGTCGGCGGATAACCGCAAATTGATCATCTTTCACCAGAACCTCGGGGATCAAGGGCCGCGTGTTGTATTCACTCGACATGACCGCGCCATAGGCACCGGCGCTGCGGAAGGCGATCAGATCACCGTCGTTGAGCTGTACCATATTGCGCCCTTTGGCAAAGGTGTCGCCAGATTCACAGACAGGCCCCACGATATCATATTGCGCGGGCTCATGCCCCGGCGAGGCTTCTATGACCGGCACAATATCATGATGCGCCTCATACATCGCCGGGCGGATCAGATCGTTCATCGCCCCGTCCACAATCAAGAACTCTCGGTCCTCTCCAGATTTCACGTAGATGACTTTGCAGACCATGATGCCCGCGTTGCCCGCAATCAACCGGCCCGGCTCAATCTCGATCTCACAATTCAGACTGCCCAGCACACGCTTCACCATTGCGCCGTATTCCACAGGCAAAGGCGGCGCAGAGTTGGAACGCTCATAAGGAATGCCAAGGCCACCGCCTAAATCCAATCGCTTTATATCGTGGCCCTCTGCCCTCAACTGCTCGGTCAGCTCAGCCACCTTCTTGTAGGCGTCCTCAAACGGCTCCAACTGGGTCAACTGGCTGCCAATATGAACATCAATGCCAATTACCTTCAGCCCCGGCAAAGACGCTGCTAGTGCGTAAACCTCTTTGGCGCGGCTGATCGGGATGCCAAACTTGTTCTCAGATTTACCGGTTGCGATTTTGGCGTGGGTTTTTGCATCGACATCCGGATTCACCCGAATGGTGATCGGTGCTTCAACACCCAAACGGCTTGCTACGGCGCTAATTGCCGCCATTTCCGGCTCGCTCTCCACGTTGAACTGGCGGATGCCACCGGTCAGTGCGAGCTCGATCTCGTCTTCAGTTTTACCCACACCGGAAAACACAATCTTGTCGCCTGGCACACCCGCGGCCTTGGCACGCGCATACTCTCCACCAGACACAACATCCATACCCGCGCCCAGCGCGGCCAGTGTCTTTAGAATCGCCTGATTGGAGGCCGCTTTCATGGCGTAGCACACCAGATGATCGGTACCTTCAAGCGCCTCATCAAACAGGCGGAAATGGCGTTCAAGAGTCGCGGTGGAATAGCAGTAGAACGGTGTGCCCACCTGTGCGGCAATTTCCTTAACCTGCACGTCTTCGGCAAACAACTCCCCGTCGCGATAAAGAAAATGATCCATAGTGCCGTCTCCTGCGTGCCGCTAGCCTCGTTCGGCCTCCCTCATACGCCGCGGCGCAGCGCCGATCAATGCTCCTAAGCAGACTTACTTCACTGGTTTCGCACGCAGAAACAAATAGAGCGGCAAGCCACAGCTCACACCAATCATCCAGGTCGCCGGAATCGCCAAAAGCGCGATCCAATTACGCCGAACCCAGACCTCTACCAGCACCCAAACCGTGAGCGTGATAGCAGAGATGACCAGATCCCAATAAATGCCGGTCACTGCATCATTGGCCTTCCAAAGCGCGACCATGGCTTGGAGATCCAATCCATTCTCGGCAATCCAAGGACCAAAATACATCATCGGATGGATCGCGCCCCAAATGGCCAATCCCAGAAATACCCAATGCAAAGGTGACATGTTTTTCCCATTCCCCAAAAGTAAGCGGCAAAACGGTTACGGCGCCGCCTTTGCTTCAGATCAGAATGTCCTGATTAGGGATGTTTTTTCAAGGGCTAAGCCCTTAGCAGCCATACCAGCGACAGCCACCGCCAATAGAGATGCTCACGGTGCCGTTGGTCACGCCAACGCTGCCAGATGTGTGCACCCCGTCAGAGCCGATCCCGATATTGGCGTTGGCACGGGGCGTCCAGGGCTCTCCGTCCACACCACAAGCGGTAACGACAGCCAGACTTAAACAGGCAAATACAACGCGAAACATGTGGGCTCTCCCGTGGCAGCGGCGCCGACAAGAACTTTTGCACCCCCCGGTGCAAATGTCATCGACGTGCCTACCATACGGAAAGATAACTACGATTGAAAAGGGGAAACACTGCCTTGTGGCGTCACTTCCCCTGTGGCTTAACCGTCCAGCTTGGCTTTCCAAGCAGCAATCTGCTCACGCACACGGGTTGGTGCGGTGCCACCATAAGACATGCGCGAGGACACGGAGTTATGCACACCCAGCACACCAAACACTTCTTCAGTGATCGCAAAATGCACAGACTGCATGTCTTCCAACGTCAGGTCTGGCAGATCGCAATCCTTGCTTTCCGCCATCGCCACCAATGAGCCGGTCACGTGGTGCGCATCACGGAACGGCATATTCAGCGCCCGCACCAGCCAGTCGGCCAGATCGGTTGCGGTGGAAAAGCCACTGCCCGCCGCAGCCTCCAGGCTATCCTGGTTGGCATTCATATCTTTGACCATGCCTTCCATTGCCGCCAGCGCCAGCATCAGGTTGTCCGCCGCATCAAAGACCTGCTCTTTGTCTTCCTGCATGTCTTTGGAATAGGTCAGCGGAAGACCCTTCATCACCATCAGAAGCGCAGTGTTCGCGCCAAAAATCCGGCCAATCTTGGCGCGGATCAGTTCTGCTGCGTCCGGGTTCTTCTTCTGTGGCATGATCGATGAACCGGTGGAGAAGCGATCAGACAACGTCACGAAACGGAACTGCGCGGAGGACCAAATCACCAACTCTTCAGCAAAGCGGCTCAGGTGCATTGCACAAATGCTGGAGGTTGACAGGAACTCCAGCGCAAAGTCACGGTCTGCTACCGCGTCCAGCGAATTCGCTGCCGGACGGTCAAAGCCCAGCGCTTCAGCCGTCATCTCACGATCAATCGGGAAAGAGGTGCCAGCCAACGCCGCAGCGCCCAACGGGGACTCATTCATCCGCGCCCGCGCATCTTTGAACCGGCTCAGGTCGCGGCCAAACATCTCCACATAAGCCATCATATGGTGGCCCCAGGTCACCGGCTGCGCGGTCTGCAAATGCGTAAAGCCTGGCATCACCCAATCTGCGCCCGCCTCCGCCTGCGACACAAACGCACGGATCAGCGCTTCAATCCCGGCAATCGCCGCATCAATCTGATCGCGCACCCAAAGTTTGAAGTCCGTCGCAACCTGATCATTCCGGCTCCGGCCTGTGTGCAAGCGGCCCGCAGGCTCGCCAATGATCTCTTTCAGCCGCGCTTCCACGTTCATGTGTATGTCTTCCAGCGCCGTGGAAAACTGGAATGTCCCCCCTTCGATCTCTGACAACACCGTGAGAAGCCCTTCCCGAATGGCTTCTGCGTCGCTATCTGTCAGAATGCCTGTCTTGGCGAGCATCGCCGCATGGGCCCGAGAGCCAGAAATGTCCTGCGCCGCCATACGTTGATCGTAGCCAATAGACGCGTTGATCGCTTCCATAATGGCATCCGGTCCGGCGGCAAAACGGCCACCCCACATCTGGTTTGAGGTATCTTTGGTCATGAGAAGCCCTTTTGGAGGGAAAATGAAAGTAAATGGGTCCGCGCTGGTTTATACAGGCTTGGCAGCAATCGCAATTGCCGCCCTGTCCTTTGTTGCCTTGAACCCCTCGGCAGAGGCTGAAATCCGCGACTATTCCGCACTCGAAAACATGCGCGACGGCGATATGCGCAAACTGAACTTCCATTCTGCCCCAAAAGAGGTCTCGCAAAAGACTTTCATAAGCGAGGAAGGCGGCGAGGCTACGCTTGCCGATTACACAGGCAAAGTGGTGCTCCTAAACTTCTGGGCCACTTGGTGTGCGCCATGCCGACACGAAATGCCCATGCTATCCACGCTGCAATCTGAACTTGGCGGAGACGACTTTGAGGTCGTAACCTTGGCCACGGGCCGCAACATGGTGCCTGCCATGCAGAAGTTCTTTAACGAAATTGATGTTACAAACCTCCCGCTGCACCGCGACCCCAAACAAGTCATAGCGCGGGAAATGGCAGTCTTTGGCCTGCCCGCCACTATTATTATGGACCGTGACGGTCGTGAAATTGCGAGATTACAAGGGGATGCGGACTGGTCCAGCGAAAATGCCCGTGCTATCCTGCAGGCTGTGATTGGCCAGGACGGCACATGATCACCGTAATAGCCCACTGCGTGGCAACGAAGAAGAGACAACAATGATCCGCCACGCCTTGGCTCTGCTTGCCAGTATTGCCTTTACTCAAACCGCATCGGCTCAGGAGATTGCGATACAAAGCAACCGAACCAAAATCGAGATGGTCAAAACCTTTGATCTGCGCGGTGACGCACGTGGCGCATTTCGACAGTTCAAACGCAAATCGGATTTTTTCGGCGCAATCTACATCAATCGCCCGGAGCGGCTGGCAGGTGTCTATTCCAACGCCAATTCTCCTTGGCTGGCTGAAACCTATGCGCAAACGCTGTGCCACAAGAAGTCACGCAATCCGGACTATTGCGTGCTCTATGCTCGCAGCTTGCCTAAAAACTACGATCCAACTGCCTTTGCGATTACCCTGTCTCACACTGCCAACAAAGAGTTCCGTGAGTATCTTAAGCTCCAAAACAAGAAGCGTTCCGGAGCTTTTGCCATCTCCGACAGCGGCGCCGTGGGGTACTCTTGGGCCGAGGCGTCCACACAAGTAGCTCAGGAGCAGGCCATACGGCGCTGCGCAAAGTCTGCTAACAAGTCTCTGCGCGACACACAGGAGGCTCTGGCCCCGCTCCTGTCCAGCCCGGCGCGGCTGGCATGTCGCGTGATCCATACGTCCAACTAAACGCCAAGGCGTGGCTATTTCGTGACGCACTAAAGAGGCATGCTTGGCCTTCCCAAATCACCTTAACTCGCGTCAAGTTGTATAAAAACAAGGCTAAAACGCCCTTGCCCGAAGCCCTTCTGAAGCGGCAATTTAAGACATGCTTCATGTATGTGGCCTTAAATGGACACGCTGCCAAATGGGATGACGGGAAGCCTGCCATGGATCGCCCAAAGAAAAAACGCAAAGCCGGTGCAACGCGAGAACATCGCAGTCCACTGGCCTACGCCTTGGATACACGAGATTCCTCCACGCTGGACATGGTCCGCGAGGCGATCTCCCACAAACAAGTTCTACTCGCCTACCAACCCATCGTTCAGGCCTCCAACACCAAACGCCCCGCGTTTTATGAAGGTCTTGTTCGAGTTCTTGACGAAACCGGCCGCATCATTCCGGCCAAAGACTTTATGGGTGCTGTGGAAGACACCGAGCTGGGTCGTCAGCTCGACGTTTTGGCGCTGGAACTTGGCCTGCAAGCGCTGGCAGAACAACCCGGACTTCGCTTGTCGATCAATATGTCGGCCCGCTCCATTGGCTACGCCCCATGGATGGATTGCCTTCAGCGGGGCTTGACACGTGCCGCGACCATCCCGGAAAGGTTGATCTTTGAGATCTCTGAAAAATCTGTCGTGCAAGTGCCCGAAATCGTTCAGGGCTTTATGGAAGAGCTGCAGGTCAAAGGCATGTCATTTGCTCTGGATGACTACGGCGCTGGCCTGACAACGCTCACTGTGTTCCGCGACTTTGACTTTGACATCATTAAACTGCATGGCAGCTTCAGCCGTAACATCTCACAGGACGGAAGCAATCAAGTGATTGCCTCCGCTGTCGCCGCGATATGTGAACGATTTGACATGCATTCTGTCGCCAGCCGCATTGAAAGTCCGGCTGACGCGCAAATGATGGCCGACCTTGGATTTGACTGCTTGCAAGGCTTTGCATTTGGCGCCCCCACCATTTCCCCTCCTTGGAAACAGCGAAAAAGCGACGCAGCTTAAACCCGCTTTCACAGCCACTCTACAAAGAAGCGGCCACATGCCATGGGCGCATTCTCGCCACGCGACTATAGGCCTGTGACAGCCTGACCGTTGCCGCAGTGCGGCAAATGCGTTATTGACGCTACGGAAACGGAGTTTTGCGGGTTGCCTGAGGGGGGTAGACCCGCCCATGCTCCGCCCAGCTTTTTGTAGAGGATTTGCATATGACCAACGTAGTGATTGCTTCCGCGGCTCGGACCGCCGTCGGTAGCTTCAGCGGCTCCTTCGCCAACACCCCCGCTCATGATCTCGGCGCCACCATGCTTAACGCACTGGTACAGCGTGCTGGTGTTGACAAGGCGGATGTGTCTGAAACCATTCTCGGTCAGGTTCTGACCGGTGGCCAAGGTCAAAACCCGGCCCGGCAGGCGCACGTCAACGCTGGCCTGCCAATCGAAAGCGCCGCCTGGGGCATCAACCAAGTGTGTGGTTCCGGCCTACGCGCCGTGGCTCTTGCCGCGCAGCACATCCAATTGGGAGATGCGTCTATCGTGGCCGCCGGCGGTCAAGAGAACATGTCCCTGTCCCCCCACGTTGCACACCTGCGTGCAGGCACAAAAATGGGCGATGTGAAATACATCGACTCCATGATCCGCGACGGCCTGTGGGACGCGTTCAACGGCTACCATATGGGGCAAACCGCCGAAAACGTCGCCGAGCAATGGCAGATCAGCCGCGAAGCCCAAGACGAATTTGCTGTGGCCTCGCAAAACAAAGCCGAAGCCGCTCAAAAGGCTGGCAAGTTTTCTGACGAAATCGTGCCTTTCACAGTAAAAACCCGTAAGGGTGACATCATTGTGGATGCAGACGAGTACATTCGCCACGGCGCCACCATGGAAGCCATGCAAAAGCTGCGTCCGGCCTTTGTGCGTGATGGCGGCACCGTGACCGCAGCCAACGCCTCTGGCCTTAACGACGGCGCAGCTGGCGCTCTTCTGATGACCGCGGACGAAGCTGAGAAGCGTGGCATCGAGCCTTTGGCCCGCATCGCGTCTTATGCCACCGCCGGTCTGGACCCATCCATCATGGGTGTGGGCCCGATATACGCCTCTCGCAAGGCGTTAGACAAAGCGGGCTGGTCCGCTGAAGAGTTGGACCTGGTTGAAGCAAATGAAGCCTTTGCTGCGCAGGCCTGTGCTGTGAACAAAGACATGGGCTGGAACCCTAAGATTGTGAACGTAAACGGCGGCGCTATCGCCATTGGTCACCCAATTGGCGCCTCCGGTGCGCGTATCCTGAACACCCTGCTGTTTGAAATGAAGCGTCGTGACGCCAAGAAAGGTCTCGCGACCCTCTGCATCGGCGGCGGCATGGGTGTGGCCATGTGCCTTGAGCGTCCTTGACGCAACGCCCCTATGCGTTTGAGAATGAGAGGGGCGTCCACTGGGCGCCTCTTTTTTGTACTGGGAGGTCATTCTTCGCACAAGCAGCAAAAAATATCTGCAGTGCGGCAATTCATCACGTAATTATGTTGCGCGATATGATTTAAAAACGTAACAGAGTTACCAGCACATTTACTCACTTGGAGGACCATCATGGCAAGAGTAGCACTCGTCACCGGCGGCAGCCGCGGTATCGGTGAAGCCATTTCAAAAGCACTGAAGGCCGAAGGCTATGCAGTTGCGGCAACCTACGCCGGCAACGACGAGAAGGCAGCCGCCTTCACCGAAGCCACCGGTATCAAGACCTACAAATGGAATGTAGCCGATTATGAGGCGTCCAAAGCAGGTCTGGCACAGGTCGAAGCGGATCTCGGCCCCATCGACATCGTGGTTGCCAACGCAGGTATCACCCGCGACGCGCCATTCCACAAAATGACTCCGGAGCAGTGGCACGAAGTGGTCGACACCAACCTGACCGGCGTGTTCAACACTGTGCACCCAGTCTGGGCCGGTATGCGCGAGCGTAAATTTGGCCGCATCATCGTGATCTCCTCGATCAACGGTCAGAAAGGTCAGTTTGCTCAGGTCAACTACGCCGCCACCAAAGCCGGCGACCTTGGCATCGTGAAATCCTTGGCGCAGGAAGGCGCCCGCGCCGGCATCACTGCCAACGCGATCTGCCCTGGCTACATTGCCACCGAAATGGTGATGGCCGTGCCGGAGAAAGTCCGCGAGTCGATCATTGGCCAGATCCCAACCGGCCGACTGGGCGAGCCAGAAGAAATCGCGCGCTGCGTGACTTTCCTCGCCTCTGACGATGCAGGCTTCATCAATGGCTCCACCATATCCGCCAACGGTGGCCAATTCTTCGTGTGATCTGCACAAAGCTTACATACCAAAAGGGCCGGTCATCTGACCGGCCCTTCTCTTTTGCCCCGTAAGTGCCTGTCTCAGGCGCAGCGGGACGGTTCCGTAAGAACGACGTTGTTCAGCGGAACGGATTTGCCACCAAACAGAACTTTAAAAAACCCAACAAAGGCGGCGCTGCGGGCGGCATGCGCGTCTTGGTAGGCTTGCTGAGTGCGGGCGGTGATTGCAGTCTCGATCATGATAGCCTCTCTTCTGTTTGACGACGTAAAACTTAACTGACCCCAATATGGCGCCAACATAGCCTTACGACAAACGAGACTTTCCCTAGCCTCACTTAAGTTGTATTTAACTGACTATGTCTGATCGCTTACCGCCTCTCACCGCCCTACGTGCTTTCGATGCCGCGCAACGCCATATGTCCTTTGCCAAAGCCGCAGACGAACTGCACGTCACACCCGCCGCACTCAGCTATCAAATCAAATCGCTTGAAGAGCACCTCGGCGCACCGCTGTTCCATCGCCTTAACCGCGCCGTGGCCCTGACCGAGATTGGCGAAGCCCTCGCACCCGGCATCCAGGAAGGCTTCCAAACGCTCTCCTCTGCTTGGCGCACAGCGCAGCGGCAAATGGACGACGCCACCCTCATGGTCACCGCCGGTCCGGCCTTCACTGCAAAATGGTTCGCGCCTCGATTCTATGAATTTGCCCGCGCCCATCCGGAGATCGACCTGCGCTTCTCCGCCACCCTGCGCAATTTGGATTTCGACCGAGATGAAGTTGATGTCGCCATCCGCTTTGGCATTGCTAACGAAGATCCCGGTCTCTGGTCGGCGCCCATGGCACGCGAATGGGTCAGCCCTGTGATGACACCGGAAATGGCCGAACGTTTCCCAACGCCAGAGAGCCTGAAAGACGCCACCTTGATCCACGACGAATCCATCGACTTCCTACGCCCTCGGGCTGATTGGGCCGCATGGTGCCGCCTGATGCAGCTCGACATCGACACGGCCCACGGCCCCCGCTTCACCGGCGCGGACCATAGCATCGACGCCGCCCTTGCTGGCGCGGGCATCGCCCTTGGCCGCCGCGCCTTGGTGGTGAAGGACATTTATGAAGGCCGCCTTATTGCACCCTACAAACACGCCATCTGGCTCCAAGCCCGTTTCCGTTTCCTCTGCCGCGATGGCACTCAGGACCGCCCCCACATCGCAGCCTTGCGCGATTGGATGATGGCAGAGATAGACAAAACTGTGGAAGTGACAGAGAACTTGGTCATCACGCCGATCGAGGAGATTCCCCCCGCATGACCCGCGCCAAAGCAACCGCCGTTGGCTTTATCGCTGTGCTGCTCTGGGCCCTACTCGCCCTCTTTACGGTTGGCAGCGCCCCAACGCCGCCACTCATGCTTAATGCTCTGTGTTTCACCATCGGCGGCACGCTAGGGGTAATCTGGGCCATTGCCACCGGCGAGTGGCGCGCCCTGAGCAGCATACCCTTCAAGGTCTACCTATTTGGCAGCCTCAGCCTGTTTGGCTATCACGCGCTCTATTTCTCCGCCCTGCGCCTCGCACCCGCAGCCGAAGCTGGGCTGATCGCCTACCTATGGCCCCTTCTGATTGTATTGATGTCCGGCCTCCTGCCTGGCGAACGCCTGCGCGCAGGCCATCTGTTTGGCGCCTGCCTTGGCTTCCTGGGCGCGGCCTTGATCATTGGTGGCGGCGGTCTCGGCTTCAACCCGGCCCATTTGCCCGGTTATGGCCTTGCCCTCGCCTGCGCCTTCACTTGGTCGAGCTATTCTCTACTCTCTCGCCGTCTCGGCGACATCCCCACCGTCTCCGTGGTGGTCTTTTGCCTGGGCACCGCCGCGCTCTCCACACTGCTGCACCTTGCGCTTGAAGACACCATCTGGCCCGCAGACACACTCACTTGGGTGTCCGTCTTCGCCCTCGGCCTAGGCCCGGTTGGTCTGGCGTTCTATGTCTGGGATGTGGGGGTGAAACGCGGCGACATCCAACTCTTGGGCACCGCCTCTTACGCGGCTCCGTTGTTGTCGACTTTGGCTCTGGTGGGGGCTGGGTTTGCCGAGCCCACGATACACCTGGGCGCGGCGGCTTTGCTGATCACTGGCGGCGCGGTCCTTGCCGCACGCGCCAGCTTAAAATCTGGCTAGCGCTTACGCGGATAATCGCGTGATTTCTTCCTTAAGGCGGAGTTTTTGCTTCTTGAGTTCTGCGACATCAAGATCACTGCTGCCTGGGGCACGTTGTTCTTGTTCGACTTGGTCAGAGAGGGCTTCGTGCTTGCGTTTCAGCTCTTCGAGGTGTGCGCTTACGCTCATCGTGTTCTCCTATGCAAACAATATGTAGTGAGACCAGTGCATCACAGTTTTTGCCGCCTGTCACGCGCCACTTGTGACATATTCTTAACACTGGAAAATTTTCGCCGACGCCGTCGTGAAACAGTCGCAATACCGACGCGATACCGACGTGACATTTGGCCGAATCGGACAACCTTGCTGACCCGAACGTTGCGCTAACGGTCTAAGGGAATGGCAGCGCCACACCATCGCGCAAAACCGCACGGATTTGCGCTGTGTAGCTCTCGCCATCGTGGGTATGCGCATCTCCCTCATGCAAGCGTACCGGCGCATGCAATCGAAACGCTGCCCGCCCACCTTTGACCCCGCGGACCAGCACCAAGTTGGCGTCTCGCCCTGCTCGCGCCTGTAGCGGCATCACCTGCAACGAGCCAAGCGCGTCCTGCATAGCGGAGAGCAAATCCGGCAGCCGCTCCGCGCGATGCACAAACGTCGCTGTACCCTTTGGCGCAAGGCGCTTGGCAGCAACCTCCACCCAGGTGGACAAAGTGGTATCCTCGCCCATAGCCATATCGCGCCCCGCGTCCTGCGCCGCCGTGCTAGCTGTGCGATCGAAATACGGAGGATTGGCCAAAACATGGTCAAACTGCCTCTGCCGCAGGTCAGCAGGCAGCGCCGCCAGATCTCCTTCCCAAATGGTCGCATCTGCATCATTGTCTCTGGCATTGCGGTGCGCCAAAGCCGCATACTCGGGTTGCACTTCCACCGCATGTATCGCCAAATTTGGCACCCGCGCCGCCAAGCAAAGGAAAGCCGCCCCAGCCCCGCTCCCAAGCTCCAAAATCTGTTGTCCGGACTGTGCAGGGATTGATGCAGCCAGTAAAACTGGATCAACCCCGGCGCGATAGCCGCCTTTGGGTTGCCATAGGGTCACGCGTCCGTTCAAAAAATCGTTTTGCGTTAAAGCCGCGCTCATCAGAAGCGCCCCAAGGCTATCTCGTTATCTAGCATAACCCGTTCTGCTTGCTGCAAATCTTGGGTGCGCACCATCAAACGGCGCGGCAATATGCCAATGCTGCCCTCAAGGACGCTCATGTTTACGTCCATTTCAAAGCAGTCTATACCCTCCCCCTGAAGCAGGGCTGTGGCAAAGGCGATGGTGGTCGGATCTGTGCTACGCAAAAGCTCTTTCATAATAACGATCTAAGGTTAGGGAGCGGCCAATGTCGACCCCTCGCGACAGGAAGTCCAAAATGAGTCTCGATCACGCAGCCAGCAAACCGCATGAAACCCTCGCAGTACTCCTGCGCGATGACATGGATGCGGTGAACACTCTGATCGCGGAGCGCATGGCCTCCAAACACGCCCCCCGCATTCCCGAAGTCACCGCGCATCTGGTCGGCGCCGGCGGCAAGCGCCTGCGCCCCATGCTGACTTTGGCTGCGGCCAAACTTTGCGGCTATGACGGTCCGTACCATGTTCATTTGGCGGCAACGGTGGAGTTCATCCACACAGCAACCCTGTTGCACGATGATGTGGTCGACGAAAGTGAGCAGCGCCGTGGACGCCCAACCGCCAATTTGCTTTGGGACAACAAAAGCTCGGTATTGGTGGGCGACTACCTGTTCTCGCGCAGCTTCCAGTTGATGACCGAAACCAACAACATTGACGTGTTGCGTATTCTGTCCAACGCCTCCGCCACGATTGCAGAAGGCGAAGTGTTGCAACTCACTGCCGCCACCGACCTCTCGACCAACGAGGACATTTACCTGCAGGTGGTACGAGGAAAGACCGCCGCGCTGTTCTCCGCCGCCACCGAAGTGGGCGGTGTGATTGCGGGCGCGTCGGCGGAGGATGTGCAGGCCCTGTTTGACTACGGCGACGCCCTCGGCATCGCCTTCCAGATCGCTGACGATCTGCTCGACTACCAGGGCGACTCAGCCCAAACCGGTAAAAACGTGGGCGACGATTTCCGCGAAAGAAAGTTAACGCTGCCAGTGATCAAGGCCGTTGCACAGGCCACCGACGAGGAACGCGGCTTCTGGGAACGCACAATTGAAAAAGGCCGCCAAGAAGACGGCGACCTAGATCATGCGTTGGCCCTGATGGATAAATACAACACCATGTCACGCACCCGCGACGACGCGTTGGCCTGGGCAGAAAAAGCCAAGGACGCGGTGAAAAAGCTTCCGGACCACGAAATCCGAGGCCTGCTGTCTGACATCGCCGACTACGTTGTAGCCCGCTTGAACTAAGCGAACCGCGCCCCAACCCGCTGCGTCGCCACGCACCACCAGTCAGGATGTTGGAGGCGCAAAGCCTCCAATGCCGCGTCCCGCTCGGATGCGGTTGTGTAAATCGCAAAACACGTCGCCCCCGACCCGGACATCCGTGCCAAAGCACAGCCTTTCGTTTGGTTCAGCTCGACCAACACTTGAGCAATCACGGGCTGCAAACTCACCGCTGCCTCCTGCATGTCATTGCGCTGCTCAGAGAGCCACTCAATGGTGCTGTCAAAATCACTCCATTCAGGAAACGGATGTGACATCAAAGGGTTATCGCGCTCCTTGATTGCTGCGAATACATGAGGAGTGGAAACAAACACACGTGGATTTATGAGGATCATCGCCCAATCCGGCGTTGTGTCCAGTTGGTCTATCTCATCGCCGATCCCGCGCATCCGCACAAGCTCCGGCTCCATACACACAGGCACATCCGCGCCCAAAGCCGAAAGTGTTTCGGCACTTGGCACCGGAAGATCATACAAACCGCACAAAGCGCGTATCGCCGCCGCCCCATCTGACGACCCACCGCCAACTCCCGCCATCGCAGGCAGCGACTTCTCAAGTGTGATCTTTGCGGTGACCCCTAAGAGATCTGCGGCACGGACAACCAAATTACTCGGGTCGGTGGGAACACTGTCCGCCATTGGACCAACCACGTTCAAACTGGTTTCAGCCGACTTCTCCACCATCAGATGATCACCAAAATCAGTCAACATGACCAAGGAGTCCAAACGGTGGTATCCGTCATCTCGCCGTCCGGTCACATGAAGGGTCAGATTGATCTTGGCAGGCGCAAAAGCCTCAATTGTCATGCGTCGCTGCTAAAGGCTCCGCGCCTTCCTCTTCCAACACCACGTCTAAGCCGACTTCAAGTTTACGCCGAATGCGGTCTGGCTTGGCCTCTTCCGCAGTTTCCTCATCAACAAAACTCAACGCTCTACGCCACTGAAACTGCGCTTCAAGTTTACGTCCAACCGCCCAATACACATCGCCCAAGTGGTCGGTTACAACCGGGTCCACAGGCATCAACTCGGTTGCACGCTCCATATGACCCACGGCCTCTTCATAGCGGCCAAGCCGGAACAAGACCCAACCAAGGCTGTCGACAATATAACCGCTGTCTGGCCGAGCTGCGACTGCTCGCTCGATCATGTCCAACGCCTCATCAAGCTTGATCTGCTTCTCTACCAATGAATACCCAAGATAGTTCAGTACCTGTGGCTGCTCAGGGTTCAGCTCTAACGCCTTGCGGAAATCCGCTTCCGCTGCTCCCCAGTTGTCCTGACGCTCATGGCTAATAGCGCGGGCATAAAATAGGAACCACTGCCGCATTTCCAATGTGTCGTAGAGACTTATGGCCGTGTCATACGACGAGATCGCCCCCTCATAATCTTTCTCTTGTCGTCGCAGATCACCCAGCGCTGTATGCACGTAAGGCAGGTCCGCCTGACTGCGTGTCAGAGATTCCAGCACTTCCATCGCCGCTTCAATTTTTCCGGCTTCACGCAAGGCTTCCGCCCGACCAAGCTCCGCGGCGTGAAAGGACGGATCATCCGCTGACACCTTCTGGTAGGTTTGCGACGCCAGTTCATATCGCCCTAGCGTTTCCAGAAGCTCAGCGGTTAGCAACAAAGCTTCTGTGTGATCGGGGCGTAGGTACTCAGCCAGACGCGCATAGAGTATCGTATAGTCCGCGTTTGCCTCATTCTGCAGCGCATTAGCGATGGAAAAGTACACCTCTGCAATCCCGTCGGCCGCTGAGCTCACATGCGTGAAAGGCAATACTTCACCCGCCACAAGGCGCTCACGCAACATCCGCAATTCGGGATCAAGGTCCCCTCCAAAAGCGTCGTCCAAACGTTGGATTGCATCCTCATTGCGCTCAAGCTGAGAAAGGATTTCAACCTCGCTAACTACCCCGCGTCGGGTTGCCTGCATGCCATTCATCGCGCCTTCGAGAAAAATAGCATGTGCGCCCTCAAAGTCTCCTACCGACGCAAGTGCGAGCGCTTTGTGGTAAGCAGCAAAACCTCCAAGCCCTTGTTCTTTTGACACTTCATCAAAGGCCGCAAGGGCTTCGGACATTGCGCCGCGACCAATTTGTGCCCAGGCTTTCATCAACCCGTCTACCAAGGGACCAACACCCGCAGCCTCTAAACGATCAACAAGCTCGCTGTAGTTCTCATCCTCAACCAGACCCGCTGTGATCGCCATTTCCGCAAGCTGGCTTTGATGGCCATCTGCGTCCATCTTGCGGGCGATTGGCATCGCACGATCGATTTGGCCAAGCGAAAGGAAAGCCAAAACCGCATTTTCCTGAAGCACAGGGTTACTTGGATCGTTGGTAAGGGCATTGCTATAATATCGCGCAGCTGCGGCATAGTCTGAGCCATAACTGGCCTGACGCGCCGCCAAATAAGCCCCCGCCATCCCGTCTGCCTGCACGGGCAAAGACGTGGTTGCCAATAGAGCGGAAATTGCCACTGTTTTGAAAAATTGACCGGCCACGTGAGACTCCCATGCGCTGACTTCTCAACAAAGGTAGTCGGGGGGGGGGCAACACGCAATGGGGCGACCCATTGGTCGCCCCATATTTTGGTAAAATTTCCGCGTGTTAGTTCACATGTTTGGGTAGTTTGGCCCGTCGCCGCCCTGTGGTGTGACCCATGTGATGTTTTGACTTGGATCTTTGATATCGCAAGTTTTGCAATGCACGCAGTTTTGGAAGTTCACAACGAAGCGTGGGGCCTTTCCCTCTTCCTCAACCACCTCATACACACCAGCCGGACAATACCGCTGCGCAGGCTCCGCGAATTTCGGCAGGTTCACCAAGACAGGCACACTGTCATCCGAAAGACGCAGGTGGCATGGCTGACTTTCTTCATGATTGGTCATCGAGAAGCTGACATTTGTCAGGCGATCAAAGGACAGTTTTCCGTCTGGTTTCGGGTAATCAATCGGCTTGTGCTTACTCGCTTCTTCAGTGGCCTCGGCGTCATTCTTGCCGTGCTTGACCGTGCCAAAAAGAGAGAAACCAAGCGTGTTGGTCCACATGTCCAAACCGCCAAGCATCAGGGAAGCTGTCAGGCCCCATTTGGACCAGATCGGCTTCACATTGCGCACCTTCTTCAGGTCCTTGCCAATCGCGCCGCTGCGCACTTCGGTTTCGTATGCCGTAAGCTCGTCACCCGAACGCTCCGCTTTGATTGCATCAAAAGCCGCTTCTGCCGCTGCCTTGCCGGACAGCATCGCATTGTGGTTGCCTTTGATGCGCGGCACGTTGACCATACCTACGGAACAGCCCAAGAGCGCCACACCAGGTGCCACCATTTTGGGCATGGACTGATAACCGCCTTCCGAGATCGCCCGCGCTCCATAGGCCACACGTTTGCCGCCCTCCAACAGTTCCGCAACCTTCGGATGGTGTTTGAAGCGCTGGAATTCCATGTAAGGGAAGAGATGTGGGTTTTTGTAATTCAGATGCACCACAAAACCGACATATACTTGATTGTTTTCGAGATGATAGATGAAGGAGCCTCCACCTGCGTTGCTGCCCAATGGCCACCCCATAGTGTGGGTTACTTCACCAAGGTTGTGCTTAGTTGGGTCGATCTCCCAGATCTCTTTCATGCCAACACCAAATTTCTGAGGCTCTTTGCCGTCCTGCAGATTGTACTTCGCAATCACCTCTTTTGCGAGGGATCCGCGCACACCTTCAGACAGGAACACATATTTGCCATGCAACTCCATGCCCGGCTCAGTGTTTGGACCATAAGACCCGTCTTCTTCCAGACCAAAGACACCAGCGACGACACCCTTGACTTCGCCATTGTCGCCGTAGACCAACTCGGAGCAGGCCATCCCAGGGAAGATTTCCACGCCAAGCTCTTCCGCCTGTTCCGCCATCCAGCGACACACGTTGCCCATGGACACAATATAGTTGCCGTGGTTGTTCATCAGCGGCGGCATTGGGAAGTTTGGCACACGAATTTCGCCCGCTTCACCCAGCATGTAGAAGTTGTCTTCTTTTACAGGCGTATTCAACGGCGCGCCTTTTTCTTTCCAATCCGGAATCAGTGCATTTAAGCCGCAAGGATCCAGTACCGCGCCTGATAGAATGTGCGCGCCAACCTCAGACCCCTTTTCAAGAACAACAACATCGAGATCAGAGTCCAGTTGTTTCAGACGGATCGCGGCTGACAGGCCGGCGGGGCCTGCACCAACGATGACCACGTCATACTCCATGGCTTCGCGTTCGATTTCCGACATTGGCTTCCCCTTTCGGATCGCTGGGTAATAATCTTTCGCACCTGCTAGCCTGACTATATTCAATCCGTCAATCGGAACCCCACGACATTTCGCCCCATTTGCGCAATTTTGCAGCTCTACACCACATTTCTCCTTGCATTGGTTCACGCTCTTGCATTTGAAAGAGGTCTCAGGGCACTCTGCCGTGCTAGTATATAAATAGACCCGCCGCCCTTCCTTTAAGGTGGCCAATGACCAACGGGACCGCACCCATGGAAAAAATACCAATGACCCGCGCCGGCCACTCGGCGCTCGAAGCGGAATTGAAGCAGTTAAAAACGGTGGAACGACCCGCGATCATCGAGGCAATTGCCTCTGCACGCGAGCTTGGTGACCTTAAAGAAAATGCAGAATATCACTCTGCGCGCGAAAAGCAGGGCTTCATCGAAGGCCGCATAAAAGAGCTTGAGGCGGTAATTGGTCTGGCCGAAGTGATTGACCCTGCGTCTCTCTCCGGCACCATAAAGTTTGGTGCCACCGTGACTTTGGTAGATGAAGATACCGACGAAGAAAAAACATGGCAAATCGTTGGCGAACACGAAGCCAATGTTGAAAAAGGCCTGTTGAACATCAAATCACCCATCGCCCGCGCCCTGATCGGTAAAGAGGAGGGTGACAGTGTCGAAGTCCGCACCCCCGGAGGCGAGAAAAGTTACGAAGTTCTTAGTATCTCTTTCCAGTGAACCAAATAGTTAAGATGCGGCACCGCATGAAAGACGAAACCGATTCCCAATCAACCCCGCTGGGCATCTATGACAAACCAAACGGGCCAAAAGTCACCTCGATCGAACTGATCGCGGTAGGACTTAGTTTCGTTTGGTTGATTGGGTCCGTTGTGTTTTTTCTGGTGTTGGAGCACAATCCAGTTGATGGCAAAAGTGGTCTGCAATTCCTGATGACACTGACGGCCGTTTTTATGCCCGTTGCAATGATTTGGGTAGCCGCAACTGCGGCGCGTTCTTCCCGCGTGATGAGAGAGGAGAGCGCACGACTTCAGGCGGCAATCGATGCAATGCGCCGAACTTACGTCAATCAGGCCCAAGGCGCACAGGCACAACATCGCGTAGAGCCATCGGTAGCGAAGAAGCTGGATGAGATCGCAGCAGCGACACGGAAAACAGAAACGGCCCTAGCAACATTCTCTTCCAGTCGCGAACGAGATGAGGGCATTCGCAAACTCGCGGAAGTTGAAACTCCGACAGAAGACTTAGCGGATCAAGGGACGCTGGCGTTAGGCACCCCAGCGGAAGAATTGTCGCCTCCTCTGCCGCGCAATGATTTCATCCAGGCCCTGAACTTCCCAGAAAACGCGGACGATGCAGAAGGTTTCGCAGCATTGCGTAAAGCTTTGCGTGATCGTCAGGCTGCCAAGCTCATTCAAGCCAGTCAGGACGTTCTCACGCTTTTAAGTCAAGACGGCATTTATATGGACGATCTACGCCCTGACCTGGCACGCCCGGAAATCTGGCGTCAGTTCGCAGAAGGTGAACGTGGGAAACCAATTGCTGCGCTTGGCGGTGTGCGAGATCGCAGTTCGTTGGCATTGGCAGCTGGCAGAATGAAACAAGATCCAATCTTTCGGGACGCTGCGCATCACTTCTTGCGGCGCTTTGACAAATGTTTTGTAGAGTTTGAGCAAACTGCTTCTGATGCGGACATAGCCGCTCTATCAGAAACCCGCACTGCCCGGGCCTTTATGCTGCTTGGACGTGTCGCCGGTATCTTCGACTAATAAGAAGGCGCCCCATTGAGCGCCTTCTTGATTCACTCAAAGGCCAAATGCAGAATACGGGTAAAAGGCGACCTCTGACCCTTCGTGTATCTCCATTGCAGCATCCGGCAACTCAACTAGGCCTTCCGCCCAGCTTAGCCCGCTTATCCGCCCGGACCCTTCTGATAAGAACACCTCTGCCCTCCCATCACGCAAGCGCGCGCGAAGATACTCTCGCCTCCCAGCCTTCTTGGACTTGGTGAAAGCCGCAGGCACTTTCAAAGACACAGGCTCTTGCCATCCCGCACCGCCCAAAGCGTCCATGGCTGGCTTTGCAAAGACAAGCGTACAGACCTTTGCGGCGACAGGGTTTCCTGGCAAACCAAATACAGGTGTGCCCGCCCACAAGCCCAAGGCCAGAGGACGGCCAGGCTTTATTGCCAGCCGCCAAAAAGTCATTGAACCGGTTTCGTTGAGAAGAGCGGACATGTGGTCCTCGTCGCCGGCAGACGCCCCGCCGGAGGTCAGGATCATATCCGCGCGGCCTGCCGCCTCATTCAAGTAAGCCGTTAGAGCCTCACGATCGTCCGGCGAGCGTCCCATGTCGATGGCTTCAAAACCAAACTGGGCAATCATCGCCAGCAGCATCGGACGGTTGGCATCAAAAATTTGATCCGCCCGAGCCTTTTGCCCTGGTTCTGCCAACTCATCCCCCGTGGAGACCACGGCCACACGCAAGCGTTCAAAAACCGGCAACTGCGACACTCCCGTTGCGGCCGCCAAGGCGAGATCAGCAGGTGTGATGCGCCGGCCCTTGGTAAGAATCACTCCGCCACTGGCCACATCCTCACCCGCCTTTCGGGTATTGCTGCCTTTTTTGAGCGGACCGTGAAAGGCAATTGCCTTGCCATCGGTTGTCACATCCTCTTGTAAGATCACTGTGTCCACGCCCTCAGGCAATGTTGCACCAGTGAGGATGCGTACGGCATGGCCACCCGGCAAAACACCGCTAAACGGCGCGCCCGCTGCGGAGCGGCCGTCAACAAGAGGCACTGTTTGTGGCCCTTCGATGATGTTGAAGTGACGTAACCCATAGCCGTCCACGGCAGAATTCGGCTGCGGCGGATTGGATCTTTGCGCCACAACATCTTCCGCCAAAACACGGTCTAAAGCCGCGAAAACGGGGACCGTTTCTGTACCGACACAGACGTGAAGGCGCTCTTTCAATAGCGCCAAAGCTTCAGACACGGGCGTCCAATGCGTGTCAGCCGGCAACGAAAAACAATCGTTTTTCAACGGTGGTGGCACCAATTCGTTTTGCTTGGACATGCGGACCTCCTAACCAACAGACGAAGCGGTCATTCCCAAGTCAAAAAGAATAAAATCGGCAATCGCTTCCGTATCGTTCAAATCAAAAACCGGCTTTTCATGTACCAGCGACACGTCGCTGGCAATCGCGCGAATGGTCGGATCTTCCGGCGAAATCAATTCGTTGCCAGTTTCCTGACGGTGCGCCTCCACTTTTGGGTGCGCATCACGTTTGTAGCCTTCCACCAGAACCAGATCCACACCTGACAGCTTTGTGAGCAATTCCTCGAGTGAAGGCTCGTCTTTATCCCGCAACTCGTGCATCAAGGCCCAGCGGTTTTTGCTTGCCAACAAAACTTCTCGCGCTCCGGCCATACGGTGCCGGTGGCTGTCCTTTCCTGGATGATCCACGTCAAAACTATGGTGCGCGTGTTTGACCGTGGACACGCTAAAGCCGCGCCTAGTGATTTCGGTTACTAGACGCTCCATCAACCCGGTTTTGCCCGAATTCTTCCATCCGACAACGCCATAGATTTGCATTGTTATTCAATCTCTCCAGCTATCCGGCGCGCCTCTTCAAGGTCTTCCGGCGTATTCACATTAAAGAAGGGATCTATCCCTCTTTTCACAAAGGCAGCTTGACCTGCGTCATGTTTGTCGGTCCAGATCACAACTTTTCGCAAGCCGTCCTCCAGCGCAGCCCGCAGATCGTCCCGCAGAGCCACAGGCCAGAGACCAAAGGTTGGTTGCCGCCAGAGCTTACCACCCGGCTCTCCCGAAGCTGCCAGGGCGAGCGGATGAGGGCTGGCTTCAGAAGCGAGCAAGAGTTGCGGCACCAAATCACAGGGGAAGAATGGCGTGTCGGCCGCCGCCGTGACAATTGCTTCTGCCCCCTGCGCGGCAGCCCAGTCGAGACCTGCCAACACCCCAGCCAAAGGCCCAGGAAACTCCGCCAGGGAGTCTTGAATGACAGACATGTCCAAGTCCGCAAACCGCGCAGGATCGCCATTGGCGTTGAGCGCCATCCCAGCCACCTGTGGCTCCAGACGGTCGATCACGTGCTGCAAAATGGTTTTGCCACCAAGAGATAAGCGGCCTTTGTCACCACCGCCCATGCGGGTGGCCTGGCCTCCAGCCAAAATCACGCCTAGAGGTTGTTTCATCGACCATATCCCCCTTTGCGCGCATGTTTTTTGCCCTCGTCAGGCACACTGGATGGATCAACATCGCGCAGCAGGCGCTCCTCGCCGCTGAGGCAAACAAAACGCTGGCCACGCATCCGGCCAATTACGGTTAGCCCCACCTGACGTGCAATCTCGACTCCCCAAGCCGTGAACCCTGAGCGAGATGCAAGGACAGGAATGCCCATCAGGGCACATTTAATCACCATTTCCGAAGTGAGCCGCCCAGTTGTGTAGAGCATCTTATCTGCCGCCGCTTCGCCGTGCTGAAACATCCAGCCGGAGATTTTATCGACCGCATTGTGGCGACCAACGTCCTCCATATAGACCAAGGGCCGCGCGCCTTGGCAGAGCACAGTGCCGTGAATAGCCCCGGCCTCCAGGTATAGCGACGGTGTGCGGTTGATGGTGGTGGCAAGAGCATAGAGGTCGCTGGTTTTGACCTGGGCCTGCGGCAGCTCTACCCCCTCCAAGCCCTCCATCATATCGCCAAAAACAGTACCGACAGCACACCCCGATGTGCGGGTCTTTTTTTTCAGCTTTTCTTCGTGATTGGTCTCTGTTTCGGTGCGCACGACAACCACTTCAAGCTCTTCGTCGTAATCCACCCGCGTGACAACATCGCCGTCGCGCAACATGCCCTGATTGCGCAGAAATCCAACCGCCAGATACTCTGGGTAGTCGCCAATGGTCATGGCCGTCACGATTTCCTGACTGTTGAGGTAGATCGTCAGAGGTCGCTCTTCTACAACGGAAATTTCGATTTCCTGCCCAAGATGGTCGACACCGGTCACTGCGCGGGTCAGACCTGTCGCTTTGGGATCAGGAGCGATCAGGAATTGTGCCAGGTCCGGCGCGTCTGCCATGGGGGTCCTCCGTTTGTTAGCCGGCAACCTAGTGATGATTTTTTAGTATTGCCACCATCAAAAACTTTGCTGCGACCTTGCGTTCACAACGCTTGCGCAGTTGCAGCCAACTCGCTACCCCGACAAAGGTACATTTCTGCGGGGCTTTTATGGCGTCTTATTGGGATAGATCTACCTTCTGGCGCGGCTTCCGGGATGGGCTGCCGTTTGTGCTGGTGGTTGGGCCGTTTGGCATGCTGTTTGGCGTTGTAGCCACCGAAGCTGGCCTGCCTTTGGAACAGGTCATGAGCTTCTCGATTGTTGTGATCGCCGGGGCTGCACAGTTCACTGCATTGCAGCTCATGGCGGATAATGCGCCGACCATTGTTGTGATCGCCTCAGCACTGGCGGTGAACTTACGTATGGCCATGTATTCGGCATCGATGACACCGCACCTTGGGGGCCTTCCTGCGTGGCGTAGGGCGCTGGTGGCGTATAGCCTGGTGGACCAGAGTTATGCGCTGTCGGTTATGGAGTATGAGAAGCGACCGGAGATGACGCTGGCGCAGAAAACCTCCTATTTTGCAGGGGTTATCGCGCCGGTTCTGCCAAATTGGTACATTGCGACTCTGGTGGGCGCATTGGTGGGGCAGTCCATTCCCGACAGCTTTGCGCTCGACTTTGCAGTACCCATTACGTTCCTGGCGATGATTGGTCCGATGCTGCGCACCAAGGCGCATGTTGCGGCGGCGATGGTGTCTGTCATCTGCGCTTTGCTCTTTGCTTTCCTACCTTGGAACTTGGGTCTGATCGTGGCCGGTATCGCTGGCATGATGACCGGCGCCTTTGTGGAATTGCGCACCGAAAACAAGGACATGACATGAGCGAGAGTACAACAATCTGGGTGATCATTGTTGCCATGGGCATGGGCAGCTTTGGGCTGAGGTTTTTGTTTTTGGGCGTGATTGGTGACCGCGAATTGCCGGAATGGGTACTGCGGCACTTACGCTACACCGCTGTGGCCGTGCTTCCGGGGCTGGTGGCACCGCTTGTACTGTGGCCTGCGGCAACAGAAGGGCAGCCTGATCCTGCGCGGCTGGCGGCAGCGGCTGTGACGCTGGGTGTAGGCTTTGTCACCAAGAACGTATTGGCTGCGATTTTTGGCGGTGCGGCGACGTTGTTTTTGGGGATGTATTTCCTCTAAATTCCACGTCGGTATTGCGTCGGTATTACGACTGTTTTGCGACTGTGGCGATGCGCGCACAATAAAGCGCCCCTTGGGGCGCTTCTGTGCATCTTTTGCGAGGTCTTACTGGCGTTCGTATTCCGGTACAAAAGCGGCAAGCACCTTGGACTTGTCGTCGTCGTCATACTCAAAAAGTCGATCGTAAGTCGCACCTTTGCCGGCAAAATAGTCCATCAGCTTGCGCGGATAGTAAGACTGCGGGGTGTCTTCAAAGCCCGGCAGGGTCTTCAGCAGCCCAGAGGTAGATTTTGCACATTGCGCCTCGGTCACCGGTCCCAGGGACTCGGCGCCACGGAGGGCCATCTCTGCGACCTGTGGGCTGACGTCGATAGACTGCACCACCACATGGTAGGTCTCGCGCGCATGAAAGCGGGTGTACTGATCCACCATGTAAGGTGTCATGCCGTAGACCACATCGTTTTTGGCAACGATGGCGCCCTCTTTGCGAAAAGAGCCAGCCGGATCGAAAGCCACCCGTTGGCTGCCATTAATCATCAACGAGGTGTGTGCGCCGGAGCCTGTGTCATTGGAAATCATAGTGTACAAGGTAAGCCGCTTGGGACCGTCATGCACGTAGCGCACAGAATCAACAGCGGCATCCGGCGAATTGCTAGACGCCGGGTTGCGCACAGAACAAGCCGTAAGGGAGGCCACTAGCGCCAGAAGCGCCAAACCACGAACCAAAACAGTCATAAAAGGGCACCCCCGCCCGATGCAATCAGCTGTTGAAGATCGCCAGGAAAATCAGAACGCCGATTGCTGCAACCGACACATATGTAGAGGCCTTGATGAAGCCTGCAAATGCTTTTTCTTGAACATCGATGTTCATCGAGCCGTGCTTGTGTTCCGCCATTGGAGTAATCCTTCCTGTCTGCTTAAATCGCTGGATAACCGATTCATCTGATCCTGTCACCCACTCAGGTGTCGCAGGCCGCCACATTGAAATTAAGCGCTGTCTTTCTTCAGACCTTCGGCCAAACGGAAACCAATCCTGGTAGGTGCCTCGCCGGTGTCTTTCTGTTTTGGCAAGGCCCGAAGCATTACGTTGAGCTGGCTGACGTGCTGCACCAACTGGGTTTTTATGCCACTGCTGTCTGTGCCATAGAAGGTCACGATGTCGGGATCAAAGAAGCCCATGCCCTCGATGCGCAACACGCCGGCTTCGCCGCCAACAAAGCCCATGGCCACCTCGTGCTCGTTATCCAGCTGCTTTTCGAAGTTCTGGATGTAGAGGATCAAACGCTCGTAGGCCCACTCCGCCGCGCTTTTTTGTTTCACAGGCTGTTTGGCGATGTCGTCGGGGACCGCCACTGTTTCAGCGTCAGGATCAGAATGCACTTCATACAAGCGTGGCAAAGCCTCCGCTTCGATGGCTTCCGCGGTGGTTTTGATTTCTTCTGTCATGGTGTTGGCGCCTGTCAGTCTATTCGTTGCCACAGATACGCGCCATCTTCGCGCGTGGTGCGGCTTGCAGCGCCAACTTGGTAAAGATGGTTGAGATGTGCAAGGGCTTCTACCAACGCAAGCCCGTAGGCACCGCCATCAATTTGCCGTTTGAACAGCGGAAGAAAGCACTCTGCAGCGGTTTGTGGCGTGTCGAGATATTCCAGCAGGCGCTTGAGTGCGCCGTGATGGTTTTCAATCAACTGTTTCATGCGCAGGGGCGCACCGGTGAAAGGCAGCTTGTGACCACCGAGGATCAGTTGGTCGTCGCGGGCGTAGCGCTTGAGGCGTTCGCAGGCTTCGAGCCAGTCCGCCACCGGATCGGCTTCGGGTTCAGTGGCATAGACTCCAATGTTGGAGCTGATCGAGGGTAAAATTTGATCGCCGGACAGCACAAGATTGTCATCCTGGGACCAAAAGGTGGCGTGTTCCGGCGCGTGGCCGTTGCCGATATGCACGGTCCATTTGCGACCACCCATTTCGATCACGTCATCCTGTTTGATGCGTTTGAAACCCAAAGGCATGGGCGCAACCACGTCGGCAAAGTTGAACGGGCGTTCGCTGGCACGTTGGTTGTAGATGTCCTCGTCCATGCCGCAAGCGCGATAGAAATCCAGCGTTTCCTGACGTGGCACCGCCTGCTCGTCCAGCTGTAACATGCGCGCGAACAACCACGCGGTGCGCGTGGTCCAGAGGCTGGCACCGTGCTCGGTTTGGAACCAACCGGCGAGACCTACGTGGTCTGGATGGTGGTGGGTAACCACCACGCGGGAGATCGGTTTGCCACCCAACGGACCTGCCATCAGGGTTTCCCAGATGGCGCGGCCGCGCTTGCTGTCAAAACCGGTGTCGACAACGGTCCAGCTGTCGCCCTCATCCAGAGCGTAGATGTTGACGTGATCAAGTTTCATCGGCAACGGCAGTCGCATCCATAGGACGCCGTCGGCCACTTCAATGGCCTCCCCCTCCGCAGGAGGGATGTCCCAAGGGTAACGAATGCCTGCAGCGCCGTCTTTCATCAGGCTGCGCCCATATCTTCTGGGGTGATGGCATAAAGGTCCTCTGCGCCTTGCATCGCGTGCACCAGCACACCGGCGTGCTCCGGCAACAGGCGCTGCATGTAGAAGCGGGCCAAACGCGTACGCGGGCCATCACCGCCTTCGGCTATGGCAGCGCGCAGGTGGAAATAGCCACCCAGCACGCGAGCAAAGCCGCGCAGGAAGGGCACGGAACCGGCAAAGCGGTCGTTCATGTTGCCTTGCGCAACCATCCACTCGGTGGCCTCACGCAGAGTCTCGGTGGCCTGCCACAGCGGCTCTGCCAGATCTGACATGCTCTCGCGCACTTTCTCGGCGCAGTCTTCAATTTCATCAAGCAGTGCGTAGGCGGCGTCGCCCCCATCCATCAACTTGCGGGCTACGAGGTCCATGGACTGAATTCCGTTGGTGCCTTCATAAATCGCGGTGACGCGGACATCGCGGGAAAATTGCGCCGCACCGGTTTCCTCAATGAAGCCCATGCCGCCGTGTACCTGCACGCCCTCTTCAGAAACTTTGATGCCCACATCGGTGCCGAAGGCCTTGGCAATCGGGGTCAGGAAGGCAGCGCGGGCTTTCCATTCCTTGTCACCCGTGGCAGTGCCCATGTCGATGGCCACAGCGCAGGCCATTTCAATGGCGCGCGCAGCAAAGATGTCGGCTTTCATACCCGCCAGCATACGGCGCACATCAGCGTGATCCACAATGGTGCCAGTGCCCTCAACCGGGGTGCGGCCTTGCTTGCGCTCCATCGCATAGCCCAGAGCCTTCTGGTAGGCACCTTCCGCAGCGCCAACGCCCTGACCACCAACGCCGAGACGGGCGTTGTTCATCATGGTGAACATGCATTTCATCCCGTCATGGGCCCCGCCCACGAGCCAACCTCTGGCTCCGTCAAACTGCATGACTGCAGTCGGAGAGCCGTGCAGGCCCATTTTGTGCTCGAGGCTAACGACCCCCAGCGTGTTGGCCACGCCAGGGTTGCCGTCCTCATCCGGGATGTACTTAGGCACAATGAAGAGGCTGATGCCCTTGGTGCCGGGAACCCCGTCGGGCAAACGTGCAAGCACCAGGTGACAGACGTTGCCAGTGAAGTCGTTGTCGCCCCAGCTGATGTAGATTTTCTGGCCAGTCACCGCATAGGAGCCGTCACCGTTTGGCTCCGCTTTGGACCGCAGTGCGCCCACGTCGGAACCTGCGGCTGGCTCGGTCAGGTTCATGGTGCCGGCCCATTCGCCAGTGATCAGCTTTTCCAGATAGGTCGCCTTGATCTGCTCGGAGGCGTGATGTTCCAGCGCTTCAATCTGGCCCTGGGTCATCAACGGGTTGAGCTGTAGAGAGAGACAGCCTGCGGCCATCATCTCATTCACAGCGGTGGTGATAGTATGGGGAAGACCCATGCCGCCATACTCAGGCGACGCAGAAGTGGAAATCCACCCGCCTTCTGCAATCGCCTTGTAAGCGTCTGCAAAGCCCGGAGAGGTGCGCACAACGCCGTTTTCCAGAACCGCCGGGGTCAGATCACCGTTGCGATTGATTGGCGCCATGACCTCTTCGACCATTTTGCCCGCTTCCAGCAGGATAGCCTCGGTGGTGTCTCGATCCGCATCGGCAAAGCGCTCGGTAGAGGTGACTTTTGCAAAATCCACCACGTGGTCAAAAAGGAACTGAATATCGTTTACTGGGGCACGAAAGGGCATCGATCTCTCCGGCAGGCTTGGCTTTACTTGCTGCTGCTTGTATGCAGCTTTGGGCCTTACGATAAGGGTCTTGTTGAACCGATCACAGTAAAACGCAGCGTCACAGGAGCGTCTCGTGGACACAGAAACCCTCTCCCCAGATGCCGCTGGCTTTGCACGTGCAGCATCGGTTTTGCGTGATGGCGGATTGGTGTCCTTCCCTACAGAAACAGTATACGGGCTTGGCGCAGACGCGCGTCAGGACAAGGCTGTGGCACGAATCTTTGAGGCGAAAAATCGACCAACTTTCAATCCGTTGATTGTGCATGTGGCGGATGTGGCTGCGGCAAAACGCTACGTCAATTGGAACGATATGGCGGACCGGTTGGCGGCGGCTTTCTGGCCCGGGCCGCTCACCCTTGTGCTGCCCCTGCGAGATGATTCTGGGCTGTCCCCGCTGGTGACGGCCAACTTGCCGACCCTGGCGATCCGAGTGCCGGAACACCCGGTGGCGCAGGCTTTACTGTCCAAATTTGGCGGGCCAGTTGCGGCGCCGTCTGCCAATCCTTCAGGGAAGATCAGCCCCTCACGCGCACAACATGTGATCAACGGCCTGTCCGGCCGGATCGAAGCTGTGGTGGACGGCGGCGACTGTGGGGTTGGTGTAGAAAGCACCATTCTGGGCCTGTTTGATGAACCCACATTACTGCGTCCCGGTGGATTGCCACAGGAGGCCATTGAGGTAGCTTTGGGCCGTCCAGTTGTGATCCGATCGGAAGCTGACCCGCTCACCGCACCGGGACAAATGCTGTCCCACTACGCGCCGGGCGCATCCGTGCGCTTGAACGCAGTCGAAATTACAGAAGGCGAGCGTCTCTTGGGATTTGGCAAAGTTGACGGCGCGACTTTGAACCTCAGCGTAGCGGGCGATTTGACCGAAGCGGCCGCAAACCTGTTCCACCACCTGCACGCGCTGGACGCCGATGGAGATGCGCCGATTGCTGTGTCGCCCATTCCGGATAACGGCCTTGGGCGGGCGATCAATGACCGTTTGCGCCGCGCGGCGGCGCCGCGGGACTTATGACCGATGCACTGGCGCTCCTGCGTTAGATTTGCGGCAAAGACAGCTCCGGCGACAAAGCTCAAGCTGTTAGGTGCTTTTACTTCAGCACTGGTGGCAGCACTGTGCTTGGTCCTCACTTCGCCGATCCTTGTAGAAGGATTGAAAAGCAACTGGACCCTACCTGGCTTGCTAGAAACGATGTTTTTTGTGGCCATATTTGTTCCACTTCAAGTAGTTAGCCTACTGCATGGATTGGCCGCCGTATTTCCTCGGGCACTAAAGATTAGCCCCCCTGCCACCTTGTCTCTTGTTGAGAAAGGGCAAGTTGACATGCTGCGTTTCTTTTACAGATGTATCGGTTTTTTGACGCTGGTCGCGGTTGCTGCTGCCATAGTCACAATCGTGCGACGTTAGGCGTTGAATTTATGCGTGACCAGCCGCAGAGCTGAGCGTCAGAGGGTCTACCCCAATGCTCTTTAGAGCCTCCGCCCATTTGTCCGAATTCTTAGTGTCAAAGACAATTTGATCGGTGGCATCGGCAATCAGCCAGCCATTGTCTCCGATCTCTTTTTCCAACTGCCCGGGTCCCCAGCCGCTGTAGCCCAGTAGGGCAAGCGCCTTATGGGGCCCCAAATCCTGCGCCATATCATCGAGAATATCCTGCGTTGTGGTCAAGGCAAAGGTCGCGCCAACTTCGAGGTTGGACAAGTCCGACTTGTATTCAGGTGAATGCAACACAAAGCCTCGCCCGGTTTCCACCGGACCGCCAAAATATAGCGACGAGGCCGCCTCGGACGATTTGGGTTTGATCGAGAGCTGCTCAAACAAGTCCGAGAGCTTCACGCCGTCTATTGCCTTGTTCACGATCAGGCCCATGGCGCCATCCGAGGAGTGCGCACAAAGGAACACCACCGAATGGGCAAAGCGCGGATCTCCCATGCCAGGCATCGCTATGAGCAACTGCCCGGTTAAATCCATTTGCGTGTCAGTGTCTTGTGTCGTGTCCAAGGGGACCTCATACGTTGAATATTGACGTCTTCTTTCAACATGTGTTTCTGACAGGTTAGACGCAAGAGGTAAGCAAACTGTTTCAATCAATCGCGATTTTCTGATCGGATTGTGAGTTGGATTTTAACGCGGATTGTCCCATGTGTTGGGCATGAATAAACGACCCCTCCTTCCTTCGCTGGCGCTTGCGGCGCTTATCGCCCCTGCCCTGTTGCCGACGGCCTCCTCTGCGCAGTCCTTTGATCAAGTGGTGCAGGCCGAGGTTTTGCCCGGCTGGCGCGATGCGGATGGCACCCATATGGCCGCGGTAAAGATAACGCTGAATCCCGGCTGGAAAACCTATTGGCGCGCGCCGGGGGATGCAGGGATACCGCCGCAGATCACCTGGAACGGGTCGCGCAACATGGGCAGCGTGAGTTTGGAATGGCCTACGCCGGAGGTGTTCAACCAAAACGGCATGCGCTCGATTGGCTACAGTAATGAACTCGTTTTGCCGGTGCGGATTGCGCCAAAAGATGCGGGCAAGCCTGTGCGATTGAAAGCCACTTTGGACATTGGCGTGTGCCGTGACATCTGTGTGCCACAACGTTTGAAAGTGAAAGCAGAGCTACCGCCCAGTGGCGCGCGCGATGCAGAGATTACGGCGGCGATGGTGGATCAGCCATTAACCGCACGTGAGGCGGGCGTGGGCAAGGTGACCTGCAAACTATCGCCGACCTCAGATGGTGTCGCACTGCAGGCGACCATTCACATGCCCAGCGCGGGTGGTGCGGAAGTGGCCGTGGTCGAAACCGCCGATCCCCATGTGTGGGTGGCAGAAGGCACCACCAAACGCCAGGGTGGTGCATTGGTGGCTGAAACCGAGATGATGCATGTGGACGCCAGTTCCTTCATGGTGAACCGTTCTGATCTGCGTTTCACTGTACTGGGTGCCAATCATGCCGTGGATATTATCGGCTGCTCAGGCTGAGGCGGATTTGCTGCGACCGCGCAGCAGCATCCAGGCGACGCCCACCAGATACCCTCCAAAAGAGATCAACCACGCGCCAACCAGGAACAGCAGCAGCGCGGGGAACGCGCTGTTAAAAGTATCCGGCGGCAGGCCGGCCTGGGCCAGAAGCGGGTGGATTTCACCGTTCAGCGACACCCAGCCGAAGGTTGCCACCAGCCAAGCGGTGATAACCGTCGCGCACAAACACACGCCGACGCGGATGCCTTTGGCACGTGGCGCGCGACGCAGGGCCTGCATCTGGCGGGTAACGTCATACTGAATGGCGACCAATGCAGGCACGACGAGCAGCACCAGGAACATGCCAAATCCAAGACCGTAGACCAGCGTGATCACGGTCGGTTTAAGGAACTGCGCCTGTGCGCTGCGTTCAAACAGCAGCGGCGCAAGGCCCAACACGGTGGTGGCGGTGGTCAGGAACACGGGGCGCAATCTGTCCGCCGCGCCGTCAATGATCGAGGGGATCACGCCACGGTCTTTGGCATAGTCGTCTATGGTGGTGATCAAGACGATGCTGTCGTTGATGATGATGCCGGTCATGCCCAGAAGACCGACAACGGTGAACATCGAGAGTGGCACGTCGTGCCACCAATGCCCGTAGATTGTCCCGACCAAGCCAAACGGGATGATCGCCATGACCACCATCGGGCGCGTCCAGCTGGAGAACACCCAGGCGAGCACCAGATAGATACCTGCGAGGCAAAGGATCAGGCCAGAACGCGCGTCATTAAGAAATTCGTCTTCTTGCTCCGCTAAACCAGCCAACCGCCATTCTACCTGCTTTTCGCTGGCAATGGTCGGCAGGATGTCGGCGCGCAGCTGCTCCAAGATCGCTTCGGCGCGGGCTGGATCATCCTCAGAAATGTCGCCGGTCACGGAAATCAGACGCACGCCGTTTTCGCGGCGCACCGTGGAGAAGCCGGTGCGGCTTTGCACGGTCACCACATCCGCGAGCGGCACATAGGCGCCGTTGGGCGTGCGCATCAGGCTGCCTTCGAGGAAGTCGGCGGTGAGTTCGCCTTCGGGTAATTCGATGCGGATGGCAGCGCTGCGCGGGCCGTCGGGATAGGTGGCGGCTTCGATGCCGTTGAGACGGTGGCGCAACACCCGGCCCAGCGCGTCAATGGAGAAGCCCAACGCCCGGCCTTGCGGGGTCAGCTCAAGGATCAGCTCTTCTTTGTCATAGCTGAGGTTGTCCTCCACTGCGGAGACTTCGCCGAACTCTTCCAAAGCGGTTTTTAAGGCCTCGCTGGCGGATTTGAGCGTTTCGCTGTCGGCACCGTAGAATTGCACGTCGAGCGCATCACCGCCGGGACCAGAGCGCCAACCTCGGAAGCTCACGGTTTCAACCAAAGGATGGCGCGCGACACGGTCTTGAAGCTCGCCGACAAAAGCGAAGCTGGAATAGGGCCGCAGGTCGGCGTCGATGAGTTCAATGGCGATGCCACCCAAAAGATCTGGATCAAGGCTTTCGGAGCCAGGAAGAGAGCGGCCAGAGTTGCCGCCGATTTCGGCGATCACATAATCCAGCGGATTACGGCCGTGGCGCTCTTCGTACTCTTTGCCAAGTTCTTCTGTGGCGCGCTGCATCTCTTTCATCATCGCGAGGCTGTCGGCGCGGGTAGCACTCGGCAGCATGGCGAAGTTGCCAGTCACAGACCCGCGCTCCGGTGCATTAAAGAACCGCCACTTCACGTCACCGCCAATAAACAGCGCCGCCTGCGTAGCCAATGCAACCACGGCTAGCGCCAATACTGGATAGCGCGCCCAAACCACAAAGCGCATGAAGGGCCGGAACAGGGTTTCGCGCACCCAGCGGAAGCCTCGGTTCACCACACGAGAGGGCACGTCGTACCAATGCTCCTTGGCGGAGTTCTTGATAGCGTGGGCCATGTGGTGTGGCAGGATCAGGAAGCACTCCACCAGCGAGGCCAGAAGAACCACGATCACAGTAAAGGGGATGTCGGCAATCAAGTCGCCAAAACGCCCGCCAATGGCGGTAAGGCCAAAGAAGGCGATCACGGTGGTAATGGTAGAGGAGAACACCGGCAATGACATGCGTTTCGCGGCGTTTTCGGCAGCAACAAAAGGCGGCTCATTGAGGCGACGCGCGCGGGCGTCCGCGTGCTCACCCACCACAATTGCGTCATCCACCACAATACCAAGCGTGATGATCAGACCAAAGAGAGAGATCATATTGATCGTCAAACCTGCGGCATACATCAGCGCCACAGCGGCAAACATCGCTGTCGGAATGCCAGCGGCCACCCAGAAAGCGGTGCGGGCATTCAGGAACAGGAACAACAGCACCACCACCAACGCTAGCCCCATGAGCCCGTTGTCGATCAGCAAGTTGAGACGGCCGGTGATTGCTTCAGCGCGGGTGCGGATCAGTTCGAGCTTCACGCCTTGGGGCAAGGTCGCCTGCATTTCAGCTGCGACTTCTTCCACAGCGCGCTGCATGGCGATGGCATCACCCGTATCGGTGCGATCCACACGGATCGACATGGCCGGATCGTCATCGACGAAATAGGTGCGGTTGCGGTCCACGCCCTCAACGCGCACGGTGGCCACATCGTCCACAGTTAGCTTCGTACCGTCGGAATTGGAGCGCAGTGCAATACCCGCAATCTCATCCGGCGCGCGTTTCTCGACCCCTGTGCGCACGCGGGCAAAAGCGCCAGTCACATCGCCTGCCGGGTCCGCATTGACCTCCTGCGCCACAGCCTGCGCGATTTGCTCCATGGTGATGTCGTGGGTGATCAGGTCAACGGAGGAAACCTCCACAATGGTCCGGCGTTCCGCCAAACCGCGAATGGTGGTACGTGTCACACCCTCGGCATAAAGCCTTGTGACAAACTCATCTGCGAAACGGGCAATCTGGTTCACGTCCACGGGGCCGGTGATGACCACATCGGTGACGCGATCGCGCCAAGCGCCCCGTCGTACTGTTGGGTCTTCGGCCTCTTCCGGCAGGGTGTTGACCGCATCCACAGCCACTTGCACGTCATCGGTCGCGCGGGCCATGTCCCAGCCGGGCTCAAAGTCGAGTGTAATACGGGCGTTGCCTTCCGTAGATCGGGATTCCGTACTTTCAACGCCCTCCACGCCGAGCAGAGCGGGCTCCATGACCTGCACAATCGCCGCGTCCACGTCTTCGGCACCTGCCCCGTCCCACGCGATGGACACGGTAACGTTATCGATGATCACATCGGGAAAGAACTGCGCCCGCATGCGCGGCATGGCCGCAATGCCTGCAAGGATCAACACCACCAAAAGCAAGTTTGCAGCGGTAGCGTGGCGGGTGAAGTAGCTTAGAATACCACTGGCACGGTCGCTGATCTCCCGCATGATTTACCCCCCCATCCGGCTGCGCAGGCGTTCCACCATGCGCGCGGGCACTTCCGGCTGACTCAGCGCCTGCAACATCCGTTTCTTGGCATCTGAAGGAATGCGCCCGTTGGCTTCTATCGCGGCGACAAACTTGGCACGTTCCTCATCAGTCAGAGCCACCATGGCCGGGGCGTCAGGAATTTTCTCTTCGCCTGTCAATGGCTTCACAGCGATGCCTTCGCCCAAAAGTGGCGTACGGCGAGAAACCACCTGTTGTCCTGCCAAACCACGCCCGCGCACCAGCACGTCGTCGCCTTGCCGACGCACCAGGCGAACTTCCAGCGTGGTCAGGCGATTGCCGTCGCCCACGACAAGAACCTCGTGGGCGGCGTTGATTGCGGTGGCGGGCAAACGCACAACGTCCTCCAGCTCTGGCTCGCGTACGCGCACTGTGACAAAGTCTCCCGGCTTCAAGCCGCGCGGACCGTCAAGACGGGCATAAAGCACGCGCCCGGTTTGACCTTCCCCCACGGCGGCGGCATCTCGGGTGATCACGCCGGTGGCTGTGAGGTCTGCACCCAGCACATCCATTGAGACTTTGATTTCAGCGCGGCGCAGGTTGTTGGCGTCATCCAGCAGCCGCGCGTATTGCGTGGTGGAGACGCGAAAGGCCACTTCCAATGCTTCCGCATCTATCAACGTAGCGAGGCGTTCGTTCATGGAGACCAAACCGCCTTGCACAATATTCACCTCCGACAACGTACCGGAGAAATCTGCGGTGATGACCGTGTCATCCAGATCTTTCTGCGCTTCCGCCAGCAAGATCTTTGTGCGGTCTAGTCGGGTTTTCGCTTGATCCACACGCGCCTCCGCCTGCGCGAGCGCTCGGCGGTTAGACAAAACCGCTTGACGCGCGGCGGCTTGGGCAAGCTCTGCTACTTCCACAGCGGCGGCGGTTCCGACACCACGCTCTTGCAGATCAATCTGACGGTCAAAGGCTTTTTGGCGCAATCCCAACTGCGCCTCAGCGGATTTTAGTTCATCTTGTGCCAGGATCAGCGTACGGTCGGCATCGCGTTGCTCAGCCTCGGCATCCAGCAAGTTAGCGGCAATTCGGTCCAAAGCGTATCGGGCTTTGGTTGGGTCAATCTTGGCGAGCAGCTCGCCGGCCGAGACATTGGCACCATCTTCAAAGTTCTCCGACAAGAAAGTCACCGTACCAGCGGCGGCGGCGCGGACTTCCAGAGAGCGGCGGCTTTGCACCTCACCAAAGGCAACCAGCTCCGGTGTTTCCGCCCCAGGTTGAGCTGTTTTTACATTCACCGTAAAGACACGTTCGCGCGCAGGTGGGCCTTTGCTCTCTTGCGCCATACGCTCTTCGACAGCGTTGAACACAAGGCTGCCTGCATAGAGGACCAAAGCCACGGTGGCGGAGAGCAAAAATAGCCCCGTCAGACTTTGCCGCAAAAATCTCATCTGCCTCGCCTCCCAGCGTCGGTGGTATGGTCCATGATGCGCCTGCCCGGACCAAAAGCCAAGGCACGCATAGGTGATACGGACAGATGCAAACGTTCCGTCACATTTATTGTTAAAAAATTTGGCCGACGCGCAGGGTTACTTTGAACGCTTCAGGTGCTCGTCCAGCCGCGGCATGATTTCCACAAAGTTGCAGGGCATGTGGCGGTAATCGAGTTGATACTTCAGGATCTCGTCCCAAGCGTCTTTGCAAGCCCCAGGGCTGCCGGGAAGCGCAAAGAGATAAGTGCCGTTGGACACACCGCCAGTGGCGCGGGATTGCACGGCGGAAGTGCCGATTTTCTGCATCGAAACCATGGTGAAGACGGTGCCAAAAGCCTCAATCTCTTTCTCATAGACGTCGCGGTGCGCCTCGACGGTCACGTCACGACCGGTGAGGCCAGTCCCGCCGGTGGAGATGATCACGTCGATGGCCTTATCCGCGCACCATGCGCGCAGTTGCTCGGCAATCTCAGCACGTTCGTCTTTTATGATGGTGCGGTCGGCCAAAACATGCCCCGCTTCTTCCAACCGCGCGACCAAAGTGTCGCCGGAGCGATCCTGGCTGAAGTCTCGGCTGTCGCTCACTGTCAGGATAGCGATCTTCACAGGGATGAAGGTTTTGCTTTCGTGGATGCGGCCCATGGCGGTCTCCTAGGCGGATGGGGCGATGTCAAACCACGTCCCGGTGGGGCCGAGGTTCACAACTTTGGACGGGCCAATCTGAGACGACTGACCCCAACAATCGTGGATATGACCACATAGGACCAAGGGCGGCGCAATGCGCTCTATTGCCTCAAGCACGGCTGTGGAGCCAAGGGACAGGCCGGTAGACGTCACATCCACATGGCCCTTGGGCGGCGAATGGCTGATCAGGATATCGGCGGTTTCACAGGCGGCCAGCATTTTGGCAGCAGTGGGTTCATCAAGGTCACATGACCAGTCTTTGAAGGGCGTGACAGGCACGGCATAGCCAAGGCCAAAAATGTTGACACCTTGAAAGGTGGTCGCCTCGCCATGCAGGACAGTGGCGTTGCAAGGCGCGGCGGCGCGCAGTTCATCTTCGCTTTCGTTATTGCCCGGCACCATGAAGATCGGCGCGGTTATGCCTGCGATCAAGTCTAAGGCTCCGGGCAGGTCTATCCGGTGGTTTGTGAAATCCCCCGCCGCAATGACCAGATCAGCGTCCTGGCTCATCTCGACAAGTCGACGGGCCGCCGGGGCCGCGCGGTGCAGGTCGGAGAAGGCGAGGATTTTCATTTGGTTGCGTCCAGTTTGGCTTTCAGGCTTAGCAGGTCAGCCCAGGCCTCACGCTTAAGCGCCGGACGGCGCAACAGATCCGAGGGGCTCATCATCGGCAGCGCCGGCTTATCAAAGAAGGCCTGCCAGTCGCCACGGGCCCGGCTGATGCCGCGTTTGCCCGTGACGCATTCCAGAGCGGCATTGCCCATAACCACAATAAAATCGGGCGCGACCAGTTGCACATGGCGCTCTACAAAGGGCCGCATCATGGCAAGCACCGACGGCGGCACTTCGCCGCCCCGCTGCGCCCGCCATGGCACAACCGGCACAATGTAAACCGCGTTTTTGCTCAGTGGCGCGTCGCGGCCCATATCCAGCGCCGCAAACATATTGTCAAACAAAGCACCCGTACGGCCCATGTAGGGTTTGCCTTCGCGGTCTTCGTCCCGATCCGGCGCATCGCCAAGCACCATCACGCGCGCGGCGGGGTTGCCATCAGCAAAGACCATTTTGCGCGCGCCGCGTTTGAGCGTGCAATGCTCAAACTGCGCCATAGCCTGTTCCAGCGCGGCCAGATCCCCTGCGGCCTTTGCGGCCTTTTCAGCCTCCGCGATCGGATCAAATTTGGGTTGGCGCACCGGCGCAACAGGGGCCTCTGGCTTTGCGGCTGCGGCTTTTTTCTTAGGGTCTTCTTTGGGCACCTCATAGCGGTCCAGAGGCGCGTCCAGAATGGCTTCGGTGGCGCCGAGTTCCACATGCCATTCTAGCAAGGCGCGCGCCGTATGATAGTCCAATGCCGATTCCATGACGGCAGAGTAGACCGGTAGCGGAGCAGACAAAAGAGCGCAAAGTGGGAGATCGCGCAGAGCGGCGCTTGCCCCGCCCCTTCACCCTTCTTATAAGCGGTCCAATCTCGGCAAAAGGAGCAGCACATGCGCTTTGATCACAAGCATCTTTTGGGGATCGAGCCTTTGCGGCCCGAAGAGATCACCACCGTGCTGGACCTTGCGGATCAATACGTCGATCAGAACCGCCGCGCACAGAAGCATTCCGATGCACTGGTGGGTCTCACGCAGATCAACATGTTCTTTGAGAACTCCACCCGCACGCAGGCGAGTTTTGAGATTGCCGGCAAGCGGCTTGGTGCCGATGTGATGAACATGGCGATGCAGGCCAGTTCGATCAAAAAGGGCGAAACGCTGATCGATACAGCGATGACGCTTAACGCGATGCACCCCGACCTGTTGGTTGTTCGCCATCCGCATTCTGGCGCGGTGGATCTCCTGGCGCAGAAGGTGAATTGCGCTGTGCTGAACGCTGGTGACGGGCGCCATGAACATCCGACGCAGGCGCTGCTTGATGCGCTGACCATACGCCGCGCCAAAGGTCGGTTGCACCGCCTAAACATCGCAATTTGCGGGGACATCGCCCACAGCCGTGTGGCGCGTTCCAACCTGATCCTGCTCGGCAAAATGGAAAACCGCGTGCGCCTGATCGGGCCACCGACATTGGTGCCCGGCAACTTCGCCGAGTTTGGCGCAGAGATTTATGAGGACATGGAAGAAGGCCTCAAAGATGTGGACGTGGTGATGATGCTGCGCCTTCAGAAAGAGCGCATGGACGGCGGATTTATCCCGTCAGAGCGAGAGTATTATCACCGTTATGGTCTGGACGCGGCCAAACTGGCCCATGCCAAAGATGATGCGATCGTGATGCACCCCGGCCCGATGAATCGCGGCGTGGAGATTGATGGCGAGATTGCCGACGACATCAACCGCTCAGTCATTCAGGAACAGGTGGAAATGGGCGTGGCCGTGCGCATGGCAGCGATGGACCTGTTGGCGCGCAACTTGCGCGCCTCCCGACAGACAGAGGTGATGGCATGAGCGAAGATCCAAAAGACCCACGCATGTCAGGTATGGTCGCAACCGTGGCGCTGTTGGTGATGTTTGCGTTTGTTGGCTTGATGATCTGGATCGGAGGTTAAGGCACGTGCAGGTTTCTTCCTCTGAACGTGGCTTGGTGCGTCTCTTCGCGGTGGATTTGCCCGGTGATGAGATCGAAAACTTCCGCAGCGCCAAAATCAACTCAGACGGAGAGTTGGCCGAATGGCCATTGGATGATGCGCTTGGGTTTAGCTTTTTAGACGAAGACTTCATTGAGCTTTTTGACGTCATCGATCTCGAAGACCTCGGATTGACTGGATACATGGTCGAGGGGCTTGGCATTGCACAAAAGGACGTGGATGAGGACGCGGCCCGCTTGGCTGCGCAAAAAGGCTGGATTCTGGTTGTGCTGTCAGCGGCCTTTGGCGGCGTGGCGCAGACACTAACGCCCAAAGCGCCGCTGCGCTGGATCGGCACCTACAAGGAAGACGGTGCGCCAGTGCATTTTGAACTCCTGCCCGACGCCAGCGCCAAAGGCCCTGGCCCTGGCCCTACGGGTGGTGAAACGCCCCCTGCTCTTTCCTCCAACCCACATATGACACTCTTGCTGGCCCTCGTGGCCCTACCCTTTGTTGCGCTCGTTCTGGGCGTGCTGCTGTTCTGGATTTTGTGATGCCTGACCTTTTGACACCCACTGCAGAGCTTTTGGACGGCGAGACCGTATTGGAGGGTTTTCAGGGGGACCGCAGCAGCTACATCCGCACTAATACCTGGATCGCGGCAGGTGCCATGGCGGCGGGGATGGGCATCCTTTGGGCTTTAGGAAATCCCTATGTATGGACTGGTGCCGTGGGCGGCTTGGCCGCCGTCGTGGTGCGCGCTGGCTACCTGATGTCCGATGAATTGGCCGTTCGCTGGGATTTGACCAACCAGCGGCTGCTTGGTCCCGGTGGGCGGGCGATTGCGCTCACCAATATTGCCGAGTTGAACAAACTGGGCAGCTTTGTGCAGGTGGTCACGAAAAATGGCGACAAGCACCTGATCAAATACCAAGCGGACCCACAGGCCGCTATGGCCGCAATTGAGCGCGTGAAAGGTGCATAACGTCATGAACGACGATTTGTATGGTTACGATTTAGACGATGGGGAAAGCATCGTCTTTGCTCAAAACCAAAGCTACAACATACGAGCGGCTTACGTGCTTTACGCAATTATGTGTGTCGCATGCCTGCTCTACTATTTCTTTGTGGTCGATCTGTTACCAGAAGACATGCTCGACAGATCCGCGCTTCACATTTTGACTTTTTTGATAATTGCGCTTGGGATCACCCCTCTTGCCGCACGCCTTCATAGAAAGCTCACACGAGGTGTTTTTGAACGGCCCGTTGTCGTGACAAACCGGAGAACACTGCTCCCAAATGGTGATCAACTAACGCATCAGGCAGTAACCGAGATCACGGCAAGCTATGACGCCCTGAAGGTGAAAGGCTCCAAGTTGGCAGACGGGCTCATAATTACTGGATTGCCCAACCCTCAAACCCTCAAAACCGCCATCGAAAGGCACCTACAATGAGCACGCTCTTCACAAACGCCCGTTTGATTGATCCGGCCAAGGACAGCGACGCCCTTGGGTGGGTTTTGGTGGCAGATGGCGCGATTGCCGAGCTGGGCCATGAAGCCGCGCCACAGGCGGATGAGGTTGTCGATTGCGGCGGCAAATGTCTGGCCCCAGGGATTGTGGACATTGGCGTGAAGGTCTGTGAGCCGGGTGAACGCCATAAGGAGAGTTACAAATCTGCGGGCGCAGCGGCGGCGGCGGGTGGGGTCACCACGATGGTCACGCGCCCTGACACGTTGCCAGCGATTGACACGCCTGAGGTGCTGGAATTTGTCGAACGCCGCGCCAATGAGGCTGCGCCGGTGAACGTACTGCCCATGGCGGCGCTGACCAAAGGCCGCGACGGCAAAGAAATGACGGAGATCGGCTTTCTGCTGGACGCGGGCGCGGTGGCCTTTACCGATTGTGATCACGTGGTGACAGACCCCAAGGTGTTTTCGCGCGCGTTGAGCTATGCGCGGTCTTGCGGCGCGTTGGTGATTGCGCACCCACAGGAGCCAGGTCTGTCCAAAGGCGCGGCGGCCACGGCGGGCAAGTTTGCGGCTTTACGCGGTTTGCCATCGGTGTCGCCGATGGCGGAGCGCATGGGGCTGGACCGTGACATGGCATTGGTGGAAATGACCGGCGCGACATATCACGCTGACCAAATCACCGCCGCCCGCGCCCTGCCCGCGCTGGAACGCGCCAAGAAAAACGGGCTGGATGTGACTGCGGGGACCTCGATCCACCACCTGACACTGAACGAGTTGGACGTGGCGGATTACCGGACGTTTTTCAAAATCAAGCCGCCGCTGCGCGCGGAAGCGGATCGTTTGGCGCTGATCGACGCGGTGAAATCCGGGTTGATTGACACAATTTCCTCGATGCACACGCCGCAGGATGAAGAGAGCAAGCGCCTGCCGTTTGAGGAAGCGGCCTCTGGTGCGGTGGGATTGGAAACCCTGCTGCCTGCGGCGCTGCGGCTCTATCACAACGGCGATTTGACTCTGCCGGAACTATTCCGCGCCATGGCGCTAAACCCGGCCAAACGACTGGGACTGGCAAGCGGCCGGTTGGACGCGGGTGCGCCTGCAGATCTGGTGCTTTTTGATGCGGATGCACCATTTGTGCTGGACCGGTTCAAGCTGAAATCCAAATCCAAAAACACGCCGTTTGACGGCGCCCGCCTGCAGGGTAAGGTGCTGGCAACTTACGTGGCCGGAGCGGCCGTTTACCGGAGAGATTGATGCCCATCTTGGAAACTGCGTTGCCTGCCCTGCTGCTTTGGGCGGTTATTGGCTATGTGTTGGGATCGATCCCGTTTGGCATGGTCTTGTCCAAGGTCATGGGACTGGGCAATCTGCGCGAGATCGGCTCTGGGAACATTGGCGCCACCAACGTATTGCGCACTGGTAGCAAGAAAGCCGCGGCGCTGACCCTGATCCTGGATGGCGGCAAAGGTGCGGTTGCCGTGTTGATCGCGCGCGCCATGGCCAGTGAAGACGCGGCGCAGGTGGCAGGGCTGATGGCCTTTTTGGGCCACTGCTATCCTGTGTGGCTTAAATTCAAAGGTGGCAAAGGGGTTGCGACCTTTTTGGGTCTCATGCTCGCACTGGCGTGGCCGGTCGGCATTGCCTGCTGTTTGACTTGGCTGGCGACAGCGGCGGTGAGCCGTATTTCGTCGCTGTCAGCTTTGGTAGCTGCGGCATCCAGCGCGGTCTGGATGCTGATTTTGGGCTATAGCAGCGCGGTTACTCTGGCGGTTCTGCTGGCGGTGATTGTCTTTGCCCGCCATCACGAAAACATCTCCCGCCTGCGGATTGGCACCGAGCCGAAGATCGGTGCCAAGAAGGGCTAAGCGCGTTACTGTGGCCGCATGGTTGCGACCAGTTCCGCCACCTTCAGCCCGAATTTGCGCATTTCCGAGCGGTTCATGATCACGCCGCTTTCGGTCAGATAGAGCCAATCAGTGACGTTGAGTTTGTGCCCGCCTGAATCCTCTGGCAGCATGATGGTGTAATCCATGCGGATCGATGCGCCAGACACCTCGCCCGTAGCCTCGCCAACAATGTCATCGGCCGTTGCTGTGAAGCGGTTGTCGTTGCCCATGGTCAGGAACCATTTGCGGTTCTGTTGTTTGCCATTGGAATAGGTAAACGCCTCGCTCAGCGTACCTTTGTTGCCTTCCCAGTGGCCAACCATTTTGGCAACAAAGCTGTTGGTCACGCGACCATTTGGACCGTAGATCAGGCCCTCCGACAGAATTTCTCCGTTTAGATGCTCGCGCAGGGAAATCGCTGGACCCAGGCCTGCATAATCTGACGCGGTTTGTGCTCGAAAGCTAAACAAACGGGATTTCATATAGATCAACCCGAGTGTCATCATCAGGAAAAGTGTGAACAGTTTCATGCCACTGCCTCCTTGGTGGGCAATGTCAGCACAAGGGCCAACGCAAAAAGTTTCAACACGCATGGCACCACAGCGTAAGCGATGGTCAGCAGTGTCAGCGTACTTGGCGTATTGGCCCCGCCTGGTTGGAACCCGACGACCTGCAAAAGCGGCAATACAAAAAATGCCGCCAGAGCGAGAGCCAGCTTTCCAGCAAAGGACCAAATGCCAAAAGCCAACGCTGCGTTAAGCCCTGCATTTGTGAGTGATACGGAGAAGAGCGCGGGAAGGATCACCATATCCGCGCCCAGAGCGGCACCGGAGGCCAAACAGATTACCGCGAAGCCCGCCAGTTGTCCGGGGGCCAAGAAAGCAGCCCCCACAAAGCTGCCAATCGCCAGCGGCATGGCAATGAGCAGCGCGGTCCGGCCACCCGTGCGGTTAGCTAGTCGCGTCCAGAGCGGCACGCTTAAACCCGCAGAAAGGAAGAAGAGCACCAGCAGCGGCCCCGCCTGCCCTGCCAGCATCAAGCGATCCTCAACAAAAAAGAGAAACAGAGTAGAGGTGATCGCGACTGGCAAGCTGTTGATCAATGCCAACACCAAAAGCTTTAGGGCCCCCGCCCGCGCCAATCCTTGCAGAGACGGCTTATTACCTTTGATCACAGGGCGCCGCCAGATCGGGTAGCTGATCACGGCGGCCACCAAGGACACGCCGCCCAGAGCCCAGCCGAATGCGCCATAGCCGTCGCCCGCTGCGCCCATACCCACCAAAACCGCAGGAAGCATGGCGGCAATTATGACGCCCGTAAGCATCCCACCTTCGCGCCATGCCGCCAAACGCATGAGCTCCGGCGCGGTCGGTATCTTGGCCAAGGTTGCACTGCGGGCATAGAGGAGGATCATGCCAAGGCTATAAGCAGAAAACAGCAGTACAAGCACAGCTGTCAGCCGAAGCATGCCACCCTGTCCAGTGACAGAAAACAGCAATGGAAAGCCGACCGCCAATCCTGTGGCAGCGCTGAGGGCAAAGACGCTTTGCGCCTTGGGGAAGCGATCTATGGCCCAGCCGATGAGCGGGTCCTGCACCAGATCAATCACCCGCAACGCCAACAGAAGGCTACCTAGCGCAGCTAAGCCAATGCCCAATTCCACAGATACAAAACGCGGCAGATGGATATAAAGTGGGATTCCTGCAGCCGCGAGCATCAGAGCGTAAAGGCTGACCCGTGGATAGCCATAGGTATGCTGTTTTGGAGAAGACACTGTCAGCCTGCGTCGCGCAACCAGGTTCCGTTTGCGGCTCCACCGGCTTGTGTCACATCCGCTGGTAATGCAACTTGCTGCGCCCCGATCAGATCAACCACCGCCATAGCGCTGGCAATGCCGTCCTCGTGGAAGCCATGACGGTTGTAGGCGCCTGCGAACCAGGTTCGATTGAGACCCTGCATGTCGGTGATGTCTTTTTGGGCCTTGATCGCCGCCTTGTCGAAGACCGGGTGCGCAAAGGTCACATCGTCATAAACCAGTTCCTCAGGAATTTCCGACGTTGGGTTCAGCGTGACAAACAGCGGGTCACTCTCATCGATGTTTTGCAGCCGGTTCATCCAATAGCTAAGACCAATCGCGCCATTTTGGGAGCGGTAGGACCAGCTGGACCAACAATTCCGTGCTTTTGGCATCACGCTCTCGTCGCGGTGAAGGACGGCCCGGTTGGGTTGGTACCGGATCACGGACAAGGCTGCTCGCTCTGCCGTGGTGGCCTGATCCCCTAGGATTGCCAAGGCCTGATCCGAATGACATGCAAAAACGATATCATCGAATTCCTGGACCTTAGTGCCTTCCGTTGTCACCTGCACGCCGGGTGTCTGGCGCCCATCAAGCATGCCACGCAACACGCTTGTGACAGGTGCACTGGTTTGGATTGAAACGCCCCGACGGATCATAGCGGACTCCAAGCGGCGCACATACTCAATGCTGCCACCATCTACGGTCCACCATTGATGCGGCTTGCTGCCTGCCAACAGGGCGTGATTCTTGAAAAATTGCACCAAAGATTTAGCTGGAAATTGGTCAATGTCTGCAATGGGCGTAGACCATATCGCACCACACATTGGCATCATATAGTTGTCACGGAACCAAGTGCCAAGCTTGAGTTGATCCACAAGTTCGCCAATTGTGATGTCGTCAGTATTTGCAGCGGTCTCTGCATATTTTCCGAATTTTAAAATGTCCCGGATCATGCCGTAAAACTTGGGCCGCAGAAGATTGCGCTTTTGCGCTGAGATGGCCTTTAGACTGTTGAGGCCATATTCCAACCAGCCATCGTTGATCGAGGCGCCGAAGCTCATTTCACTTTTCGCGACGGGAACATCCAACTCTTCGAACAAGCGTGTCAAATGTGGGTACGTGGCATAGTTGAACACGATAAAGCCGGTATCGACCGGTTGATCACCGTTTTTACCTGCAATAACTGTGCGTGCATGTCCTCCCAGACACGGTGCTGCTTCGATGAGGGTCACATCATGATGCTCAGAAAGGTAATAGGCCGCCGACATGCCGGAAATTCCGCCGCCAATGATGGCCATCTTTCGGCGGCTGCCAATACTCTGATCAAACATGGTGGTCCTCTTTTTCTGATCGTTTCAAAGGAGCTACGGCGCATTAGTTTGATTGGTTCACTCTTTCAAAAGCCAAATTAGGTCAGGTGGCAGGAGTGAACCAAACCGAGTTAACGGGCGTAGTACCATTATGACTTTGGACCACATTCAAGCAGAGACAATGCATGCCCGTCGTGGCAGCATAAAAAACGCCTTTAAATACGGCGTGGATTTCGTTGTTGTCGATCTCGACGCCCCCAATAAATCGCCTGCTGTGCTCTCGCGCAATGGGTTTAACCTATGGTCGCTTTGGGATCACCGCCATGGGGGTGAACGTGACAATGGTGGCGGTGTCGACTGGTTTCGGGAAGTGCTGTTAACGCGTGGCTTTCCGGTTGAAAGCGCGCAGCTATTATTAGTCACGCAGCCGAGTTTCCTATGGTTCCACTTCAACCCAGTGAGCTTTTGGGTCGCGGTGATCAACGGCACCCCCTGTGCCTTTGTGGCTGAGGTCAACAATACTTTTGGCGATCGGCATTGTTACTTTTGCGCCCATGAAGATTTCCGCCCCATTGTGCCTTCCGATCGCTTAACAGCTGAAAAGCTGATGCATGTGTCGCCGTTTCAAAAGGTTGAGGGACACTATCGGTTCAACTTTGCGTTCACGCCAGAGCTAGTGCGCATTCGGATTGCCTATGAGAATGACGATCAAGGCGTGATCGCCACCCTCGCCGGCCTCCGCAAACCCGCCCGCAGCAGCGGCCTGTTGTGGGCGGCGCTGCGCCGGCCGCTAGGTGCCGCACGCGTGGTAGCATTGATCCATTGGCAAGCAGCAATTTTATGGGTCAAGAAAGCGCCGTTTTTGAAGAAACAACCCGCACCGGATACTGCCTTGACCGAGAACATCCCAACCGTGGCGCCAGGCGAATGATTGAGTTTGCAGGCAAAACCTACTGGCTGATCGGTGCCAGCGAAGGGCTGGGGCGCTCCATTGCAGAACAACTCAGCGAGGAAGGGGCGCAGGTGATCCTGTCGGCGCGCAATGGCGAACGTCTGGCAAGCCTGTGCTCCTCCCTGCCAGGCACCCGTGTGCTGATCTTGGATGTGACGGACACTGACGCGGTGCGGGCAGCTGCCAAGTCTGTCGGACGGATAGACGGCGTGATCTACAATGCAGGTGCTTATGATCCGATGTCTGCCAAAGAATGGGACAGCCGTACTGCACTACAAATGGCGGATGTGAACTTCATGGGGGCAATGCGGGTTCTCGGCGAGGTCACCCCCAGATTTGTCGCTCAGGATCATGGGGACATCACGCTGATTGGTTCCTTGGCTGGCTACCGCGGTCTTCCCAAAGCGGTTGGGTACGGCGCCAGCAAGGCTGCGCTGGTGAGTTTGGCGGAGACCATGCGACATGACCTCAAGGACACCGGCGTGACTGTCCGGCTGATCAACCCCGGTTTCATCAAGACGCGGCTGACAAAGAAAAACGACTTCTCTATGCCAATGCTGATGTCTGTAGAGGATGCGGGCGCACGCGTCCTGCAAGCCATGCGCAAAACGAAGTTTCGCACCGATTTCCCCAGACCCTTTTCTTGGGTTCTGAAAGGGTTGAGCTATCTTCCGGACTGGGTGGTGTATAGAGGCAAGTAAGCCTTGTCATTGTTACAACATAACATTATCAATGTGAGCCGCTGTACCAACCTCTTGTCATAGGTGCCTCTTGCCCGAAACACGCCTGCCTGTCACTTTGCTCACTGGTTTTTTGGGCGCGGGGAAATCAACCCTGCTAAACAAAATTTTGTCTGATGACGGGCCCGATCGCATCGCAGTAATTGTGAATGAATTTGGCGAAGTCGGCCTGGATCACGACCTGATTCAAGCTTCAGACGAAGAAGTTGTGCTTATGGCCTCAGGGTGCCTATGCTGCTCAATCCGAGGCGACCTTTCTCAAACCCTGACCAACCTTCTTGATCGGCGCAAGCTGGGCGAGCTGGGCTTTGACAGAGTGGTGATCGAAACCACTGGGCTGGCTGATCCGGCGCCCATACGACAGACACTTTTGGTAGATTATGCGCTGGTCACATCCACCATTTTGGACGGTGTTGTGACACTGGTTGATGCCGCCAATGGGCAAAAGACACTGGACGCACAGTTTGAAGCAGTGTCTCAAGCGGCGACTGCGGATCTACTGGTACTCAGCAAAACGGACCTGGTGTCTTGCGCCGAAATCACAAATCTCACAACCCGCCTCAAGGATATCAACCCCACCGCCCAGATCATCACCGTGACCGAAGCCGCCACTGATCCACGCAAGATGTTCGGCTTGTCCGGCATTCGGCGCGATGCCACCGGCCACCAGGCGTTGACTTGGATAACTCGTCAAGAGCCAAGTCCAGAGGCAACAGATCCCTTAGCCAACCTGTCCGGGTTATCAAAGGGCCCTTCTCAACCTGTATTTTCGCCGCATGATTCACGTATCCAATCCGGGTCGATCACGTTGGAAACACCCGTTGATGACAAGGTCTTTGACCACTGGCTAGACACTTTGGTCGCTTTAAGGGGTCCAAACCTTTTGCGCGTAAAGGGGATCGTCTTTCTCAAGGGTATTGAAACACCATTTGTTTTTCACGGTGTGCAACACATCTTTGATAGGCCGGAAGCCTTGGCAAGTTGGGACCCTGACAACACCGCAACCCGTATTGTGGTCATTGCCCGCGATATGACGCAGGCCGAAATCGAGCGCAGTCTGGACATGTTGCGTGCCACAAAAAGGGCAAAACCACATCCCAAAGTCTTTCCTGGTTGGGATGCGGTCAAACCTTAAAAATCCGCAATAGTCGCAATTGCGCCTCAACGGTTCCAAGTCGCCCGTTAGATGCGGAAAATTGGTTGAAGAAGCCGTGGCATGAAGGCGTTGAACTTCAACCGCGCGTCAGTGGCTGCCAAGCAGATACACGGCTCGCCTGCGCCGGCAATTGGCGTGTGCTCCAACGTCTCGTCGGCCACCTCAACATCGCCAACCCCAAATCGGCCAGTTTCGTCACTAAAGCTGCCCTGAAGAACAAGGGTCAACTCCAGACCATTGTGCCCATGATCTGGCACAGCCTGTTCTGGCGGAATGTACAGCAGCCGCACGGAGCCGAATTCATCTTCGGCCAAAATATCCTGTTTAACGCCCATACCAAGCGGTTTCCAACGCGGCTCCCGACCTTTAAGCACCTCCATCACGGGGGCTGGGTAGACGCCATTGCGCGCATACACCGGTTCTTCAGGCATCGAATCGTCGAGCATCGATAGAAGATTGGACTTCATACCGTCAGACACAGCCACGGAGCTGCTGTCCTCCAAAACAATGCCGCCAACGGCTTCATGTGCCTGTAGCGTGACACGTGCCTCTGAGGACATGGAGACCTGCGTGGCAACCACCAGGGAAAACGCGTGCGGCAAAGTACCTGATGCGTAAGCGGCCATCATGGGATCTGGAATATGATGAGTAATTGCGGGCATGGGCTGGCTCATTCCGAAAGATCTTTGAGTTCATGTCTAAGGCGCTGCAGGCCGAGACGTATACGTGATTTGATAGTGCCAAGTGGCAGGCCTGTCTGGTTGCTGATCTCCTGATGGGTCAGCTCACCCAAATAAGCCTTTTCTATCACCTCGCGCTGCTCTGGGCGCAGCTTGGAAAGCGCGACGCGCAGTTGTCCTGTTTCCTGTTCCACCGCCAAAATCTGCGTCGCATCTGGCTCAGCTTCCGGCTCCTCTTTGAGGGCTTCTGGCATCGGACGGTTTTCTTTGCGGGCGACATCGATCTGACGGTTTCGAACAATTTGATATACCCAAGCCGAAACTTGCGCGCGATGCGGGTCGAACATGTGGGCCTTACGCCACAACGTCAGCATCACGTCCTGCACAATTTCCTCCGCTTGTGCGGCGGATGTTCCGTTACGCATCACAAAACCTTTTAGTCGCGGTGCGAAGTGATCAAACAGCGACGCGAACGCAATCTTGTCGCGATGATCACGCACGGCGATCATCCACAGGGTTTCCTGTGATGGCGCGGCTTTGGCTTGCGACACACGCTGTCTTTCTTTGCGACGCGCTCTTGGCTTTGGGGCCGCGGCGCGGGGGATATCAAGTATTGCACTTACCATATCCTCAATACGCGGCTCAGCGCAAAGCGGATCATTTGTCTTGCGACAAAAACGTAACACCCCGTGACATAGGGATTACTTTCAAACGACCGCAACGGCATTGCTCGCAAATCCTAAAGCCTGGTGGACCATAAACGCAAAAAATCGGCGCCGACCAGACAAGCGGTTTGCCATACTTAGTCCCGTTACCCAAAAAAATCTCAAAAGCCTGCTTGGGGACCAATTGCTTTAAGGGGTAATCCACCGGGAAACCGGCACCGCTTCGCCTTCGAGGAAAATCTGAATTTCCTGAGATTTGGCCCTTGTGTCCTCTGATTTCGCCCAATATACGGGTCCGCGGAGACGTGGCCGAGTGGTCGAAGGCGCTCCCCTGCTAAGGGAGTATACCGGAAACGGTATCGAGGGTTCGAATCCCTTCGTCTCCGCCATTATCACCATCAAATGGCGCCGAAACACATTGTATTTGTGTATCCGGCTGATCTAGACCGAGCCTTCACAGAGTTCTTCTGGACAACGCGCGCCTTCCCCCTCATGTTTTGACCAAACAGTTCAATAGGGATGAATTAACCGTGCTTTACAAAGTTATTGCTGCCGCCACGATCACCGCGTTGACCTCCTCCGCCGCTTTGGCCGCCGGGCATTGTGCCGACGGAAAAACGCTGAGCGAGGGCACACTCACCGTCGCCACAGGCAACCCCGCCTATTACCCGTGGGTCATGGATGACGCGCCAGAAAGCGGCAAAGGGTTTGAAGCTGCCGTCGCCTATGCCGTGGCCGAAGAAATGGGTTTTGGCGCAGACAAGGTAACATGGGTGCGTTCGTCCTTTGATCAAGCGATTCAGCCGGGGCCGAAGGACTTTGACTTCAACCTACAGCAGTTCTCCATCACCGAGGAGCGCGAGAAAATGGTCGACTTCTCCGCCGCCTACTACGCAGCACCGATGGCAATCCTGGCGTCCCCGGAAGCCAAGGACACCACCGCCTCTGTGGACGCGCTCAAAGCGCTGAAATGGGGGGCGATGGGCGGCACCACTGCTGTGCCGGTGCTGATGGATACCATTGGGCCAGATGATATGCCGCTGCTGTATGGAGACAACGCTGACGTGACCGCCGCCATGCAGGCCGGCCAGATCGACGCGGCGCTGTTTGACCTGCCAACCGCGCTGTACCTGAGTGCTGTTGTGGTGGAAGGCTCTTCCGTAATTGGTCAATTTCCAGCAGATCGCACCGACAACCCGGATCGCTTCGGTATGCTATTAGAAGAGGGCAACGCCTTGAAAACCTGTGTGGATGAAGCTATCGCAGCTCTGACCGAGAGCGGAAAGCTGGCCGCGATTGAAGCTGAATGGCTTCAGGAAACCACCGGTGTGCCGCTGATCAAATAAGCTGATCTAAGACTATGACAAAGATCAACGCGGCGGGCAAAACCCGCCGCCAGATTTACGAAGATCGCCTACGTCGCCGCTCCATGCTCGTCGCGGGCGGCAGCACGTTAGTGGTGTTTTTGGCCGTTGTGATCTTGGTGCCGATGGCGCCGGGGTGGGATCGGGTCAAAGCCAGCTTTTTCAACTGGGAGGTCTTTGCCAAGACCTTCCCAAAGCTGCTTGAAGCCTTCAAGCTCGACGTCGCGATCTTCCTGTGGAGCGCCCCAGCCATTGTGTTACTTGGCCTGCTGGTGGCCCTCGCACGTGACACCCGCAACCCAGCCCTGTTTCCCCTGCGCATTTTAGGCGCAGCCTACACCGACATCTTCCGCGGCGTGCCGGTGGTTCTGACTGTCTACCTGATTGGTTTTGGTGTTCCTGGTTTGGGCCTGCCACGCCCGTGGAATTCGCCCTACATCTGGGGCTCCTTGGCGCTGATCCTGACCTATTCTGCTTATGTTGCGGAAATCTTCCGCTCCGGCATTGAAAGCGTACACAAGAGCCAGCGCGCGGCAGCGGCTTCCCTTGGGTTGTCAGATACTGACAGCATGCGATTTGTTATCCTACCGCAAGCCATACGCCGCGTTGTCCCGGCGCAGATGAACATGTTCATCGCTCTGCAGAAAGACGTCGCCCTGCTGAGCTTCATTGGCCCAGTGGAAATCTTTCGCCAAGCTGGTGTCTACAAATCGCTGCTCGCAAACTTCACGCCTTACGTAGGCGCCGCCGTGATTTTCCTTGCGGTGACCATCCCGGCGACACGCTATGCTGACTACCTCATCGCCAGGCAAAACCGGGAGCGCAGCTGATGGCAAAAATCACTCTAAAAGCAGTCGAAAAGCGCTTTGGCGATAACACTGTGTGTGATGGCATCAACCTTGAAGTTGAGGAAGGCCAGATGGTCTGCCTGATCGGCGCGTCTGGTGCGGGCAAATCCACGCTGCTGCGCTGCGTAAACCTACTGGAGGCCATCGAGGACGGGGAGATCCTACTAGACGGAGAAGACATCTCCCTGCCCGGCCTGGACCCGCAGCCGGTACGCCGTCGCATTGGCATGGTGTTTCAAAGTTACAACCTCTTCCCGCATATGACGGCGGCGGAAAACGTCATGCTGGCACCTCGGCGGGTCTACAAAAAGTCCCGCGCCGCATTGCGTCCAGAGATCACCGAACTGTTCACGCGCTTTGGCCTTGCCGATCGAATGAATCACTATCCCGACCAGCTTTCCGGCGGACAACAGCAACGCGTCGCGATTGTACGGGCTTTGGCGATGAAACCGGAAGTGATGCTTTTTGACGAGATCACCTCCGCACTCGATCCGCAGTTGGTGGGCGAAGTGCTCGACGTGCTATGCTTACTCAAAGACAGCGGAATGACCATGGTGCTAGCGACCCATGAGATGGGTTTTGCCCGTGAAGCGGCGGACAAGGTTTGTTTCTTGAAAGATGGCAAAGTAGTGGAAGAAGGCGCACCCAGCGCTTTGTTTGACGCACCGCACCATCCGGACACACAGGCATTTTTGGCGCGGGCGCTCAAGTAGCGGCCAGCCCTTTAAACAGACACGCTCGCAAGCAACTCGTCTTTGTCTATAGCGCCCTTGCGCCCTTCCAAAAGCACTTCACCGCGACGCAACACCACAAACTGATCCGCCAGCCCATAGGCAAATTCAAAAAACTGCTCAACAAGCACAATCGCCATGTCGCCTTTGTCGCGCAGCAGTTTGATGACTTCGCCGATCTGCTGGATGATATTGGGTTGTATACCTTCTGTTGGTTCATCCAAGAGCAGGAGCTTCGGTCGTGTGATTAAGGCCCGCGCAATCGCCAATTGCTGTTGCTGACCGCCTGAGAGATCTCCTCCTCGGCGTCCTTGCATTTCTTTGAGCACCGGGAAGAGTTCAAACATTTCCTCCGGCACGGCCCGCTCCCCTTTTGGCAGGCAGTTGAAGCCGGTCTCCATGTTCTCGCGCACGGTCAACAAAGGGAAAATCTCGCGCCCTTGAGGTACATAGGCGACACCTTTATGTGCCAAAGCTTGTGCGGGCAGCGGCGGCAGTGGCTCTCCATCCAGCGTGAGCGAACCACCAGAGCGCGGGTGTGTACCAGAGATGGATTTGATCAGGCTGGTTTTCCCCACCCCATTGGTGCCCATCACACAAGTCACTTCGCCCAGCTTGGCTTCCATCGAGATACCATTCAGAATCTGGGAATGACCGTAGTGCAATGTGATATCTTCGAGTTTCAGCATCTTAGCGCTCCAGATAGACGTCGATCACATTCTGATCAGAGGTGACATGGTCAAGGCTGCCTTCGGCCAGCACGGCTCCTTCGTGCAGTACGGTAACCTTACAATTCAGGCGGCGGACAAATTCCATGTCATGCTCCACCACCACAACGGCGCGGGTTTTGGCTGCCTCCACCAGAATATCGGTTGTATGTTCACGCTCTGCCGGTGTCATGCCTGCGGCGGGCTCATCCACCAACAGAAGCCGCGGCTCCTGGGCGAGCAACATCCCAATCTCCAGCCACTGTTTCTGCCCGTGGCTCAACTCGCCGGATTTGCGGAAAAGCTGATCCTTAAGCCCAATTTTCTCAGCGAGGTCAACCACCTTTACCAAGTCTTCTGGGCTGGGACGATAACGGAGTACCGCCAACCATCCACGCTTATTCTGGAGCGCCATCAGCAAGTTTTCCTGCACCGACTGATCTTCAAAGACCGTGGGTTTCTGAAACTTGCGCCCAACACCGGCCTGCGCGATCTTGGCCTCATTCATACCCAGAAGGCTCACAGATTTTTCACCCCAGATAACCCGCCCTTCGTCAGGTCTGGTCTTGCCAGTCACGATATCCATAAAGGTGGTCTTACCAGCGCCATTTGGCCCGATCACGGCACGCATTTCAGCTTCTGCAATTTGAAACGAGAGATTGTTGATGGCGCGGAACCCGTCAAAGGTCACCGAGACCCCGGAGACTTCTAAAAGAGTACTCATTGCTTGGCCTCCTTTGCAGCACGGCGATCCGTAAAGATGTCAATCAGCCCGCCAATCCCCTTGGGCGCAAACAGTGTGACAAGCACAAAAGACAGCCCCAATAGCACAAGCCACCAATCGACCCATTTGATAGTATAGAACCCAAGGTTGATGTCAGGCGCCTGCCCGCCAGTGAACCAGGTAGACAAGAGGCTGACAAAAGCCGCACCGATCACGGCCCCATACAGTCGACCACGCCCGCCAATCGCCACCCACACCGCAAGGTAGATGGACGCAATCGGAGCGATTTCGGCCGGGTTAATGATGCCAGCTTGTGGATAATACAGCGCGCCCGCAATGGCGGCGATACAGGCAGTTAGCGTGAAGATCACCAGCTTGTACATCTCCACGGAATAGCCAAGGAAGCGCACGCGCGCCTCGTTGTCGCGAATGGCCCGCAAGACCGATCCGAACTTGCCGCTCACCAACCAAGCGCAGAGCACATATCCGCCGCCCAGCGCCGCAGCCGAAGCCCAAAAGAACCAGAGGGACACATGATCTTGGGACGCTGTCACACCCGGCAGGTTCTGCAATCCGGACAGACCATTATTGCCACGCAAGCCACTGTCGTTCTGAAACAGATAGAGCGCCAAAGCGAGGGTCATGGCTTGGGTCAGGATCGACAGGTACACACCTGTGACACGGCTGCGGAAGGCGAGCCAACCAAAGACCAACGCCAGTAGGCCCGGCACCAGAACCACAAGCATTAACTGGATCATCAAACTGTCGGCAAATGCCCAGATAAGAGGGAAGTCGCTGCTGCCGACCACGCCAAAGATTTGATTTCCGATGGCGTCAATGACTTCGCCGTCAGTCGGCGGGATCTCGGCTTGAGCGAGACTGTCCACCACAATCAACCGCGTGCGTTCATACATGAGCCACATGCCAATCATGTAGCCGCCAAGCCCAAAGAAGGCGAAATGGCCGAGGCTCAGGATGCCGGTGTAGCCCCAAATTACATCCATCGCGAGGGCGATCAGGCATAGGCAGAGTGTTTTGCCCAATGTCTTGATGAAGCTGGTGGAGATGCCGCCAACACCAAAGCCTTCAGACATAACCGTGATCAGCAGAGTGAAAAGTGCGAGGATCGCGAGAAAGATCAAAACTGAAGGGTTCTTGGCAATGAAGGAACGTTTCATGGCTTAATCCCCCGCCGCGCGGCCTTTGAGGGCGATGATGCCCCGTGGCCGAAATTGGATGAAGATGATGATGAAGATGATCATGTAGGTCTGCGCAGCGAGCGTGTTGGATGGGTTCATCCATTCTATGCCCTTTTGCAGGAAGCCGATCATGGCAGCGCCTGCCAGAGTGCCCCAGATGTTGCCAACCCCGCCGACAACCACAGTCATAAAGCTTTGCACGATGTAGTCGCTGCCCAATTCCGAGGTCACCTTGGCGAAGAGACCAATGGCTACGCCCGCAATGCCTGCGATGCCAGAACCAAGACCAAACGTCAGCATGTTCACCTTATCCGGATTGATTCCCATGGAGGCCGCCATACGCGGGTTTTGCGTGACTGCGCGGGTCTCAAGCCCAAGCCGCGTGCGTTTCATGATGTACAGGAAGACGCCTAGGAAGATCAGCGCGAGAATGAAAATCGCGATACGGATATAGCTGATCGAAACCACATCGTTCATCGCCCAGGCACCATCCAACCAACCGGGCGCCGTCAAGGGACGCGCCTGCGTGCCAAAGATGTTTTTGGCCAGCTGTTGTAGCGCAATGGAAATTCCGAAAGTTGCCAGAAGTGTTTCCAGCGGTCGGGCCTGCAGCCAGCGGATCACAAGCCTTTCCATGGCCACACCGGCGGCAAACGTCACAGCAAAAGCGGTAGGTATGGCGACAATGATCGACACCGTGTGATCGGGAATAAGCTGCTGCACCACATAGCCAGTGTAGGCGCCCATCATAATGAACTCACCATGCGCCATGTTGATCACACCCATCACACCAAAGGTGATCGCAAGGCCAATGGCCGCCAAAAAATAGATCGAAGCAAGCGACAAAGCATCAAGCGTCAGATCCAGCGTCTGATTGAGACCAACTTTAAGTTCAATGTCCTTGAGCGCTTGCGCTGCGGCATCGGTCACGACTTGGGATGGCTCGACATAAGCTTCAAAAAACACGTGAGTTTCAAGAGGCGTGTTAATCGCATTGTCGCCAACATAGGCTGGCACTGCGCCGGCCTCTGCCAAAGCTGCGTAGGCTTTCAAGCGGGCTGGTTCTGTATTGAGTTGCGCCACTGGCACGCCGCCGACACTGCCTCCGTCAATGTGCTCACCCAATGCCAGGCGGACATCATCAGCCGTGTGCAAAGCGGGTGCAAGCCCTTTGTCGACTAGCAGATTGTAAGCGGTGATCACGTCAAAATCGTCCTGTCCAGGCTGCAAAACCTGCGCGACATTCACGCCGTTTGGAACAGCGCCCAGCGCAACCTCACGCGTAGTGGTCAGAAGTGGGTTCAACGTGGCGCGCACATCGACCCCGAGGTCTCCGGACATATCCGAGATGGCCGTCAAGCGCGCGGCCTCGTTGGTGTCATACCCAATGGTCAAGAGCCGCTCGAGACGTTGCTTTTGCGCTTTGAGCTCTGCATTCGGCTCGCCTTCGATGGACGCACGCAGAGGGGCGAGCAGGCTGGCCTCCGGGTCTCTCTCGATGGACAATAGTGCGGCTCTGCGGGCTTCGGTATTGGGATCACTCAGTTGGAATTGGACTAACGCAGTACCTATCAGCGCGCGGATGCCGCTGTTGGGCTTGATCTGTTTGAGGTCTTTCTTGACGAATTCCCCCACCGCTTCACCGCTGTCGAAATCGATGAGCGCGTAAGTCTTGCTGTCTATCCTTTCGCCGATGAAGAACAGTCCGTCTTCTTTGCGCTGCCACATGTTTTTGGCCGCCCAGACCTCAAGCACGGTCTGCGCCTGTGGCAATCCCGAACTGGCCACAGCCTCAATTACCGGAGCAATAGTCTTGCGCGAGCTTTTCACAATCAGCGCCTGATGATCTTGCAGGATCGGCTGGATGGCGGCATCTTGCGCCGAGCTACGGTCGGGCGAAATCAGGCAAGCGGCCAAGACAGCAAGGCCTGCCAGAAGGTATTGTCTCATGTGAGGGGATCCGCGAGTTTGGTGAGGGGCCACCACGTTTGGCGGCCCCAAAAAGGTCTCAACTTAGTAGTTGGACAGCGTTTGCACGCAGGTTTTGGTTTCGGTGTTGTACATGCCGCAGTCCAGATCTTTCCAATCCGACATCAGCACCGCGGATTCAGGCAGGAAGTCTGTCCACGCATCGCCCGGCACCTCAGTGGTCTGGGAGATGATGTCAAACTGACCGTCTTCTTGAATTTCGCCAATCAGAACTGGCTTCGCCAAGTGATGGTTTGGCAGCATCACGGCGGTACCACCGGTCAGGTTCGGGAATTCTTGACCGTACATCTTGGCCCGCACCGCATCCACCTCTGTGGAGCCAACTTCGGTGGCGGCGTTCAGCCACATGTTAAAGCCGATGAAATGTGCTTCCATTGGATCGTTGGTCACACGCGCGTCACCCATGGTGGCTTTCCATGTTTCCACAAATTCCGCGTTCACGTCGGCATCCGCAGACTGGAAGTAGTTCCATGCCGCGAGGTGACCCACGAGGTTGGAAGTGTCCAACCCAGCCAGCTCTTCTTCGCCAACAGAGAACGCCACAACAGGAATGTCGTCCGCAGAAATGCCAGCCGCCGCCAGTTCTTTGTAGAAGCCGATGTTCGCGTCACCGTTGATGGTGGAGATCACGCCAACTTTTTTGCCGTCCGCGCCCAACGCCACAACGTCAGCGACGATCTTGGACCAGTCAGAGTGCCCAAATGGGGTGTAGTTCACGAAAATGTCGTCATCCGCGATACCTTTGCCCTTCAAATAAGACTCAAGGATGTTGTTGGTCGTGCGTGGATAGACATAGTCGGTGCCCAAGAGGGCAAATTTCTCAACACCCAGCTCGTCCAGGAAGTAGTCGGTTGCCGGGATCGCCTGCTGGTTTGGCGCTGCACCGGTGTAAAACACGTTTTTGGAGCTCTCTTCGCCTTCGTACTGAACCGGGTAGAACAGCAGGCCGTTCAGCTCTTCGATCACTGGCAGCACAGATTTACGAGACACGGAGGTCCAGTTGCCGAAGATCACATCCACTTCATGCACGGTCAAAAGCTCACGCGCTTTTTCTGCAAACAGTGGCCAGTCAGATGCAGGGTCAACCACAACTGCTTCCAGCTGTTTGCCCAGCAGGCCGCCCTTGGCGTTCTGTTGGTCGATCAGCATCAGCATGGTGTCTTTCAGCGTGGTCTCAGAAATCGCCATCGTGCCCGAGAGCGAGTGCAGCACACCCACTTTGATGGTGTCTTCGTCGGCCATGGCAGCGCCGGCAAGCGAGGCAAAAACCAGAGATCCTGCGAGCGTGGATTTCAGAAAGGTCATTCGTATCTCCCAGCGGGGTGGCCACAGAAACCCTTGCGCCCGGAGGCGAGCTTCCATTACCTGATCCCCGCAACTTCGTGTTGCAAACCGTGTGGCGGCCGTGTCGAGGTCCAATTCGTCGGTCGTCACACACCCCCCGTTTCCCAGACGTCCTGTCGTTCGGTTGGTGCCCACACCTTTTGACACGGACTGCCTAGGAGCAAATTTCCGCACCGCAGCAATCAGGGAAATCACGACATTCGCCCAAAAGATAAGCGACAATTCCAGAAAGTGTGTGTTTTTTAATCAGCCAACTATGCGACGTGACGCCAAAATCGCGTGATTTTGGAGCAAGGTGCGTCATCAGATACCAATTCTTCAGCACGTCTCGCTAAAGACAGACAGCAATCAGTCAATTTTAGTTTTATATTAACCGGCACGACCACGAAAAAAACCCGCCGTTTTCACAGCGGGTTTTACCAAGTCGGATGCTTCGAACTGCGTTAAGTGTTGAACAAGAAGTGCATCACGTCGCCGTCCTGCACCTCATAACTCTTGCCCTCAGCGCGCATCTTTCCCGCATCCTTGGCACCGCTTTCACCATTGCAGGCGATATAATCGTCATAGGCAATGGTTTCGGCGCGGATGAAGCCTTTTTCAAAATCACCATGGATCACACCAGCCGCCTGAGGCGCCTTAGTCCCCTGACGGATGGTCCAGGCACGAGCCTCTTTGGGGCCAACAGTGAAGTAAGTTTCCAGATGCAACAGTTCGTAGCCTGCACGGATCAGACGGTCCAGACCGGCTTCTTCCAGCCCCATTTCACTGAGGAACATTTCGGCTTCATCATCTTCCAACTGACTGATTTCTTCTTCGATCTGTGCGGAAATGATCACGTGGCTATTGCCTTGCTTGGCGGCCATTTCGGCCACTGCGGCAGAATGTTCGTTGCCTTCGGCTGCCTCAGATTCACCAACGTTACAAACATATAGAACCGGCTTTGTGCTGAGAAGTTGTAACAATTTCCACGCCTTGACGTCGTCCTCGTCAACCTCAACAAGACGGGCTGGCTTACCGTCTTCCAACATCTCCTGCGCCGCTTTCAGCAGGCGTTCCTGCTGAACCGCCTCTTTGTCACCACCACGCACCTTGCGCACAAGCCCTTGAAGACGCTTCTCGATACTCTCTAGGTCAGCCAACATCAGCTCTGTTTCAATGGTTTCCGCATCGGCCACGGGATCAACGCGACCATCCACATGGGTCACGTCGCCATCTTCAAAACAGCGCAACACATGAGCAATCGCATCCGTCTCCCGAATATTGGCGAGGAACTGGTTGCCCAAACCTTCGCCTTTGGAGGCGCCTTTTACCAGACCAGCGATGTCCACAAAGGTCATCCGTGTTGGGATGATCTGCTTGGAGCTCGCAATCGCGGCGAGCTTATCCAGACGTGCATCCGGCACGCCCACTTCGCCCACGTTGGGCTCGATGGTGCAGAACGGAAAATTCGCCGCCTGCGCCGCTGCGGTTTTGGTCAGCGCGTTAAAGAGCGTGGATTTGCCAACGTTTGGCAAGCCAACGATGCCCATTTTGAAACCCATGTCCGGCCTCCTGTCTCTGGTTTGTGTCGCTCTTAGGCAGAGAATGGGACCGGCGCAAGCTAACAGTGTCTATAACGAAGTGCCGTAGGGTATTTTTACCGCTCGGTTAGGCATTCAAACCTCTGGTTCCGTCCTAGCAGGGGGCCCATGTTTATCAGCGTCTGACGACGATCACACAAAATCACGCGCACTCACGAAAACCACCCTTCCACATCACGAACGCGCAAGCCATTGCAACAAGGGGTTCTTTCCGGAATCCCTGCCCCCAAATCCAGGCCTGTGTCCCGCCAAAGACCACCCTGTATTGGACAACATTTTCATGAAACACCTGATCACTTTGGGCGCAGCTTTGCTGTGCGCAACGCAACTCTCTGCGCAGCAACTCATTTGGGGCGTAGGCTACTCAGACTATTCAGAAGGCAGCGCACGTGACGCGAATGTGCTCGAACTCGAATACATCACAACTCCGTTTCGAACTTTTGGCAGGTTTTCAGCGTCATTTGGCGCAGCAGCCTCCCTTGACGCCGAGAACGACTTTTTCTTGGGGGCCGGGTTGTCCGGCACCTACGATTTCGACGATCGCTGGTTTGCCCAGGCCAGCTTAATGCCAGGTGTCTTTGTTGAAGGCACAGCTCACAACGACCTTGGACAGTCGCTTGAATTTCGCAGCCTTCTGGGGCTGGGATATCGGCTATCAAATACATCGGCGCTTTCACTTGCGATCAGCCACCTATCCAACGCAGGCCTGTCCAGCCACAATCCAGGCGTAAACACTTTAACCCTGCGCTATCATCACAGGTTCTAGCACAAAGCATATGAGCGACTTGCGTGGGATTGATTTCCCACGCACCTTCCGGCACATGAAGGGGAAGCAAAACGTAAGGATCCGCCGATGACTCGTATCGACGCCAAATTCGCCGAACTAAAAGCGCAAGGCAAAAAGGCATTTGTAGCCTATGTCATGGCAGGGGATCCCGACTACGATACCTCGTTGGAAGTGGTGAAAGGCCTGCCAAGCGCTGGAGTGGACATCATCGAACTCGGCTTGCCGTTTACGGACCCGATGGCGGACGGCCCCACCATTCAGTTGGCGGGCCAGCGCGCGCTCGAAGGTGGCATGACGTTGCAACGAACACTTGATCTCGCAACGGAGTTCCGCCGCACCGACACCACCACCCCCATTGTGCTAATGGGCTACTACAACCCGATTTATTCGCGTGGTGTCGACAAATTTCTGATTGATGCGCAAACCGCTGGCATTGACGGTTTGATTGTTGTGGACCTCCCGCCCGAAGAAGACAACGAATTGTGTATTCCGGCGCAGGCCGCAGGTATGAACTTTATCCGTCTGGCGACACCCACAACCGATAACAAGCGCCTACCCAAAGTTCTGCAAAACACCTCCGGCTTTGTCTACTACGTGTCGATCACTGGCATCACAGGATCTGCGGAAGCTGAGGCCACCGACGTGGGACCGGAAGTGGCACGCATCAAAGACAGCACTGATTTGCCGGTCATTGTGGGCTTTGGTATCAACACACCTGAAAAAGCACGAAACATTGCCTCAGTTGCCGATGGGGCCGTGGTGGGGTCAGCGATTGTAAGCCAGATTGCAGCGGGCAAACCCGTCTCAGACGTTCTGGCCTTCGTCAAATCTCTGGCAGACGGAGCCCACCGCGCCTAAACCACTACTTGTTTGGCGCGGTTCGCTGCATCACGCGGCTCTGACAAACTTAAATCTACGGCCTTCGCACCGGGCCGGGACACACCAACCAGACATTCCCGCTGAGCCAGCTAGAAACAGTCTACTCTCTTGGTCACGGCTTACGGCACAGACCTGTTTAAAAGACGTCACCAGAACAGACGCCTACCGTTAAAACGCGGGGCAAAGGGCACTCAAATACTCACCAGTTTCACTTAATTGACCGGGCAGCACCTTCCTGTCGCGTTCTCAACAGTGCTGCGCAACGCACTGGCTCTGACGCTACTCAGGCCAGCGCCCCTCTGCGCGCAAAGCTGTGGCCATGGCTTCTACAAGACTTTCCCGACTGATCGGTTTCGCCACATGCCCACTCATGCCCTTCGAAAGATACCCAGCGACCTGATGCACCATGGCATTTGCACTGACAGCAAGAATGGGCGTCGGTTCCTGCATATTCCGGCTTTCGAGTTCCCGGATGCGCCGCGTTGCTTCAATACCATCCATGACCGGCATATTGATATCCATCAGCACCATATCATATCGGGTCTTTTGCCAAGCCTGCACGGCTTTTTCTCCGTTGTCGACAATGTCTAAAGTCAGGCCAACTTTCTTAAGCATGTGTTTGAGCACTACCTGATTGGTCCGGTTATCCTCCGCCGCAAGAACACGTAAGTTGGATAGGCTCCTCCCGGCATCCGTGGTCGATCTCCCATTACACTGTGCAACCTTGCCTTTCGTCTCCTCGACCATGACTTTTGCATGAAACTCCGCCCCCTCGCCGGGCACCGAGCGCAGGGAAATCTCTCCCTCCATAAGCTCACAGATATGGCGAGATATCGCCAGACCAAGCCCTGTACCACCATGCACACGCGTGACGCTTGCGTTGGCCTGACTGAACCGCTCAAACAACCGAAATTGCTGCGCTTTTGGGATGCCAGGTCCGGTGTCCTTGACCTTTATGCTCAGAACCGACTTGCCAGATCGATGTGGAATCACATCAACACTCAGCGTCACTGATCCGACCTCCGTGAACTTTATTGCGTTTGATAAGAGATTGCCCACTACCTGCTGAAGGCGCACGGGATCCGTCTTCACCAAGCATCGGGCCGCCGGTGTCAATTCCGTATGAAACTCCAGTCCCTTTTCCCGCGCACGAAACTGATAGTGGTGCCGCATGCCATCCAGCAATTCCGTAAGCTGGTAAGGGATAATTTCGAATTCCAATTTACCGGCTTCAATCTTTGAAATGTCGAGCACGTCATTGATGATCGCCAGCAACAGCCGCCCGCTGTCGCCCAGTATTGTCACAAGTTTAGCTTGTTCGTCACTTAAGCCGCTGTCATCCAGCGCTTGCGCCATTCCAAGAATTCCATTGAGCGGCGTGCGGATTTCATGACTCATAGAGGCCAAAAACACAGATTTGGCCTCGTTTGCGGACTCTGCCGCCACGCGCGACTCTACCAACTCCTGCGTCCGCTCATGCACCGCCTGCTCCATGGTGCTCAGTAGTCCCTGCAGCCTTTGATTGGCATCGTAAAGCTCCCGGCTTTTACCCTCCAGAAGCGCCTCGGCTTCCTCGCGCGCGACACGTTCTCGCAAGTATCGTCGCCTAGAAACAGAATCCGCAGGAACTGCGATTGGATCACGCAGATACATCACGCGGCCGTTTGCATCAGGAATTCCGCATAGAAGCTACCACCGTCCTTGCGCTCAGTCATTTCGATAGAAACATCTTGTTTGAAATGCAGCAAACAGGCCTCGACCAGCCCGTGGCAAAAGTGCTGAAGTGGTCGCTCGCTGGCGTAAATCATTTTAAACTGTCCTCCCGCCAACCACTCTGTTGCAAAGGTAGGCAGCTCAACCTCTGGGTAAAGCTTACGCACCTCAACATGGACTTCGTTCTCAATCGATTCCAACATGTCAAAACCGTCGGTTTTGCCCTCAAAAAAAGTTGGGTAACCCTCCACAAATCGGCCAAACATCCAATGGCCAAACTGCTTATGAAGCGCCTCAACTGGCGCGCCAAGCTCTGCACCAACCGCATCCACAATCTGCAAAAGCTCGCGACAGGGATAATTGCCAACCGCGCTAAATGCGCCGTCGTTCTCCAAGTTCACCTTTTCCAGAATGTCATCTACCGCCTCTTCGCCCATCACGGACTCGGCCATACGTATCAATTCGACAAAAATAATGCCTTTCATGCGGACCTCCGCGCCACTCATACGATAACTACAAGAACAGAATAGGTACAAACAGTAAACGCATCGTTAAGAGCCAAAAGCGATTGCATCAAAGCCCCCACATTGGTACGGAACATTTACCAAAAAGCGACCTGAGAGTGAATTTATGCCTGTTATCACCTGTATCGAGGACCTCAAGCGCCTCTATCAACGCCGCGCGCCCCGTATGTTTTACGATTATGCCGAGACCGGTAGCTGGACAGAAAAGACCTTTGTCGAAAACACATCTGATTTTGCCGACATTTATCTGCGCCAACGCGTGGCAGTGGATATGTCTGGCCGCTCCACCGCCAGTCAAATGATCGGCCAGGACGTGGCCATGCCGGTCGCCCTTGCGCCCGTAGGGCTCACAGGCATGCAATGCGCTGATGGGGAAATCAAAGCCGCCCGCGCTGCCGAAAAATTTGGCGTGCCCTTCACTTTGTCCACTATGTCTATCAATTCGATTGAGGAAGTAGCCGAGGCCACCACCAAGCCCTTCTGGTTTCAGCTATACACCATGACGGACGAAGACTTCGTGGACCGACTGATCCAACGTGCCAAGGACGCCAACTGTTCCGCATTGGTGATCACTTTGGACCTGCAAATTCTCGGCCAACGTCACAAAGACCTAAAAAACGGCCTGTCCGCCCCGCCCAAGTTGACCCCCTCCACCATTGCCAACCTGATGACCAAGTGGCGCTGGGGAATTGAAATGCTCGGGGCGAAACGCCGCAACTTTGGTAATATCGTTGGCCATGTAGACGGCATTACCGACACCGCCGACCTTGGTGCTTGGACCGCGGAAAGCTTTGATCTCACGCTGGACTGGGACAAAGTCGCGAAGATCAAAGAGAAGTGGGGCGGCAAGGTCATCCTCAAAGGCATTCTTGATGCCGACGACGCAAAAATGGCGCTCAAGGTTGGGGCCGATGCGATTGTGGTGTCCAACCATGGCGGACGCCAGCTTGACGGCGCACTCAGCGCCATCCGCGCCCTGCCTTCCATCATGGAGGCCGTTGGCGATGAGGTAGAAGTGCATCTGGACAGCGGCATCCGCTCTGGACAAGACGTGCTTAAGGCTCTGGCCCTGGGTGCTAAGGGCACATACATCGGACGCGCGTTCATCTATGGTCTTGGCGCCATGGGCGAAGCTGGTGTGACCAAAGCGCTTGAGGTGATCCACAAGGAGCTTGATGTCTCCATGGCGCTCTGCGGTCGCCGCACCATTGATGAGCTGGACCGCGATGTCCTTCTGGTGCCAGAAAACTTCGAAGGCCGCTGGCAGACCTGATCAATCGCTTTGACAAGCTCTTGCCCGGCGCGCCATAAACGAACCGGGCAAGAGGTAGCACGCGTATGTTGGTCTTTTTCAAACCAAATTTGGCATTTTTGTCGGTGCCCAAGACCGGCACCACTGCCTATGAATTGGCCTTACGCAAACGCGCAGACGTGGTGTTCACCAAACGCGTGAAACACATGACCATCGGCAAATATCACGCCAAGCTCGCCCCCTTTCTGAAAGACACCTACGGCATCACACCCGAACGTGTGGCGGTGGTGCGCGATCCGATTGACCATGCCCGCAGCTGGTACAAATACCGCAGTCCAGAGCGTATGGATCACAACAACCCGACCTGCCACGGTGGCGTCAGCTTCGATGACTTCCTGCTAGACGCCATCAGCCCCCACCCCTCTAAAGCCGCGGGTATCGGCTCGCAGGCGTCGTTCCTGTCTCTGGGCGTTGGCGACGTCCCAGTCGACCACCTCTTTGCCTATGAACGCCAAGACCTGCTGCAGGCGTTTTTAAGAGAGCGGTTTGGCGACGACGTCTTGCCCCGTCAAAAGAACGTTTCCCCGACAGTAGAGGCCACTCTGTCCCCAGACGTGGAGGCCGCTTTCCGGCGCGCACGCCCAGCAGATTTTGCGCTTTACGACAAGGTCGTCGCAGCCGGCGGCATTTTGCGGGAGTTTCACAGCACATAAAGTGCGAATCCCCTTTGCATTCTGGCAAATCCACGCTATAGGCGCGGCTTCACGCGGGGATACAGCCTTGGAGGATCCCTGCCTATGTATATGGAGAATTCAATATGGCTGGTCAAATTCCTGATCTTATCGCCGAAGCACGCACGGGGACAGGCAAGGGCGCCGCTCGTCAAGCACGTCGCGACGGCTTCGTTCCTGGTGTTGTTTACGGCGGCGAAGCCGACCCAGTGGCAATCCAGATCCCTTTCAACGTTCTGTTCAAGAAACTGAAAGACGGCCGCTTCCTGTCCACACTGTTCAACCTGAAAGTGGAAGGTCAAGAAGACGTACGTGTGATCTGCCGCGGCGTTCAACGTGACACCATAAAAGACCTGCCAACACACATCGACCTGCTGCGTCTGCGCCGCACTTCGAAAATCAGCCTGTTCATCCATGTTGATTTTGAAAACGAAGAAGAAGCGCCCGGCATCAAAAAAGGCGGCGTGCTGACCATCGTGCGTCCCGAAGTTGAGCTGAACGTGACCGCAGGCGACATCCCTGAGCGTCTGGTTGTTGACCTGACAGGCAAAGACATTGGTGACACCATCACCATCAGCCAGATCGATCTGCCTGAAGGCGCCAAGCCAACCATCGACCGTGACTTCGTAATCGCGAACTTGTCCGCGCCATCCGGCCTGCGCTCTGCTGGTGATGACGAAGACGGCGAAGCTGAAGGCGAAGAAGCCGCAGCCGAAGAATAATCACATCACCGCATATGCGGTTTGTGGAAACGCGGTGCCTCCGGGCGCCGCGTTTTTTTTGTTGTGTAACAGACTGTGGAAAATTGAAATTAAGAGCCTTTCAACTTTGCGCGAAATTCTACCAGGAACGGTAGCGGGCGATTTGATTTCATTTATAAGTTGTTATTGGTTGCCACACAATCTTGCGCCAAGTCGAACGAGGACAATTTACTCGTTCGTCGCAAACACTGTTTTCAACAACTGGGGTTCCTAGATGAAACACGCATTAATCGGAAGTATTCTGGCGGCAAGCGCAAGCATGGCCCACGCAACCGAGCAACTTAATGTCTTTACTTGGGATGGTTACGTTACCGAGGCTGAGATCACGGCTGTAAATGCTCTCCTTAAGGAGCATGGCTACGACGTCCAGGTCAACTTACTGGAAACCGTAGCAGAAGGGCCGCGGCAGATGTTTGACATGCTGCGCTCCGGCGATGTGGATGTCTCGTTCCTGACGTTGAACTACATCAACATGGAAGGCAGCCCCTCTGCCAACATGCTGCAGCCAATCAACGTAAACTCGCCCCGCCTGGAGAACTACCAGCACCTGTCCAAGGCGCTGACCGACATTCCAATGGGAATGAAGGGCGCTGAACACCTATACATTCCATGGGGCGGTGGAGCCTATGGGATCTGGGCCAACCTAGACACAGTTCAAGAGATGCCAACTTCCGTGAAGGCTACGCTCGAGCCGGAATGGAAAGGCCGCTTGTCGCTAACCGATGGGCAAGTGCATCCAAACGTATCCCTGGCGCTGCTCGCGCTTGACCGTTCTGCCTTTGAGGTGAACGACGTCTCTGGCGACCGAGCAACTTTGGGTGCCCTCGCCTCCCCTGACAGCGACCTGCAACAGACCATGAATGCACTATACGGCCAGGTTGGACAGTTCTGGAGTGCTTCCCCGCCCTTCACTGGCGAATATGATTTGGTGGCCTCTTATGGCGTGGGCGCGTCCGCAGCCATTGCAGAGGGTGGTAACTGGGGGCTAGTGCCATTTGAAGAAGGCAATACCGTCTGGCTCGACACCATCAACTTTGCCAAACATCTGGAAGGCGACAAACTTGAAGCCGCGGAGATCTTTGCCAACTATTTCATCGGCAAAGAGGTTCAGACCCGCGTGGTTGAAGGGTTGGGCATGGTCGCGTCCTCTTCCTTGGTAGACACCAACCCGCTGATCGAAGCCAACCCGGAATTCTTTGAGGAGAGCATGTTTTGGCCGCCTTATACACGCGCCGCAGGCAACGCAATCGAGCTGATGTCTAAACGCGCCATGGGCATGAGCGCGACCAACTAAGTCTTGCCAGCTTCATCTGCGTTGTCTTTCACGGACAGAGCGTCACAAACAGAAAACGCGGAGCCTTCCGGCGCCGCGTTTTTTTATGACACGCCCAAAGCCCTATTTCGCATGGCTATGCAAGCATTCAACACAGCCAACCCTTTTCCCTTAGGGAATTTGGGCCTAAGCTGATTTCGTTTTAAGAGGACACTTTTCAATCAATTTTTTTCGGGAGACTTCAGAATGAATGATCCATTTCAAATGCAACGCGAACTGCGTTACGGCGCTCCGGTCAGTGATCAAATTCTCACAGGCCGGCACTTCACCATTGGGTACTCTTGGTACTTCAGACAAGCCAAATGGGTTCTGGAGATCATCAACCCGCTGGAGAGGCTGCTGGACGTTGAATACGCAGACGGGGACAGGCTGGATAACTTTCGAGCCGATCAACGTATCCCGTGGCGCTTTCGGGCCAGCTTAGGAGCGTATAAAGGCAGCGGTTACGATCGTGGACATCTGGTGGCCAGCGCAGACTTGCGCGAAACCGTGCTACAAAACAGTGAGACCTTCCTGCTGTCCAACATGTCTCCGCAAGCCCCGGAATTTAACCGCAAGATCTGGCGCAAGCTGGAGGAGGCCGTCCGCGAGCTGGACTCTCATGATGACATTCTAGAAACCTATGTGCTCACCGCACCTGTATTCGATTTTGGGAAACCCATAGAGACCATAGGTGACAGGCAATCAAAACATGGGATCGATATCCCTATCCCACATGGGTTTGTCAAAAGTGTCTTCGCCGAGCACAAAAACGGCGGCTTCAAACTTTGGACCTTCAAAATCGATAATGAGGCGCAGGAAAAAGACCTTGGCTCATTTTTGGTGAAAACCTATGATGCCGAACAATATGTGGGCGGTCGGTTCTGGGACCGGGTTTCTGGTGGCGATCTGCACGATCAGAAACGCACTGCTGGCAAAATGTGGAAGAAACAAACGGCACCACAAGGCAAACACACCCGCGCTTCTTTGTCCAAAATGCCTGAAAGCGACGTTGTCAAAATTGCTCTCGAAATGGGAATTGGCGCAAGGGTGGCGGATCGCAAAGCTGATACCATCGACAAAATTGTGGACCTGTTGAGCGCCTAAAGCGTCGTATACACGGGCTAGTTTTTGCAATTAAAGAGGGGCGTGCCCCCTCTTTTCTCTGTCTCTTGGGCCGTGATTGTCATGATGCTTAAGTCAACTGCAACAAATCCCAGCGATTGCCAAAAGGATCGCGCCAGACGGCGACTTTGCCGTATTCCTCTACTCGAGGTTCCTCTTCAAAACACACACCCGCTGCCGTCATAACGGCATGTTCGCGATCAAAATCATCAGTGTGCAGAAACAACCCCACACGGCCGCCAAACTGGTTGCCTATCGCCGCCGCTTGTACATCATCTTTCGCCCTTGCCAGCAGAATGTTGGTCGCACAGGCCTCATCTGGTGCGATTACAACCCACCGTTTTTCATCGGAAAGGCGCAGGTCTTTACGCAACACAAATCTCAAAGTTTGAACATAGAACTCAAGCGCCAGATCGTAGTCTGGCACCACAAGTGCAACAGCATGCAAATGTCGGGCCATTTACACTTTGTGACCATGGACATCAGGGAGGGAAATATTCGCCACTTGTTCGGCTATTGGCGGAGACGACAGTGGGTGGTGATCTTGACCGAAGTCTTCAGGATCGTTCATCACCTGCCACTTGCCGCCAACAAAGACCTCCAGACCAGAAAACTTGGCTTTGTAGCCCATCTTCTGACTGCCCGGCACCCAATAGCCCAGGTAGACATACGGCAGGCCCGCCTCTCGGGCGATTTCAATATGGTCTAAGATCAGGAACGTCCCCAAAGACGTGCGGCTCATTTCTGGATCGTAAAACGAATAAACCATGCTCACACCGTCTTCGAGCACGTCGGTCAGGCACACTCCAATCAAGTGTTCGCCCTCCTGATCAGAGTACTCCACCACGCGGCTGCGGATAGGAGTTTCCTCAATCATCGCTGCAAACTCAAAAACATCCATATCCGCCATGCCGCCTTCCGCATGGCGGCTGTCCAGATAGCGGCGGAACAAGTCAAATTGCTCCTCTGTTGCCCAGGGCGACGTGGCGCGGCGCTGCAGATGCGCATTGCGACGCGCAGCCCGGCGCTGACTTTTGGTCGCCGAGAATTTTGACACATCAATCCGCGCTGACATACAGGCGTTACAGTCGGTGCAAGATGGCCGGTAGAGCACGTTTTGTGAACGTCGAAAGCCTTGTTGTGAAAGAGAGTCGTTCAACGCTGTCGCGTTGTCCCCTTGCAGCGCCGTGAACAGCTTACGCTCCATCCGGCCGTCCAGATACGGGCACGGCTGTGGGGCGGTCACATAAAACTGCGGAACGATAGGAAGACTATGACGCATGGCACTCCAACACCTGTGATTGCCTTTGACGTTACCAACAGGTTTTTAACCCGCCAAGCCCCTCGAAGAGGGAAAAAGGCGGGTTTCTGGGACCATGGTTAAAATTTGACAGGCATTAACCGTTCATTTCGGTCAATTTCGTCACCCTTTGGCAATGCCTCAGGAACACGCGACAATCAGCTTTTGCATAAAGCCCTGCCCGGCCTCAAACTGAGCTACCGACAAAAACTCGTCCGGCTGATGTGCCTGTGCAATGTCACCGGGGCCACAAATCACGGTCGAATAGCTCGCATCCTGAAAATGCCCACCCTCGGTGCCGTAGCTGACCACCCGGCTGGCATTGTCCCCGGTTAACTGACGCACCAAGGCTTCCGCCTCGCCTGCCTCTTCCGGCATCAGACCAGGCACGTAGAACTTCTCCTGAACCGCAATATGACTCTCAGGCACCACCGCCTGCATCTCGGCCTCAACTTCGGCCACCTTGGCTTTGAAGCGCGCGATCCAGTCATCTCGGCTTTCATCCGGCACAATCCGGAAATCGAGCCCAAAGCGGCAATCCAACGCGGTGATATTATGGGCAGTACCGCCTTCAATCACGCCAACATGTACTGTGGTCCATGGCGGCTCAAACGTCGCAGCCACCGGCCCGGCCTCTTTGGCGCGGTTTTCAACGTTCATCTCGTTGGCCCACTCAATTAGCTTGGCGCCATACATGATCGCGTTCACACCAGTGTGCATCAGCGAACTGTGCACCTCAAAGCCACGTACATGTACATTGAACCCCTGCCCGCCCTTGTGACCTGTCACCGCGCCCATCATCGATGGCTCCCCCACAATCGTGGCAGAGCCTTTAGGGAAGTGCCTATTCATGGCCTCAATCAACGGCGCAGCGCCGGTACAGCCGATCTCTTCGTCATAAGAAAGCGCCAGTTGAAGCGGACGTTTGAGGTCGCCGTAGTGGCCGTCAACAATGGCCCAGACCGCCAAAGCATCAAAGCCCTTCATATCACAGGTGCCACGGCCAAAGAGCTTACCGTCTTTTTCTACCACCTCAAAAGGATCGGTGGACCAAGGCTGGCCCTCGACCGGCACTACATCCGTATGACCGGAAAGCACAATCGCGCCGTCAACATGCGGCCCGACATGGGCGACCAGTCCGGCCTTAGCCGGATCGGTCTCATGCGGATGCTGATGGCTCTCTATGCCATGCGAGGTCAGATAGTCTTGCACCCATTCAATCAATGGCAGATTGGTGTCGCTCGACACAGTCGGAAACGACACCAGCTTATCTAAAATAGCCCGCGGGCTCAAACGCTCCGCCATGCGCTTAATACCCGCTGTCGGTGATCAGAACTTTGTGGCCTGGACCAACCTCTTTATATTCCGACGGTGCAGCCTCATAGCCAACAGGGTGAATGGGCGACGGAATTGGGCTAAAGTTCAGGTCTTTTTCGGACTTGCGCTGACGCGGATCAGCAATCGGAACCGCCTTCATAAGCGCCTGCGTATAAGGGTGCTGCGGATTTTCGAACACCGCGCGGCGCGGTCCAATTTCTACGATCCGGCCCAGGTACATCACGCCCACATGGTGGCTCACGCGTTCCACAACCGCCATATCGTGGCTGATGAACACATAGGAAATCCCCAACTCGGCCTGCAGTTCCATCATCAAGTTCAACACCTGCGCCTGCACCGATACATCAAGAGCGGAGACCGCTTCATCCGACACAATCAGCTTCGGGTTCAGGGCCAACGCGCGGGCAATTGCGATCCGCTGGCGCTGACCACCTGACATCTCATGTGGGTAACGGCGCATGAAGCTGCGCGGAAGTTCCACACGGTCAAACAGCATCTCGACACGTTTTTGCAGCTCCTTACCAGAATGCGTGCCATAATTGCGCATTGGCTCGGACACTTGATCCTGCAACATCATCTGCGGGTTTAACGAGGCAAACGGATCCTGAAAGATCATCTGCATCTCCTGACGCGCCGCGTGCATTTCCTTGGAGTTCAAAGAAATGATGTCCTGCCCATCAAAGGTCACCTCACCGGACGTTGGCTCAACCAAGCGCAGAAGAGAGCGGCCCGCCGTTGACTTACCACATCCGGACTCCCCAACAAGCGAAAGGGTTTGGCCCTTGTTCACCGTGAACGACAAATCCTCAACGGCGTGCACGTTAGCCACGGTGCGGCGCATCAAGCCACCTTTCACTGGGAAGCGGGTCACGAGGTTTTTCACCTCAAGAATGACCTCATCAGTGCCTGGGATCGGATCCGTATTGTGAGTATTGTCGCCAAACAGCTTCATTGGGCTTGGCACATCGGTCCCGCGCATCTCACCCAACTTTGGTACTGCCGCCAACAACGCCTTTGTATAATCGTGCGTCGGGTTCTCGAAGATTTCCTCGACCGTGCCTTCTTCGACCTTATTTCCGCGGAACATTACAACTACGCGGTCCGCCATCTGCGCCACAACCGCCATGTCGTGGGTGATGAACATCACAGCCGTGCCGGTTTCACGCTTCAAACGATCCATCAGCGCCAGGATTTCCGCCTGAATAGTAACGTCTAGCGCAGTGGTGGGTTCATCCGCAATCAGCAGGCGCGGCTCACAGGCCATCGCCATCGCGATCACAACACGCTGGCGCATCCCGCCGGACAATTCGTGCGGATACTGGTTCAATCGGCGTTCAGGTTCCGGAATACGCACTTCACGCAACAATTCAATTGCGCGCGCTTCTGCAGCAGACTTTGATAGTTTTTTGTGCAGCCGCAACCCTTCGGTCAACTGACGCCCCACGGTGAACACAGGGTTCAATGCGGTCATCGGCTCCTGGAAGATCATGCCGATCTCGTTACCGCGAATCGTGCGCATCAGGTCCTGATCGGCCTGGGAAAGGTCCACATCCTCCGCATCCTTGCGATCAAACAGCAGCCTACCGCCCGCAATGTCACCGCCGCCAAACTCAACCAAACGCATGAGCGATAGAGAAGACACCGATTTACCGGAGCCGGATTCTCCAACGATACAAACGGTTTCGCCTGGGTTCACCTTGAAGGACACATCCTCCACGCCCACCACGGGCCCGTCCTTGGTCTGGAACTCGACTCGCAGATTCTCGATTGACGCAATGGCGTTGTCCAACATGAAGGTGACTCCCCTTACTCTTGTTTTTGTTGTCCCTCGTCGCGAAGCTATCGCCCATAAATGCAATGGTCAAACCATGTAGACCCAGATTCCGACCCTGAATGAACATTTATTCAATTTGGCCCCTTGCAATTTTACCCTCACTGGTCTGTGATGACTGCAGTCTGAGGGGAGTCCGACTTTTTCACTTTGTGAAACCGCAAATGAGTTCATTTGCGCCTTCTCCAGACAACCAAAAAACCGGGTGGAGACAATCCACCTAAAAGCACGCCTCACGCGTGCAACAACATGGAGTGAGACATGAAAGCAAAGACTTTGATGCTTGGCGCCGCAGCAGCATTTGTGATGGCCCCAGCAGCCATGGCAGAGCGCGGTTCGGACGGCCACGTGAACATTATTTATTGGCAGGCGCCATCCATCCTGAACCCGTACCTGTCTTCCGGTACCAAGGACGTTGAATCCGCCTCCCTCACCCTGGAACCTCTGGCACGTTACGACGAAACCGGCAAAATGGTTCCGTTCCTGGCAGCTGATATCCCAACCGTAGCAAACGGCGGCGTATCTGAGGACCTGACAACCATCACTTGGACCATCGCTGACGGCATGGTTTGGTCCGATGGTTCCGCAGTGACCTCCGCTGACGTTGTCTTCACCGGCGAGTACTGCATGCACCCAGAAGGCGGTTGTGCACAGGCAGCTTTCTTTGACGGCGTTGAAAACATCGAAGCACTGGACGACAAAACCGTCAAAGTGACCTTCAACCAGCCTAAGCCAAACCCATATGGTCCATTTGTTGGCGGTCAGTCGCCAATCATCCAGAAAGCTCAGTTCGAGAATTGCACAGGCGCCAAGGCTCCTGAGTGTACCGCTGAGAACTTTGGCCCAATCGGTACCGGCCCGTTCGTTGTAACTGACTTCAAAACCAACGACGTGATCCAGTACGAAGCAAACCCGAACTACCGTGACGCGTCCAAGCCAGCGTTTGCAACTGTGACCTTCAAAGGTGGCGGAGATGCAACTGGTGCTGGTCGTGCGGTTCTGGAAACCGGCGAATTTGACTACGCATGGAACCTCCAGCTGGCACCCGATGTGATCGCCAAGATGGAAGAAGGCGGCAAAGGCAAAGCCATCGCAGGCTTCGGTCCGCTGGTTGAGCGTCTGGAAATGAACATGACCAACCCGTCCTCCGATCTTCCGGAAGGCGAGCGTGCGACTGTGGCTCACCCACACCCATTCCTGTCCGACATCAACGTTCGTAAAGCGCTGTCCATGGCGATCGATCGCGAACTGCTGGTTGAAATTGGCTACGGCAAAGCTGGTAAAGTGACCTGTGATCTGGTGCCTGTGCCTGCGAACTATGCAGCGGCCAACGATTACTGTGCCACTCAGGACATCGCCGGCGCCAACGCGCTGCTGGACGAAGCTGGCTGGGTTAAAGGTGGTGACGGTATCCGCGCCAAAGACGGCGTAAAGCTGTCCATCCAGTATCAGACTTCCACAAACGCTGTGCGTCAGGACTTCCAAGCCCTGATTAAGCAGTGGTGGAGCGAGATCGGCGTTGAAACCGAACTGCGCAACCTGTCCGCATCTGTCTTCTTCGGTGGTGACGCTGGTTCCCCAGACACCTTCCAGAAGTTCTACGCAGACGTGGAAATGTATGCCAACACCTTCAACGGCACCGACCCTCAGCAGTACCTTGCAGCGTACCGTTGTGGCGGCGAGCCAAAGCCATCTTCCCAGTGGCAGGGTGAGAACATCAACCGCTTCTGTGATCCAGCGTATGACGCACTGATCGACGAACTGGCACGCACCGGTGACATCGAGAAGCGCGGCGAAATCGCCAAGAAGATGAACAACATGCTGACCAAAGACAGCTACACCATTGTGCCTCTCGTGCACCGTGGCCGCGTCTCGGCACACTCCAACACTCTGGGCGGCGTTGTCCTGAACGTTTGGGACTCCGAGCTGTGGAATGTTGCAGACTGGCATCGTGTGAAGTAATTCACCGATCAGGGGCGAGCTTTCGAGCTCGCCCCAACTCTATTAAGCCCCGCACAGTAAGGTCACTGCGCGGAGCTCAACAACAAAAACGACGCATAAAGGCGCTTTCATGCTGACCTTCACCATACGCCGTCTGATCCTTGCGATCCCGACGTTGCTCTTTATCTCACTTGTCATCTTCCTCCTGCTTGAGCTCGCGCCGGGCGACCCGATGGCAGAAGTTCCCCTGACCGTACCGCCAGAGGTCAAAGAAAAAATGCGCCTGGCCCTTGGCCTTGGCGAACCTGGCTACATCAGATTCTACAAATGGCTGGTCCAGTTCTTCTGGGTGGAACCTCAGATCCTGTTTGACCACATGTTTGGCACCACCTTTGCCGAAGGTAAGCAGCGTATCATCAGCTGGCAGCACCGCGGTCCTGTGATGGACGTGGTTGTCGAGCGCCTGCCCCAAACGCTTTGGGTTGTGGGTCTGTCCTACATCGTGGGCATCCTGATCGCGCTGCCAATTGGCATCTACTCAGCTTACAAGCAGTATTCCCTGTTCGATCAGGCTGGTACCTTCATCACCATGATCGGCTACTCCATCCCGCCGTTTTTCACCGGCCCACTTGTGATCGTGTTGTTCTCGGTGAATTTGGGTTGGTTCCCGTTCATCTATGACACCACACATGAGGTGGTAGACTGGGACAGCTTTGTCTATCAGCTGCGCCAGATGATCATGCCGGTAATGGTACTTGCCCTGCAAACCACCGCCCAGATCAGCCGCTACATGCGCGCCTCGATGCTGGACAACCTCAATCAGGACTACGTGCGTACTGCACGTGCCAAAGGCCTGAGCGAGCGTGTGGTTGTGCTGGTGCACGTGCTACGCAACTCGATGATCCCGGTTGTGACCGTGATTGCGCTGGGTTTGCCAGCCATCTTCGGCGGCGCCATTATCACTGAGCAAGTGTTCTCTGTGAACGGTATTGGCGCCCAGCTGATCGGAGCCATTCAGGCAAATGATCTGCCAACCGTGCAGACGCTGACCTTTATGTTCGCTTTCCTGATCGTCTTCTTCAACCTGATCGCAGACGTGCTCTACGGCATTCTTGATCCGAGGATCCGCTATGACTGATACCACCAACACCGAGCCAGCCACCCCACCGCACAGCCAGTGGTATGACGTTTGGCACCAGTTCAAGGCGCACAAAGGCGCTTTGCTGGGTGGCATCATCTTCCTGATCATCGTGTTTGGCGTGTTTATTGGCCCGCTTTTATGGCCATATGACGCGACCTACATTGACATCCGGGCGCGCAACCAAGGTCCAAGCCTTGCACACCCGTTTGGCACCGACCAACTGGGCCGTGACCTGCTTGCGCGGATGATGGCGGGAGGACAAACCTCAATTGCCGTAGGCCTGACCGCCATGTTGCTGGCTCTGAGCTTAGGCAGTTTTGTGGGCATCATCGCAGGGTTCTTCAAGAAACTTGACGGTCCACTTATGCGCCTGACCGACCTTTTCCTTGCGCTGCCCATCCTGCCACTTCTGCTGGTGATGATGATGCTCTTCCGCGAACCTCTTTCCTCAGCGGTTGGTCCGGAACGCGGCATCTTTATCCTGATCGTGGTGGCCATCGGCGTCACGTCTTGGATGCCCACTGCGCGGATTGTGCGTGGTGATGTGTTGGCGCTGAAAGAGCGTGAATTTGTACTGGCCGCCCGGTCCATCGGGACGTCCAACAAGAACATGATCACCCGTCACATCCTGCCCAACGTGCTGTCGCCTATCATGGTGTCCGCCACATTGGGGATCGCCAACGCGATCATCACGGAATCGGCGCTGTCCTTCCTAGGCCTTGGTTTCCCACCAGACTTCCCAACCTGGGGCCGCTTGCTGAATGATGCTGTACAGTATCTGCAAGACTACCCAGAACGCGTGTTCTGGCCCGGATTGGGCATCTCGCTGACCGTGCTGTCAGTGAACTACCTTGGCGATGGTCTACGTGACGCGCTCGACCCCCGCATTCGCGGTCGGTAAGACAAACATCAAAGCCTCAAAGGCCCGCCCCTCCGGCGGGCCTTTCTAATTCTGGAACTGCAAACCCATAATGATCTCGGGACTTCTGGCTTCCTCAAAAGCCTGACTATCCCAGCCTCCAGCCAAACTCTGCACCCCCAGCCCGGACTGCTGCGCTAGAATCTCCAGCTGGTCTTTTAAGCAAAACCGCAAGCAACTCTCCGAGCGCAGTTCGGCTCCGTCCGGGTCAAAACGATAGGTCTCCACAAATCGCACCAGATCGTCCTGCACCGAAGTGACCTCATGCGAGACATGCACCGAGCGCCCTTCCGGCAGAGCTACCGCCGGACCGGCGTTTTCTGGACACCACCGCTCCCAGGCATTCACAGCCGGATTACGGCTCTCGGCAAAAAACACCCCGTCCGGTGCCAGCCGCGCTACGACCTCCGCGTAAAGCCGCAAGATGTCCTGATCGCTCAATAGGCACTGAAACGCGTGGCCGGTCATGAAAATGAAATCAAACGGCCGCGCCTTGGGCACAACACAGCACCGTCCGACATACCATTCGATCAAATCTGCGCCTGGTTTCTCGCGCGCAAATGCCACCATTCCCGGCGCTGGATCCACCGCACACACATCATGCCCTCGGGCGGCCAACTCTAGCGCAAACTGGCCGGTGCCACAGCCAATGTCCAAAATCCGCTGCGGCACGTTGGGCAATTGCGACAGGTAAAAATCATAATCCTGCCGTCCTGCGTTGAGCGCGTCATAGACCGCAATCAGCGCCGGATCTGAATATAAACTGTTCTCTGCCATCATTACCCTCACACCTGTTGCCTGACCTTAAGCCTGCCCTAAGGTAAACTACCAGTCACACATTCCTGACCAGCTTTCTGAAATACACGCCCGATTTCCGGCGGCACGGCGGGTGTCGCCTGCTAGGGTGGCATCATACTTTTTGATTTGCCCACCCATGACACGCTTTATGCGGCCCTGCTGGCCCGCGATCCCGCTTATGACGGCCGCGCCTATGTCTGCGTCTCCTCCACCGGAGTCTTCTGCCGTCTCACCTGCCCCGCGCGCAAACCAAAGTCCGAAAACTGCACCTTCTTCGCCTCCATCGGCGAATGTATCGAGGCGGGCTACCGCGCGTGCAAGCGCTGCCATCCCATGGCCCCAGCCGCAGAATCAGACCCCGCCATTGCAGCACTTTTGGCCGCGCTGGACGAACGCCCCGACATCCGCTGGTCCGAGCGTCACATCGCACAAATGGGCTTTGATCTCTCCACCGTGCGCCGGTCATTCAAACGGCAGTTTGGCATGACCTTTCTTGAAATGGCCCGCCAACGCCGCTTGCGGGAAGGCTTTGAAGTGCTAAGCCAAGGCGACAAAGTGATTGATGCGCAGCACAGCGCCAGCTTTGATAGCCCCTCCGCCTTCCGAGCAGCCTTCGCCCGCCTGTTAGGCTGTGCGCCAGCCGACCTGCGACAAGGCGGTCTCTTGCGTGCCGATTGGATCACATCGCCCCTTGGAGACATGATAGCGGTGTCCAGCGCCTCCCACCTGCACCTGTTGGAGTTTGTCGAGCGTAAAGCACTGCCGCGCGAACTCACCCGTCTACGTGACTTTGCCAAAAGTGACCTTGGTCTGGGCCGTTATGCTCCGACAGATCAAGTTGAAACCGAGCTCACCAATTTCTTCGCGGGCCGGAATGCACAATTCGAAACACCCCTCGCATTTCACGGCACAGCCTTTACCAAAGAAGTCTGGCACGCGCTTTGCAACATCCCAGCAGGCGAAACTCGCACTTACTCTGAACTGGCCAACTCGATCGGCCGCCTCTCCGCGACCCGCGCCGTGGCCCGCGCCAACGGTGCTAACCAGATTGCCTTGCTGGTTCCCTGTCACCGCGTACTTGGAGCTGATGGCGCGCTCACCGGCTACGGCGGCGGCCTCTGGCGCAAACAGAAACTCGTTGAAATCGAACGCCAATACCAAAAAGGACCTGTCCATGACCCAAGCTGATCGCGCCCTTGCCTTTGCCGCGCTGCACCAAGCTCGCACGCCTCTAGTGCTCTACAATTGCTGGGACGCCGGCAGCGGCGGCGCCATTGCCAGGGGCGGAGCCCCTGCCCTGGCCACTGGCAGCTGGTCCGTAGCCGCCGCACAAGGCTATGCCGACGGTGAAGCTCTTCCACTGGAAACCCTCCTGCAAATCGCCACCCGCATCACAGAGTCCTGTGATGTGCCGGTCTCGCTCGACTTTGAAGGCGGCTATGCGGTCGATCCGGACGCGCTACGCAAGAACATCGCAGGCGTGCTGGCGGCGGGCATCATTGGCATCAACTTTGAGGACCGCGTGGTGCAAGGCACTGGCTTGCACGACATCGACACGCAATCCGCGCGCATCACCGCCATCCGGGCTGAGGCTGATGCCCACAGCGTTCCGCTCTACATCAACGCCCGCACCGACCTGTTTTTGCAGTCTGATCCTTCCGAGCATGGACAGCATATCGAAGCCGCCATCACCCGTGGCACAGCCTACGCCGAGGCCGGCGCCAGTGGGTTCTTCATCCCTGGCCTGTCTGACCAAAAGATGATCAGCACCATCTGCACAGCAATCTCCCTACCCGTAAACGCAATGTGCCTGGATGTCTCCGCAGACCTGGCAGCTTTCGCAGGAACCGGCGTTGCCCGTATCAGCTTTGGCCCGGCGCCTTACCGCGCCGCAATGAAGGCCCTGACACAACAGGCAGAACGCCTCTACGTCTAGCCCGTCACAGGTCGATAAGTTGATAAATTACGGCGCACAGATGACAAAAGGTGCTGTGCGCCCCAATCGAAGGAGTACGCGAGCAGCCTAGCGTGCCATCAGAAAAACCGACGCCTCTGAACGTCTCAGAGAGACGTTTTGGGAACGTCATGAAGACCGCCCGTCTAATACCTCCGCCGATGCACTTCCGGCTGACGTACCCCGTTCGCTGAAAGAAAAATGAAACATCGCCGCAGCCATTCGCGGCAATGCAAGCCGTGTTGCGCGGCCGTCCGGTCCATCGTGACAGCTCTTGTGCTTCCGGCGCCACATCCATGGCCTTCGTTTAAGGCGTTTTTTGTAGGACTATTCCCAGCCCGCGCTTGCCTTCCAACAGAAAAACCCCGCCATTTCTGGCGGGGTTTCCCAATTCTCAAACGAAAGATCGGTTGATCTTATTCGTCGCCGGTCTTGAGCGCTGCGCCCAAGATATCGCCGAGGGACGCACCGGAGTCGGAAGAACCGTACTGTTCCACGGCTTCTTTCTCTTCTGCGATCTCGCGTGCTTTGATCGACAGACCCAGACGACGGGTCTTGCTGTCGATGTTGGTCACACGTACGTCGAGCTTATCACCAACGGAGAAGCGCTCAGGGCGCTGCTCGGCACGATCACGGGACAGATCGGAGCGACGGATGAAGGACTTCATGCCTTCGTACGCAACTTCGATGCCGCCGTCTTCGATGGCAGTCACTTCACAGGTCACAATCGAGCCGCGCTTCACGCCGCCAACTGCATCTGCAAATTTGTCGCCGCCGAGGGCTTTGATCGAGAGAGAGATACGCTCTTTTTCAACGTCGACTTCGGACACAACGGCCTGAACAACGTCATTCTTGTGGTAGCTCTGGATGGCTTCTTCGCCGCGCTCGTCCCAAGACAAGTCGGAGAGGTGAACCATGCCGTCGATCTCGCCAGGCAGGCCGATGAACAGACCGAATTCGGTGATGTTCTTGACTTCGCCTTCGACCTCGGTGCCCTCTGGATGTGTTTCTGCAAACACTTCCCATGGGTTGCGCTGTGTCTGCTTGAGGCCCAGGGAAACGCGGCGCTTGGCACCGTCGATTTCCAGCACCATAACGTCCACTTCCTGAGAGGTGGAAACGATCTTGCCGGGATGTACGTTCTTTTTGGTCCAAGACATTTCGGACACGTGAACGAGCCCCTCAACACCAGGCTCCAACTCAACAAAGGCACCGTAATCGGTGATGTTGGTCACACGGCCTTTGTGCACGGAAGACAGGGGGTACTTCGCAGCAACCAGATCCCATGGATCTTCTTGCAGCTGCTTCATGCCCAGGCTGATGCGGTGGGTTTCTTTGTTGATCTTGATCACCTGAACTTTGACGGTTTCGCCAATTGTCAGGATCTCAGATGGGTGGTTCACACGACGCCATGCCATGTCAGTTACGTGCAGCAAGCCGTCAACGCCGCCGAGGTCAACAAACGCACCGTATTCGGTGATGTTTTTGACCACACCGTCGACCGCTTGGCCTTCGGACAGGTTGCCGATGACTTCTGCGCGCTGTTCGGCACGGGACTCTTCGAGGATCGCACGACGGGACACAACGATGTTGCCACGACGACGGTCCATCTTCAGAACCTGGAACGGCTGCTTCAGACCCATCAGTGGGCCAGCGTCACGCACTGGGCGTACGTCAACCTGGGAACCGGGCAAGAAGGCCACGGCGCCGCCAAGGTCAACTGTGAAGCCGCCTTTGACGCGACCAAAGATTGCGCCTTCAACGCGCTCTTCGTCTGCATAGGCTTTCTCGAGGCGATCCCAAGCTTCTTCACGGCGCGCCATCTCACGGGAGATAACCGCTTCGCCGCGGGCGTTTTCTGCCGAGCGCAGGAAGACTTCTACTTCGTCGCCAACAGCGATTTCAGCAGCTTCACCTGGATTTGCGAATTCTTTAAGATCAACGCGGCCTTCCATTTTGTAGCCTACGTCGATGATGGCTTGGCCCGCTTCAATTGCGATGACTTTGCCTTTGACAACCGAACCCTCGTTCGGTGTGTCCATTTCGAAGCTTTCGTTAAGGAGGGCTTCGAATTCCTCCATGGTTGTATCAGCCATGTGGCGTCATTTCCTTTTCAAACATTTTTACTGGCCGCGCGGTTGTCTCCGCCGGTCTTGGTTAGCGTCCGCCATTCTGGCAGATCGATTTGGTCAATGGCGCGCCAAACAACTGGAAAAAAACACAAAAAACGAAGAGGGGCGGCGTTTCCGACCCTGCTCGTCCCGTTGTTTTATGGCATTAGCGCCTTATAGACAGGGGCGATATAGCCAGAATCGCCCTTGTGGGCAAGCGGATTCGCCGCTTTGCAATCCCCTCAAGCGTCCTGGTCCTCTGCACATGCTTTGGCAGGTCGCTTTCATTCCAAAAGTGACAAAATCTTTGCCGCCTCGTAACCTCTCGTTGATTGTTTCATTGATTTTCGAGGACGTCATGATCAAAGCAAGCCCGACACGCACACTGTTGACCGCAGCCTTCACGCTTATCTCGCAAGTTGCCCACGCACAAACCTTCAACGACACAGGTGACATTCTGGCCCGCTCAGCGCAGGTCGAAGACATCGAGTACCAAATGATGGTGCAACGCGCGACACAGACTGCAATCTGGGGCATGCCTGCTGCCGGGATGATTGACTTCCTCAAAGGGATCCGGCGCGATCTGGGCGGCGATTACAACGACGTCGCTTATCTCAATAAACCATTCGACTCCAAACACGGCTTTCTCACCGCAAATGACGTCACCGCCTATGCCTGGTCCTCCATGACCTCCGCGCCTGGCCCACTGGTGATCGAAGTGCCCGCTGCCACGGAAAAAGTCAGCTATTTCGGCACCATCGTGAATGCCTGGGACTCTCCGATTGTGGATGTCGGACCAGACGGCCACGACAAAGGCGAAGGCGGTAAATACCTGATGCTGCCGCCCGACTATGACGGCGCACGATCTTTGGAAGACCTCTCCTCCGCTGGCTACATGCCGTTTGAAACCGACACATACGAGTACGGCTTCTCCTTCCGCCCGCGGCTGTACAATGGCGCGACTGACGCGGATGCTGCGGATTACGCACAAACCATCAAAATCTACTACCTGTCTGAGGCAGACAACCCACCGCCCACGACTTACCACGAAGCCTCGGATGTCCCCTACGACTCGTTGCCGTATTACAATCACACCTATTTTCAGGATCTGAACGACTACGTTCAAAACAATCCGATCCGCCCGCAAGACAAAGTCATGGTCAACTTTCTGAAAGACGTGGGCATCGAAAAGGGCAAGCCTTTTGAACCCAACGACCGCCAACTCAAAGCCATGAACGAAGGCTTGGTCCTCGCCTACGCCGCGATGCAGCGCTATTTTGTCGAACCGGGTCTTGCGACTGTTCCGCTGTGGACCGCCGCAGATGGTGCGCTCAAATCACAGTGGTTGGTCTGGGACTTCGCCGAAGGCCAACCCGAAGCTGGCTTTCCCTATGAAACCGACACCGAAGTGCTGGTCGATGACCGTGCGGGCGGAAGCTATTTCTGGATCACCTACCTGCCCAAGTTCCTTGGCGGTGGGACGTTCTACTTGACTGGTCTGCGCGATCAAAACGGCGACATGTATGATCCTTCAGCCACCTATAAACTTAACGTACCAGCAGACACACCTGCGAAAGATTTCTGGTCAGTGATTGTCTATTCCATGGAAACCAAGAGCTTCATTCGCAACGTGGATCGCGTTGGTCTGTCTTCCCGAGACGCCGACACCATGCAGGCAAACGACGACGGTTCTTACGACATTTACTTCGGACCAACCGCGCCAAAAGGCCTGGAAAATAACTGGATCCCCACCACTGAGGACTACTTCTTGCTGTTCCGGCTCTACGGACCTGAAAAAGGCTGGCTCGAAAGCGGCTGGATGCTGGGCGATATGGAGAAAGTCTCGCCCTAAGAGGCTTTTATGGCCCGTGCAATATCCTGTGCACACCCGTCCAGGCGATCCTTTTTCAGGGTCGCCTCCTCAACCGCCGCCAACCGCTCAAGCGCCGCCTTGGGGTTCGTGGCACCGCCTGCCTTGCGCCAAATGCCGCGCGCCGAGGCCGGGCTCCAGGGCAAGGCTGCGGTATGCAACCATTGGCGCAGATCTGGCGGCAGCGCGTCATAAGCCTGCATGACATTGCCCTGCCTACGCCGCCCGCGCAGATTGCTCTTGATATTCCGTCCCATGGCTAAACTCATATCCGACAGATTCATTTAGTTATGTTATTACATTTCTAACCTCATGAATTTCAACCCCAACTAAGACGCAAAAAGGCGCCCCGTTCCGGAGCGCCTTCTAATGGTGGTCTCATGCAAGGGACCTTAGCTGATCTCTCTAACCAAAGTCTCGCGAGACTTGCGGACTTTCGCCATCGGCAGCAGCCAATCCGCGCCTTCCTGACGATAGCCCAGCGGCAACAGCGTCACAGGTTTCAGGCCCAGTTCTTTCAAACCCATGATCTCATCCACAGCGTCTGGATCAAATCCTTCCATCGGGCAGGTGTCCACGCCCAATTCCGCTGCCGCCAACATGGCAAAGCCCAGCGCGATATAGGCCTGACGCGCCGCATGGTCGTGGTTCACAGTCTCATCACGCGGCAGATACACGTTTTTGAGGTTCTCATAATACTGAGACAACATCTCGTTTTCGCCGCGCAACTCTTCCATATGAGCACGCACCGCATCAATGCGCTCTGCCGAGTAGTTGTCCCAGGCTGCAAACACCAACAGGTGGCTGGCTTCGGTGATCTGGCTTTGATCCCAGCCTACCTTACGGATCTCTTCACGCATTTCATTATTGGTTACGACAAACACCTCAAACGGCTGTGTCCCACTCGACGTTGGCGCCATGCGGATCGCTTCCAATATCGCATCTACTTTTTCAGCCGGAACGGCCTTAGCTGGGTCCATTTTCTTGGTGGCATAACGCCAGCCCATCAAATCTTTAAGCGATGTCATTCTGTAGTGTCCTTGTTTCCGGCGGGTACAATGTACCCTGGCCTCGGCTGGTAACATTTTGATACTCGCGATATAGGAGGCACTGGAAATTGCCACAAGAAGGCACATTTCTGAGACCGGGTTACACGAAAGGAACTGCCATGTGCTTTGTTGAGAAAGAGGGCCAATGCCCAGAATGCTCCCGTATCAACGAGGTTTTAGGGCGTGTCGGGGACCGCTGGTCTGTGCTCATTGTACTCTCGCTTGCGCAATATAAAGTGCTGCGTTTCAACGAGCTGAAACGTCATCTGGGTATCTCCCAGCGCATGTTGTCACTGAAACTACGGGAGCTGGAACGCGACGGTTTGGTGAACCGGACATATTACCCGACGATCCCGCCGAAAGTGGAATACGCGCTCACGGAGCTGGGATACTCGTTTTACGCGCCGGTCAAAGCACTTGGCCTATGGGCTTTGGACAACCTGCCCAATATTGATGAGGCTCGTTTGGAGTTTGACGCACAGGCGGAGCAGAAAAAGTCCGCCTGACAAAGCGCGTTTTACACCACAAAAACCAAAGCGAGAAACAGTCCAGCAAACCCTAAGCCTTCGAGCCAGCCAAATCCATCATCACCGTAGCCTTCGCCTCCCGAGGTCACTTCTGGTTCTACATCCGGCCCTTCCTCCAGCATCGGCAAATCCAAAGGCCGAAGCACCTCGTCAATCACATGCGCGACGCCGTTACTGGCACCAATATCTGTCGCAATGATCTCGGCATCATCCGCATCGGGGTCCGCGTCCACCAACGACGCGCCATCGACACCCAGCTCTGATCCAAACAGCGTATCAATACTATCCGCACCAAGAACCGCGGTGCTGTCCTGTTCTCCCGGGCTGACGTGATAGCTCAGAACGTCACTGACAAAGGACAGCGGATCTTCGGGACGTAGCACCCCAGCCACGTCAACAATGGCCTGAAACGCACCCTCCTCATCCTCCCCCTCATACCCAAGACTCTGCGCCAAAGAGACGAAGGCCGCATCATTGGGCGCAAAAACAGTAAGCTCAGCGTCCGGATCATCAGCTGCCGCATCTAGCCCCGTCGCCTGTAGCGCCGCCAGAAGCATGTCAAAATCAGTATTGTCATCATCGAAACGGCCTCCACTTTCTTTGAGTACGTCCAGCAAGGTCCCGGGATCACTCTCCGCCGGTGTGTCCAGCGGAAGCAGCACTTGGTCGATCACCTGAATGGTCCCCATCCCCGCGTCCACATCGGGACTGATGATGTCTGCGTTCTGAAAATTAGGGTCGCCGTCGACCACGGTGTTGTCAGTCACCTCAACCGAAGCGTCTGTCAGCAAAGTATCCACCGGTCCATCAGCATTTAGACCCGCCGCATCACTTTCCGTACCACTCACGTGGTACAGCAGTATGTCTGTCAGCAGCGGGATGGGATCACCGTCGGATGCCACGCCAGACAGCGCCCCTGCAATCGCCCCAAACACCGCATCGGGATCGTCGGTGTCGCCGGAAAAACCCAAAGTGACTGCCAAATCCGCAAAGGCGGCGTCTGTCGGAGCAAACAATGTAAAGTCGCTCAAGCCTCCTACGCTGGCCGATAGGCCCGCCGCATCCAAGGCGCGCGCCAATACTTCGAAATCTGCCACCGCAGATAGCGTACCATTCGACGTTGGCAAACTGCTGCCCACCGTCGGAAACAGTGCTTGTAATGACATGAACTATCCTCCCAGTTTTTCAGCCCCTTACGCAGGCTCAGGAGAATTTGGTTCAAATTGTCAGATTACATCACAGAATGGTGATGGGCTCACTCAGCCGGACACACCGCATCAATAGCCGACACAGCAGCCGCAATGGCATCTGCGATGGCAAGGTCTGAGGTATCGATCAAAACCGCATCCGCCGCAGGCTTCAGGGGCGCCTCGGCCCGTTCCATATCGCGCGCGTCGCGTTCCTTGACGTCCGCCAAAACAGTCTCGCGATCGATCTCTATGCCTTTACCAACAAGCTCCAGATAACGGCGTTCCGCCCGCACCTCTGCACTTGCCGTGACAAACAGCTTGGCCTCAGCATTCGGGCAAATCACCGTCCCGATGTCGCGCCCGTCCAAGACGGCGCCACCGGCGCGACGCGCAAAAGCCCGCTGAAAGTCCACCAAAGCAGCCCGTACCTCACCAATCACCGCAACCTTGCTGGCCGCCTGCGCGACGTCCGGCGTGCGCAGATTGTCCGCGTCCAGGTCTTCGGCAGTCAGCCCCTTGGCCGCGGCAATAGGGTCTGTCCCGTCCAGTGTGCGTGCGCCAACCGCCCGATAAAGCAAACCCGTGTCCAGATGGGCAAAGCCAAAATGCACCGCCACAGCCTTGGAGATTGTGCCTTTGCCCGCTGCCGCTGGCCCATCAATTGCAATGGTAAACCGCATGTCTTGCCCTGCCTTATTCTGACTTCTAGTCGCTCTACCCAGCCACAGCGCGCGAGGCAAGGGCCAGCGCGTCTATGCCCAGCGACGGCGCATTTGCATCACAGCGCCCACCACCAAGCCCACAAAGGCAACGGTAGCCGCCACAGATTTACAACGCGTCCAGAAACTGGCGATGGTGACAAGACTATCCTCTACCCCATCCGCACCGATATGCAGCATCGTCGCCACCATGTAGTTTTCCAAGTAATCCGCCGACACCATGATCAGCGCAACAAAGGAAAACACCATGCTCAAGCGCCGCGGGAACAGGCTCTGAAAGCCAACAATCAACATGATGCCCAACAACGCTGGATACACCAGATCAAGCCGCTGCTGTACGGTGATGTAGAAATCGCGCCCCTCTGCGCTCAGTGCAGATAGAAAGCCCCGGGCCTCCTGCGGTGAATAGCCAAAGGGCCGCATGTCAAACGGCGCCAGTCCTCCGGCCGCTAAGCTGATCGTTGGCATGGTCCAAAATACCATCACCAGATAAATACTGGTTGCACCTGTGAAACTGATCCAGAAAACCCGCTGACTGAAGCTCATTTGCCCTTGCCCAAGATAACGTAAGCCCCGATCATGACCGAGGCTTCGCCAAAATCAACAAGAACGTGCACCGAGGGGCGACAACGCTGGTTTAGCTGCGGGTGACCTTTGCGCCCAAGCCGTCCATCAGCGGTTCAAAAATAGGGAAAGACGTGGCAATCGGACCACCATCGTCGACGCTCACAGGCTGCTGTGTCGCCATACCCATCACCATAAAGCTCATGGCTATGCGGTGATCCAAAAAGCTCTCACACGTCGCGCCACCTGGCACATTGCCGTGGCCAAGACCTTTCACGATCCACCAGTCGTCACCCTCATCGACCTCAACGCCATTGGCGCGCAGACCCTTTGCCATTGCGTCGATCCGATCGCTTTCCTTCACGCGCAGCTCTTTTACACCGCGCATCACCGTGTCGCCTTTGGCAAAAGAGGCCACCACAGACAGCACCGGATATTCGTCAATCATGCTGGCCGCACGGGCTGGGTCGATCTCAGCACCCGTAAGATCAGGCGAGAACCGCGCGCGTAGATCCGCAACAGGCTCCCCGCCTTCTTCCCGCTCGTTCTCGAAGGTCAAGTCCGCGTTCATCGCTTGCAACGCATAAAACAGACCAGCGCGGGTTGGGTTCAGCCCGATGTTTGGCACCAAAACGTCAGAGCCCGGCGTGATAATCGCCGCACAGACCGGGAACGCAGCGGAGCTTGGATCGCGTGGCACCACAATGGTCTGCGGCTTCAACTCCGGCTGACCGGTCAGCGTGATCACACGCCCCTCTTCGGTCTCTTTCACCGAAATCTCCGCGCCAAAGCCGGCCAACATACGTTCGGTATGATCACGCGTGGCTTCTTCCTCAATCACCACAGTCTGCCCCGGCGCATTAAGTCCAGCCAACAACACGGCAGATTTCACCTGCGCAGACGGCATCGGAACTTCGTAACGCACCGGAACAGGATCTTTTGCGCCAACTATGGTCATCGGCAAGCGTCCACCGGAACGCCCCACCGAGGTCGCTCCAAACAGCGCAATCGGATCAGTAACCCGCGCCATCGGACGGCCGTTCAAGCTGGCGTCTCCCGTGAAGGTCACCGTGATGTCGCTGGTCGCCATTGCGCCCATAATCAAACGCACACCTGTGCCCGAGTTGCCGCAGTCAATCACCGTGTCCGGCTCGGCAAACCCGCCCACGCCCACACCATGCACCGACCAATTGCCTTCGCCGTGGTTGATCACCTCTGCGCCAAAAGCCGCCATGGCTTTGCCGGTGTCGAGCACGTCTTCGCCTTCCAACAGGCCGGAGATTTTGGTCTCGCCCACTGCCATCGCTCCAAGGATCAAGCTGCGATGGCTGATCGACTTATCACCAGGCACATGCGCCTCGCCCTTCAGCGGACCGCAAGCGGAAGAAGTCATCGGAATGGGTGTGCCGTGGCCAGACATAGCGCGTCATCCTTATTGCTTTTAACAACGCTGTTAGCGCAACAAATGCCCAAGGTCCATGGCCGGAATGGCGCGATTGTTGCGCCGTCGCTCCAGCGCCGCAGTTACGTCTTGCGGAAGGTCAGATAATGCGGCGTGCGCCCCTCGCGGAACGCCTTCTGCTCATAACGCGTGGAAATCCAATCGTTCCATGGCTCGCGCCAATCCACCGGTTTCTCCGCCAACCATTCATACCCCTGGCGAGGCACTTCTTCCAACGTCTGGCGCACATAGTCCTCAATATCCGTCGCGACGCGGAAAATCGCACCCGGCTTCAGCTTGCGCGACAGCGGCTCCAGATGCTCCGGCGTCACGAAACGACGGCGGTGGTGGCGCTTCTTTGGCCAAGGATCAGGGTACAGCAAAAATGCGCGGCTCAGGCTTTGATCGGGCAGCACGTCAAACATGTCGCGCGCATCACCGGGATGCACCTTGATGTTTTGCGCACCAGCTTCACGGATTTTGCCAAGCAGCATGGCAACGCCGTTGATGTAAGGCTCACAGCCAATGATGCCCACGTCGGGGTTCTGCACGGCCTGATGCACCATGTGCTCACCGCCGCCAAACCCCACTTCAAGCCAGACATCCTTGCCACCAAACAGCGCCTCAAGGTCGAGGTTCTCCCGCTCCGGGTTCTCGTCCCAGCCGACCTTACCGGGAGACAACGCCGCCAAGTCTTCGTCCAGATAGGCCTCTTGGCTCGGCCGCAAGCCTTTGCCTTTGAAGCGTCCATAGAAGTTGCGCCACGGCGCACCGCTTGCGTGTCTGCCAGAATCTTTGCCGGGGTGTTTGTCGTCGGACATGCCTAAATACCTTATGCTGCGGGCCTGCCTTTGCCCAAACCCGCAGCAAAGGTCAAGTTCAGCCAAAAATCTTGCGCAGAATGAACATGCCCGGAATGGTCACAATATACATCGTGATCCCATAAACCGCCGCTGGCACCGCAAACTCCGGAATGCCGCCGGTTTGCGCGATAATGCCCGCCACGGCGATGCCAAGGGTCGCGTTCTGCACGCCCATCTCCACCGAGATACAAAGCCCGTCCGGCCCTGACAGTCCCAGCACACGCGCCACAACAACACCTGCAATTAACAACACCGCATTCAACGCCATCAGGACCGGCGCTAACCCACCAATGTTTGCCTTAAACATCGTCCAGTTGGTCGCTAGAGCCGCGCCGACAATCACCACAAACAAAATCAGCGCCACAGCCGACACACGCCCCTCGTTATTGTCCGCAAAAGTTGGCGCCACAAACCGCAGCAACACGCCAATCGCCACCGGCACGGCGGTGATCACAAACATGCTGATGCCAATCGCGGTCACATTGATCACCGGTGCATTCCCGCCCAGAAAGGTCGTCGCAGCCCAGCTGGTCAACGCAGGCACGGTCAGCACCGACAGCAGGCTCACCACTGCCGTCAACGTAATCGACAACGCCACCGTGCCACCAGCCAGTTTGGTCAGAATGTTAGACGTTACGCCGCCAGGGCAAAACGACAACAGCATCACCCCAAAGGCCATCGCAGGCGGCAAGTTTGTGAAAGACACCAGCAAAAACGCCACCGCGGGCACCGCGACCACCTGCATCACCACGCCTACAATTACGGCCCGTGGCATGGTCAACACCCTGCCAAAATCGGCAAAGGTCAGCCCAAACCCCAGTGAAAACATAATAATCGCCAACGACAGCGGCAAAGCCACATCGATCAACATCGCGCATTCCTCCCATTTCCCACGCTGACCGTGACACAGGAACCCTGCGATGCCAAAGACTTCCGTTGGGGCATGTTGTCCATGGCATGCACTGGACAAAAAAAGCCCGCCGATAAACTCGACGGGCTTTCACATCCTGCGATACCGCGCAGATCAAATCGCTTTTTTCAGATCCTCAACCAGATCAGTGCGCTCCCAGCTGAAACCGCCGTCCTCGGTGGGTGTCCGGCCAAAGTGCCCATAGGCTGCCGTGCGCTGATAGATCGGCTTGTTGAGCTGCAGCTTCTCGCGAATGCCCCGTGGCGTCAGGCTCATCACACTGCGCACAGCCTTTTCGATGTCCGCAGGGGCAACTTCGCCGGTACCATGTGTATCTGCGTAAACCGACAGAGGTTCAGATACGCCAATCGCGTAGGACAGCTGAATGGTGCAGCGCTCCGCCATGCCAGCAGCCACAACGTTCTTCGCCAGATAGCGCGCGGCATAGGCTGCAGAGCGGTCCACTTTAGTTGGGTCTTTGCCGGAGAACGCGCCGCCACCATGCGGAGCAGCCCCGCCATAGGTGTCCACGATGATCTTACGACCAGTCAGACCCGCATCGCCATCAGGCCCGCCAATCACAAACTTGCCGGTTGGGTTCACGTGCCACGCGGTGGCATCTGTGATCCAGCCCTCTGGCAGGGTCTCGCGAATGTAAGGCTCCACCACGGCGCGCACATCGGCGCTGGTCATGGCCTCATCCAGGTGCTGCGTTGACAGCACAATGGAGCTCACGCCCACCGGCTTGCCACCTTCATACAGCACAGACAACTGTGACTTAGCATCCGGCCCAAGCGTCGGCTCCTGACCGGATTTGCGCACCTCAGCCAAACGACGCAAAATGGCGTGGCTGTACTGGATCGGTGCAGGCATCAAAGCCTCGGTTTCAGTGGTGGCATAACCAAACATGATGCCCTGATCACCGGCGCCTTCGTCTTTGTCGGCGGCCGCATCCACACCCTGCGCAATATGCGCGGACTGCTCGTGCAACAGGTTGGTGATCTCCACAGTCTCGTGGTGGAACTTGTCCTGCTCGTAACCGATGTCTTTGATACAGGCGCGTGCAATCTCGTCGATGCGTTCCATGTAATCATGCAGCTTGTCTTGATCTGACAGACCAACCTCGCCACCAATCACCACCCGGTTCGTTGTGGCAAACGTTTCCGCCGCCACACGTGCCTCTGGTTCCTCTGCCAAAAAGGCATCTAAAACGGCGTCCGAGATGCGGTCACAAACCTTATCTGGGTGGCCTTCCGAAACACTTTCGGAAGTAAACGTGTAGTTCTGTCGTGTCATGAAGTGCTCCATTGAAAGTCGATCGCCACGTCAGGAAGCCGTTGTGGCGACAAAAACTACCTTGGCTTACGCCTCCGTTCGCGCAGGGTCAATGCGTTTTGCGCCGATGCAGTAAAAGCGCTATTAACAGCAGCAATACAACCACAAGAACCAAAGGCAGATCGCCCCCTTTCGCATAAAGGGTTTTAGGCGACGCCTCTGGCAAGGCCACATCCAAAAACCCCTCTGTGTTAAGCGGCAATGCATCCAGCACGCGCCCCTGTGAATCAATCACAGCACTGATGCCGGTATTTGCAGCACGCAATACTGGCAAGCCACTTTCAATCGCGCGCATCTGCGCCTGCACGAGGTGTTGATAGGGTCCGGAGAAATTGCCAAACCAGGCGTCATTGGTGAGATGCAAAATGAATGCAGGCCGTTCAGGGGCCGCGCGCACATCCTGCGGAAACACCGCCTCATAACAAATCAGCACCAACGCTTTGCCCAATGCACCCAAATCGAGCACATCCGCGCCCGCGCCGCGGGAAAACCCGCCGCCGTCTCGGCTGGCCAACCCCTGAATCCCGATCTTGCTCAACCAATCTCCAAAGGGGATGTACTCGCCAAACGGCACCAGATGATGCTTGTCATAGGTCTCCGCGACCTGCCCTTCTGAGTCCATCAGGATTGCAGCGTTGAAAATCCGCCGCCCTTCGGCGCGGTTGATCCCCAAAACCACCGGCACATCGCCCGCCGCGCCGGAGATGATCCCCAGCGTGTTCGCCGCGTTATGCAGCCAAACAGGTACCGCTGTTTCAGGCCACACGATGAGGTCCGGCCGCTCTTCCCCTGTACGGGTGAATTTCACCATCCGCTCAAAGAACAAGCCAGCGTATTGCGGATCCCATTTCTGATGCTGCGGCGCATTTGGCTGGATTAGTCGCACAACCGGTCGTTCTTCGGAGATCGACGGGCTTGGCGACGCCACGGGCACGGCAAGCCCGGCGATCATGGCCAGCGCAGCAACGCTCCAAACATCCCGACGCTCCCCACTGAACACCGCCCATGCGAGACTCCAGGCCACGACAAAGAACAGCAAATTCAGCCCATGCGGCCCTACTATCGCTGCGCCTTGGGCAACCCCCTGATCTATCAACACATAAGAGGGCATGGCCCAGGGAAATCCTGTGAACAGGTAGGCCCGGATCACCTCCGCAAGCGTCAGCGTCAAAACCACCGCTCCGCCTGCAACGCTCAGACGTTTCGCACTCCAAAAGGCCACCGCAAAAAACAGCCCCAAACCCGCCGCCAAAAACGTGATCGCAAAAGGCGCCATCCATCCGTGTCGCCACGGATCGACAAAAAACGGCTCCACGATCCAGTTTAAGGACAGGACAAAATAACCGATGCCAAAGCCCAGCCCCAGGACAAAAGCCAACCGACCGGCATCCACGCGCATCAACTGGTAAAATGCTGCGGCAAAGCCAAGGAGCGTTAAAAACCACAGATCAAAGGGCGGGTGCCCCAACGCGGCCACCGCTCCCAGCGTGCCACCGCGCAACAGCATTTTGAGAGGCACAACCTGCAACCGGCGGCGCAAAGCGCCGTCAGCCATCCTGCACCACCACCGATGGGCTTGGCAGGAACACCCGCAGCCGCTTGATCCGGCGCGGATCGGCGTCCACCACCTCAAACTCTACGCCATCGGGGCTCTCAACGACCTCGCCACGCGCGGGGACATGTCCTGCGAGCATAAAGACCAGCCCGCCAAGTGTGTCGATCTCTTCCGGATCGACCTCTTCGTGATGGCTCAAAGACCGACCGACAGCGGCTTCAAACTCTTCCAAAGGCGTTTTGGCCAGTGCGAGAAAGCACCCAGGTTTTTCTTCAATAAAAAGGTCAGCCTCTTCAACGTCGTGCTCGTCTTCGATTTCCCCAATGACCTGCTCAATCAGGTCTTCGATGGTCACCAAGCCGTCGACGCCGCCATATTCATCAATAACCAGCGCCATATGCCGACGCTCCGCCTGCATTTTGGTGAGCAAAACACCGATCGACATGCTTGGGGGGACAAACAGCAAGGGACGCAGAACTTTGGTGATGTCAAAGTCTTTGGCATTGTCGCCATTGAACCCATGACGCAGAGCAAAATCCTTCAGGTGCACAAAACCCACTGGTGTGTCCAAAGTGTTCTCATACACCGGCAGTCGGGTGAGGCCACTGTCGCGAAACAGCTGCACCAGTTCTGTTTTTGTAATAACGGTGGGCACCGATTGAATATCGGCTTTGGGCACCGCCACATCCTCGACCCGCATCCGTCTCAGGTTCATCATACCATGCGCCTGCGGCATCGGCGTGGTTGCGGCCACCGGGCGCTCCGCCACGGTTTCCGGGGTATCACTCATACCAAACAGGCGGCTTACCCAGCCCTTCGGTTTACTTCTCTGGCCTTCTGGCTGCGCGCTTGGCGCTGCGTTAGAAGATCCGTCTGCACTGTCGCCCATGGGCCCTTTCCAAGGTTTTTGCGGTATTTTGCCCGCTATTTGATCACATATGGGTCTGCCAGACCCATTTTGCCAAGTATGGTGGTCTCTAAACCTTCCATCAACGTGGCATCTTTGTCACGTATGTGGTCGTAGCCTAAAAGATGTAAGGTTCCGTGAACCATCAGATGCGTTACATGATCCGCCATCGGCTTGCCCGCTTCTGCCGCCTCCCGCGCACAGGTGTCAAAGCTAATCGCAATGTCCCCCAGCTCCTCGGGCATGCCCGGCAGGCTTTGCTCCGGCAATTTCGGCACGTCGCCATCCACATCCACGCCACGCTCCTCGCTCGGCCAGCTCAGCACATTGGTGGCTTTGTCCTTGTCACGAAAATCCGCGTTCAGCACAGCTATGCGCGCGTCGTCACAGGCCAGCACCGCGATCTCAAAATCAGACGGCGCTAGACCCAGATGCGACAACGCCGCTTGCGCTGCCGTTTCGGCAAGCTCTTCAAAGGCCACGGCATCCCAGCGGTCATCGTCGATAATTGTGTCCGTCAGCATTTGCATTCAATTCTCTAGCGACAAAATCCGTAAAAATTGTGGATACAACTCTTCATTTACTGCAACCACACTATCGTCGCCCAAATGATTGCCCGCCCGGTAGTCCAAAAACAACTCGATCTGCAGATCCTCAAGCGTTGCGCGCTCGGAAAGCCGTACGACCTCCGCGCAATTGGAAAAACCACCAAGTTCCTGATAGGCGTTAACAAGTCGCGCAAGCTTTTTTATGCCCGGTCGGTCTCCCAAATCGGGCAAGTCGCTCAGCCTCACGCTTTCTTTTCTTTCTTCTCTCTGTCCGCCAACGCCCGCACCGCATCCGCGTCATAGGCCTTGATGATCGCCGCCACCAGCGGATGACGCACAACGTCATCGGCGGTGAAATAGTTGAAACTGATGTTCGGAATTTTGCTTAGCAGGCGTTCAGCATCCTTCAGCCCAGAAGGTACTCCGCGTGGCAGGTCAATCTGGCTGCGGTCGCCAGTGATAACCATGCGAGACCCCTCTCCCAGACGAGTCAAAAACATCTTCATCTGCATAGTGGTAGCGTTCTGCGCCTCATCCAGTACCACAAAGGCATTGGACAGCGTACGCCCGCGCATGAAGGCCAGCGGCGCAATCTCGATCTTTTTCTCTTCGATCAGCTTACCCAGCTGTTTGGCGGGCAGGAAATCATTCAGCGCATCATACAAGGGCTGCATGTAGGGGTCGACTTTGTCTTTCATGTCACCGGGCAGATAGCCCAGCTTCTCGCCCGCCTCTACAGCGGGACGCGATAGGATAATCCGATCCACCTGACCGGAGATGAACATGCTCACGCCAACAGCCACAGCCAAGTAGGTCTTCCCCGTACCAGCCGGGCCGATGCCAAAAGCCAGCTCATTGTCAAACAGCGACAGCACATAAGATTTCTGGGCATCGGTGCGCGGCTCAACCAGCTTTTTGCGGGTCTTGATTTCAACCGCGCCGCCTTTGAACATCTCAATTTGGTCGCCGTCCCGCACGCCGGTGTCTTCCTCAGAAGCGCCCATGCGAATCTCGCGATCAATGTCGCCACCCTCAACGGATTTGCCACTTTCCAAACGGGTATAGAGCGCGGCCAGAACCTCGGCCGCCTCGGTCTGGGCTACCTCTTCGCCATGGATGTCGAGCAGGTTTCCCCGTCGCAGAATCTGCACACCCAGTTTCTGCTCTATATCCGCGAGATTGCGATCATATTCGCCGCAAAGCTCAATCAGCAGTCGGTTGTCCGGAAATTCCACCGAGGTCTTTTTCGGCGTATCGGATGAAGGCGGTGGTGTCATGGTGCCTGTGGGCAATCACATCTCCTGTGAAGAAAGGTATAGCCCCATGGTGCCAAGTTACGCAGGCAGGTGCAAGCGGGCGGGCGTGAATTTTCCGTGACGCGGACACATATGGCAGGGTTTCGCCAAGAAAAAAGGCCGCCATACCCAGGCGACCTTTGGAACGTTTAAGCGATGCGGATCAGATCCAGTCGCCGATACCCGCACCCGCTTTGAACGGACCGGTGGCCACGCCGGGAGGGGCCGCACCGGAACAGACTGGCTTGCCATATGGGTCCAGACGCTGAGACAGGTAGCCTTCAACACCGTCATCGATGATCCAATGGTCACAGCCGTTAGGGTCCACCCAGATACCGGCAATCAGATTGCTGAGGTGGCCGTCATCGGTGAAGTTGTCCACGGTCTTGTCAACTTTGTTGTCGATGCAAGCCGAAAGGCTCACAGCGACACCGAGAAGCAGAACGCTTTTGGTCAGTTTCATATCGCCACTCCCTCAGCGCAGACAGATGATTTCGACACGGCGGTTCTCCGCCATGCCCGCAGAAGTGCGATTGGTCGCCCTTGGCATACGCTCACCATAGCCACGCACATCCACCACACGAGCGCCTGTGCCGCGCGCCACTTTCGCAACTGCATTGGCGCGGTTGTAACTCAGACGCATATTGTAATCATCGCTGGCACGACTGTCAGTGTGACCGGCAATAATGAACGCCGACGCAGTCGAGCTGTTGAAAAACTCCGCCAATCGCTGCTTATTTGCTGAATTGATCCCGTATTTGTCAGTGGCAAAGAACTGGTCAGAATTCATCACACCACAAACATTACCACGGCGACACACCGGGATACCCTGACGGTTCACATGCGGGGTCATATAGCCTTCGACACCGTCATCCATCACCCAGTGTTCACACCCATCCGGATCAACCCAGACGGTTGGCACGTAAGGTTGGCCCAGAACAGTGCGTTGGTTTTGGGCCGCAGCGGGCTGAGCAATGGCCAGAAGCGCAACACAGGCAGCCGCCGCACCTCCAAGCGCCGCCCGCGCCAATTGTTTGGTTTTGTTCGCCACAGCGAGTACCTCTCCTATCCCCCGAAAGCCATTTTCTTGAAACAGTGTTCTAAATCAAAGCTTTCTATATCCCATCAAGATGCACCGAGTTGCCACTCATGTGAAGAAGAAATCATTAATTCGCGTGGCCAGCGCCCTAAAATATGTCCAAAATGTGTCACGCACGCCCTACTCAAAGCAGAACGCGCGCATCAATATTCTCAGATTAACCAAGATTGTTTCCGACACAAGGTCAATCTCAGATCAAAACACCACCGAGAGAGTTCGCCGCGCTTTCCACGATTCTCACCCGTTTGATGTCACCGATTTGCCCCTTAGGATCAGCCACATAGACCGCGTGCAGATAGTCGGACTTTCCAACCATTTGCCCCTCTAGACGGCCGGCTTTTTCGTAAAGAACGTTTACTTCTTTACCAACCATACCGTTCTGGATCTCTTTCTGCTGCTGACCAAGCAGGGCCTGAAGTCGCTGCAAACGGTCATCTGCTTCAGCGGCATCCACCAGCGGACGCTCCGCAGCTGGGGTCCCCGGACGAGTAGAGTATTTGAAGCTATAGGCTTGCCCGTATTTCACTTCACGGATCAAATCCATTGTGTCCTGAAAGTCGGCTTCGGTCTCTTCTGGAAAACCAACAATGAAGTCGCCGGACAACAGCAGGTCCGGCCGAGCCGCACGAATACGCTCAATCAACTTGATGTAACTGTCACGATCATGGCTGCGGTTCATGCGCTTCAGGATTTTATTGGAACCTGACTGCACCGGCAGATGGAGATAGGGCATGAGCTTGGAACAGGTACCATGCGCCTCAATCAGGTCATCCATCATGTCGTTCGGGTGGCTAGTGGTGAAACGAATACGCTCCAGACCGTGGATCTTATCCAGCTCCCAGATCAACCCGGCCAAAGTCATATCGCCGCCGCCGTGTGCCCCGTGGTAGGCGTTCACATTCTGCCCCAATAGGGTGATCTCGCGCACACCGCGTTCCACCAAATCACGCGCCTCTGTAACCACGCGATCCACCGGGCGGGACACCTCAGCACCCCGGGTATACGGCACCACGCAGAAGGCGCAAAACTTGTCACAACCCTCTTGCACAGTCAAAAACGCCGCTGGCTGGCGCTTTGCTTTGGAGCGGCCCTTAAGCTTCTCAAACTTGTCTTCTTCAGGAAAATCCGTGTCCAGCGCCTTTACGCCTTCCTGCGTCTTGGCTTCCATCTCCGGCAGGCGGTGATAGGCCTGCGGTCCTACAACCAAATCGACCAACGGCTGGCGACGCATGATCTCTTTGCCTTCAGCCTGCGCCACACAGCCCGCAACGCCAATCTTCAGGTCCGGCTTCTCCGCCTTCAGCCCCTTGAACCGCCCCAACTCCGAATAAACCTTCTCGGCGGCCTTTTCGCGAATGTGGCAAGTGTTGAGCAGGATCATGTCTGCATCATCCGGCGTGTCCGTGGTCTCATAGCCCGCACCACCCATAGCCTCAGCCATGCGTTCACTGTCATAAACGTTCATCTGACACCCGTAGGTTTTGATGAAGAGCTTCTTTTTCTCAGCAGTGGTGTTCTCGGCCATGGGACATATCCTGTAGCTGTTTCAAGGCGCTTCCCTACAGAAAACCAGGGGCGCTTGCAATGCGCTCGCTTTTAGCGGATTTTGAGCGCAACAAGGACAAAAACACGCAAAATGAGGCGCGCATGACATACGACTCGGTGGAGCAATTTCTGCGCGATAGCAAATCAGAGTTGGCGAAGGGCCCTGTGGCTTTGATCTTCGTCGAAGACGATATCGAAATTGAAAGCACGCTCTATCATCACCTCGACCTTGGTTTCAAAAAAGTCATCGTATTTATGCCCGCTGCATTCTCTCTTTCTGAAGAACTGTCAGTGCTGTGCCCGCGCATAACAATGGACGCCCCGCGCGGGCAGCGTATGAAGGATGCCATCAACAAAGTCATAGACGCCGCGCCATCCCTCTGGATTTACTACTGTTTTAACGCCGAGTATCTTTTTTATCCGTTTTGCGAGACCCGCGGTATCGGCGAGATGCTGGCCTTCCACACGGAAGAGCAACGCGATGCGATGCTCACCTATGTGATAGATTTATATGCCCCCAACCTAGAACATGCCCCCAACGCCGTGTCTTTGGAAGACGCACAACTAGACCGTTCTGGATATTACGCCCTGGCGCGCCTTGATACAGACAACCACAACCACCCGAAAGAACGGCAACTGGACTTCTTTGGTGGTTTACGATGGCGGTTTGAAGAACACATCCCAGCCAACAAACGCAAGATCGACCGGATTTCGATCTTCCGCGCCAAACTCGGCCTGAAACTGCGCGACGACTTCACGTTCACCGATGAAGAATACAACACCTACGCCTGCCCTTGGCACAACAACCTGACGGCCGCAGTCTGCTCCTTCCGCACCGCTAAAGCTCTGAAAGCCAACCCGGGCTCAACGTTCGACATTGAAGAATTCACTTGGCACAACTCTGTGCGCTTTGATTGGCATTCCCGCCAATTGCTTGACCTCGGCCTGATGGAACCCGGTCAGTGGTTCTAAGCCTACGCAGCACGCGTATTATCGCGACCCTTACGGCCTCCCTGACCCTAACAGCCTGCGCAAAAGTGCCTTTTGACGCCCCGCGCACGCCCTCCTACGCCCTCACCGCCGATACCTCTTCAGACGCAGTCAGCCGCGCGGTATCCGCGCAAACCGGCACCCAGTCCGCCTATTTCGAACTCACCAACGGCACCGACGCGCTCGGCGCCCGCCTGCGCATGATCGAAAGCGCGCGGCAAAGCATCGACATTGCCACCTTCCTGATCAAACCGGACACCGCCAGTGGCATCCTTACCCACCGCCTGTTTGACGCCGCCAATCGCGGCGTCCGCGTGCGTCTCTTGGTGGATGACGTCTTCACCACCGCAGACGACACCGACCTCGCCGTGCTCGACACCCACCCCAATATCGACATCCGCATCTTCAACCCCAGCTCGCGGAATGCACCCAAAGCCATGGGGTTTCTGTGGGATTTCAAACGCGTAAACCGGCGCATGCACATCAAAACTTTTGTGGTCGACAACGACATGGCGATCATCGGCGGGCGCAACTTTGCCGATGAATACTACGAGCTGAAACCCACTGAGGTGTTTGCGGATTACGACCTCGCGGTCTTTGGCTCTGAGGCGGCCGAGATCAACCCAATCTTTGACACCTACTGGAACGATACCTACGCCATCCCCGTCGCCAACCTCCGCGCTAAATCCGCGCCGCAGCCGCCACAGATTACCCTCTCTGATTGGGCCTATAATCCCGACAGCCCCGAAGTCGCCGCCTACATCAATGCGATCAACACGCCTTACCTCCAAGACATTACCAAACGAAAGATTGCCCCATTCCGGGGTACTTCGCGCATCATTGCCGACACCCCTCAAAAGCTGCGCAATCCAGATGGCAAAGGCCCGCATATCTTGGGCGAAGCTTTCTTTGCCGCCATTGGTGAAGCCAAATCACAGGTCACCCTAATCAGCCCTTACTTTGTGCCCGAAGACTACGGCGCGCGCTTCTATGCCAACCTGGCCCACTCCGGCATAAAGCTGCGGATCGTGACCAACTCGCTGGCCTCAACAAACCACGCCTATGTACATGGCGGCTACGCCCGCCATCGCGCTGACCTGCTAGCCGCAGGTGTTGAGCTTTACGAATTGCGTCACGACGCCATTGCAGCGCTCAATCTCACAGACCAAGAGAACCCACCTCACATCACGCTGCACACCAAGCTGGCTGTGATCGACAACACGTCTGTGCTGGTCGGCTCTCTCAACCTCGACCCGCGCTCAATCAAGACAAACGCGGAAATCGGCCTTCTGGTGGACAGCCCCGCCTACGCCCGTAGCATTTTGAGAAACTTGGATAAAAACCTCAACGAGTTTGCCTATAAGGTCACCGCCGAGGACAAAGGTCTACAGTGGACACACCAACCCAAGGCAGTCGCCCCCACAGTGGTCACCAAAGACCCGGACGCAGGTTTCTGGCGACGGGTCATGTCTGTGTTGCCGCAGTGGTTTGGCCTCGAAGGTCTGACTTAGCGGCTCAGCACTTCACCAACACGGCCCCCGTGCGCCCTCCGGCCTCCACCATCTCATGTGCCGCAGCCGCCTCTTCCAAGGCAAACACATTGGGCGCGTCAAGCTTCAAAGCCCCATCCGCAAACGCCCCATGCAACCGCGCAATCGCCGCCGCACGTTCCGCGAGCGGCAGAATGTAGATCAACGAGATATCCAGCTTCAAAGCCTTGAACAGCATCGGCCCAAACGGCATTTCCGGTGCCATGTCTTTGGCTGACCCATAGGCCGCAATTGTACCCAAGGGTTTCATCACCTCGGCCAACAACAGCAGGTTTGGCCCCAGCTCCACTTCCACGGCGCGATCCAAACCGTCACACACGGCCAAGATGTCCGCCGCCAATGTCGGGCTGGCATAGTCAAACACATGTGCCGCGCCTGCAGCCTTCACACGATCCATATCGCGCGTGCCACAAGTGGCAATCACCGTCGCCCCGCCCCAGGCCGCAAGCTGCACCGCCAGAAAACCCACAGATCCGCCGCCGCCAGAGACCAGTACAGTCTGCCCCGTCACATCGCCCCCGCCAAACACCGTCTGTGCTGCCGTGAGCCCCGGAATCCCTATCACTGCACCGTCTTCCAGCGGCACACCATCAGGCAAGGCAATGGCCTGCGCTGCAGGTACCGCGATGTACTCCGCACAGGTGCCAAAAGGCCGTTGCCATTGCCCATTCCAAAGCCATACACGCTCACCCACACGGGCCGCATCAACGCCTTCACCAACCGCTTCAATCACACCAGCCCCATCGCTGTGCGGCACTATCACCTCAAACGGTGGTTTGGTCACACCAGGCCGCGCGCCACCGCGCGCTTTACAGTCAGACGGATTAACACCAGAAAACGCCACGCGCACCAAAACTTCGCCAGGCGTAGGTATGGGCACCGCCAGATCTTCAATTTGCAAAACTTCCCGCGCAGGCCCAAAGCCCCGCCACGTCACTGCTTTCATGACACATCCTCCCTGCTCTGCGCCTATGCTGTCACAGGCCCAAATCAAGGACAATTGCTCTCAGAAATGTTTGACCCAGCGTCGCGCTCAAGTGCGACGCAGGCGGATCACCACGTCAATCTTGGAAATCTCTGCCCCTTCAGGCGCGCCGGGCAAACGGGAAATCTCAAGCTCTTCGGCGGGCGCATCGGTCAACACACGGTCATCTTCCCAGAAGAAATGTGGATGATCGCCGGTGTTGGTGTCGAAATAGCTTTTGGCACCATCCACAGTGATTTCCTGCATCAACCCAGCGTCACAAAACGCGCGCAACGTGTTGTACACAGTGGCCAAAGACACCCTGTCTCCGTGCTCACGCACCGACGCAAACAAACTTTCCGCCGTTACATGCCTGTCGTTTCCATCACCGACAAGCAACGCCGCCAGCGCCACACGTTGTCGTGTTGGGCGCAGTCCAGCCGATGCGAGCCATTGGGTGCCGTTGCGAAGTGCCTCAGTGGTCATCTGTATATTCCTGTGCGTCAGCTATATATTTAGCGCAAAAACCTGCCAGAGTTCAAATGAAAATGAGTCGCAAACAGATTTGCAGCTCCGGCTCGCACGGCGACATTGCCTTGCAGGACCACACTGGCAGGTGATAAAGCAAGCAAAACCAACCCCAGAATGACAAGGGACCTCCCAGAATGGCCGACCATCCCACGAGCTTTGACAAAGACGACCTGCTGAAATGCGCCCGTGGCGAATTGTTTGGTCCCGGCAACGCGCAATTGCCTGCGCCGCCCATGCTGATGATGGACCGCATCACCGACATCTCCGCCGATCGCGGTGAATTTGGCAAAGGCCACGTTGTTGCAGAGTTCGACATCACCCCGGACCTTTGGTTCTTTGAGTGCCACTTCCCCGGCAACCCAATCATGCCTGGCTGTCTTGGCCTTGACGGCCTGTGGCAGCTGACCGGCTTCAACCTCGGCTGGCGCGGCATGCCCGGCAAAGGCATGGCCATGGGCGTGGGCGAAGTGAAGCTCAAGGGAATGGTCAAACCAGACCGCAAAATGCTGACCTACCATGTGGATTTCACCCGCATCATCGACCGCAAGCTGAAGCTTGGCGTGGCCAACGGTAAAGTCTTTGCTGACGGCGAAGAGATCTATGAAGTCAAAGACATGAAGGTTGGTCTGGCGGCTGAGTAATCTGCGCAGATTACATCAAATCTAGACAGAAAGAAGCTCCCGAAGATATCTCCGGGAGCTTCTTAGTTTCCAAGGTCAAATGGCAACTCTGCGGACAAAACGGTCACTTCCTTAGGTCTTGTAAAGGTCTGCTTTCAAAACAGAGTATTGTACATCAGATCGACGACAATCCCGCATTTGTATTCAGAAGGTATTCCGCGAAAATTGGGCCGCTCGCAGCACCAATTGCACGAGCATTTTCTCCAATAGTTCCGATTTCGACTTTCGGGGCGATCAATCCGCGCTTATCCTGATTGACCAAATACCGGCGAACCCGTTCAACCAGTTCTTCGCGAACTTCAGATGGAAAGGCACCATCGACCAGGATCGCTTCGAAATCGATAACCGAACATATCGACAGCGACGCCTTTGCCAGCTCTTGGGCTGTTTCCCCTATCCAGGGATCAACATATCGGGAAAGACCGCTCCAATCCTGTGGCTTTTGCCACATGAGCTTTGGATCAAGACCAGCTTCTGTCAATCGCGCCTCCAACAGATGTAGTGAGGCCGTGTCGATCAACTGCTGACTTTCACCCAACGGGCCAGTGGTACGCATGGAGCCCAGCGCACCTGCATTTCCTTGGTTTCCCTCAAACACGGTGCCATTCAAGGCAATGCCACCGCCAATGAAAGAGCCGATGTAGAAATAAGCAAAGTCGCGATACTTTTTACCTCGTCCGTACAGGTGCTCTGCATGGCAAGCTGCTGTGGCATCATTCGCGACAAAAACCGGTAGATCGCTGAACCGGGCGACTTCCTTTGCAAAATCCACGTCTTTCCATGAGCGGAATTTTTCAACTGACGGGCCAGTCAGGTCGTGCCATTTCCAGAGTTCAAACGGCGTGCCGATCCCAATCCCGCAGACACGACGCTTCTGGTTACTTGAGAGATTTGCCAGCAGGTCGGTTAACCCGGCTTCCAAGAACCCAAAGACGGCGTCGGGCATAGGATAGTCAAAAGTAGTGTGCAGTTGTTCGCGTACGTTTCCAGCGAAATCCAACAACAGCAAATCTGCGCTGCGACGCCCGACTTTCAGGCCCACGGAAAAAGCACCGTCAGGATCCAGTTCAATGGGTATGGATGGTTTACCAACCTTGCCGCGGACTGGGTCTCCGCGTCGAACAAGCCCATCTTCTTCAAGGTTGCGCAGGATTGTCGAAACGGTGGGTTTGGAGAGGCCAGTTCGCCGGGCCAGTTCTGCGGCCGGAACCGTTTGATAGCGTTGCAGAACGGATAGGATCAGACGTTCATTATGGTCACGCAGCCCGCTTTGATTAACGCCGCCGCGTCGTCTTCTTGTCATGTCACCATCCATGTCGGGCACATTATATTCCTCGTTATCTAATGTGAAGGTAGATCGAATTATTTTGTTAGTAAAGTTTACAAACTAATTGACAGAGATGTCAGAATCTGGCTTTTTATGCCTCAGCCTGCACTCGAGCAGGTGGGTGGCTAGCATGGAGGCGGCCACACAATTGATTTGACATGGATGGGAGGAAACCATGAAAAACCTAATGACTTCTTCGGTCATTGCCCTGACCACGATGGCTGGCGCGGCTTACGCAGATATCAACGCTTGCTTGATCACAAAGACCGACACCAATCCGTTCTTTGTAAAGATGAAAGAAGGCGCAACAGCCGCGGCTAAGGAAAACGGAATTAACCTGTCTACCTTTGCAGGCAAAATCGACGGCGACGTCGAAAGCCAGATCGCTGCTGTGGAAACCTGCATTGCGTCTGGGGCCAAAGGTATCCTGATCACACCGACCGACAGTCGCGCACTAACGCCAGTGATCTCGCAGGCGCGTGACGCAGGTGCTTTGGTCATCGCGCTGGACACGCCGTTTGAGCCTGCCAACGTCGCGGATGCAACATTCGCTACCGACAATTTCAAGGCCGGTGTGCTCATCGGTGAATGGGCTGCTGCCAAATTGGGAGATGAAGCTGCAAACGCCAAGATCGCGCTGCTCGACCTGAATGCGTCCGAAATCTCTGTTGATTACCTGCGCAACAATGGCTTTCTTCAGGGCTTTGGTATCGACATCAAAGACCCGACCGACATTGGCGACGAAGACGATCCGCGCATCGTTGGCAATGATGTGACCAACGGCAACGAAGAAGGCGGCCGGACTGCAATGGAAAACCTGATGCAGATCGACCCGGAAATCAACGTAGTCTACACAATCAACGAACCTGCCGCCGCCGGCGCTTATGAAGCATTGAAATCCGTGGGGCGTGAAAACGACGTTATGATTGTTTCTGTGGATGGTGGTTGCCCCGGCGTGCAGAACATCTCGGAAGGCGTGATCGGCGCCACATCAATGCAGTTCCCTCTTCTTATGGCGTCGCTTGGCATTGATGCGATCAAGACGTGGGCCGAAACCGGTGCCAAACCACGTAACACCGAAGGGTTGGATTTCTACAACACTGGTGTCGAGCTGATCACCGACGAACCTATTGATGGCATTCCATCCCTCACTTCGGCCGAGGGTCTGGGTAAGTGCTGGGGCTGACACCACACTAATCAAGAAATGGTCCAGGGCGCTCATCGCCCTGGATTAATTTATTTACCGATACCTTTGAACACACTCAGCACCCAGCTTAAGCTGGGGGCGAGGGAGATCGCCATGACAACCAAACCAGGCTACGAACAGGTCTTGGACGGTAGCGATACACAAGTCGCACGGTTCGAAACCCGCCACACGTTGCTAAAACGTGTCCAACACATATTGCACAACAATCCAACTTTCGTACCGGTGATAGTATTGATACTGAGCCTAGCGGTGTTCTGGATCATCGCAGGGGGACGGTTCTTTTCCGCGTTCAACCTGTCTCTGATCATGCAGCAGGTTTCAATAATCGGCATACTGGCTGCTGCGCAGTCCCTTATTATCATTACCGCTGGCATTGACTTGTCGGTCGCGGCGATCATGATCCTGATGTCGGTGATCATGGGAAATCTGGCTGTCCATATGGGTGTGCCTGCGCCGATTGCGATCATCGTCGGCTGTGCTGGCGGTATGTTAGCGGGGGCCATGAACGGCCTGTTGATTACTAAGATTAAACTGCCGCCATTCATTACGACGCTGGGCACGTGGTCCATTTTCTTTGCGTTGAACCTGTGGCTATCCGGCGCGCAATCCATTCGAAGCCAAGACATTGATGAGCACGCCGGGCTTTTGAAATTCTTCGGAAACGCGGTCAATATTGGCGGTGCACGCATCACTTTTGGCGTGATACTCATGATCCTGATCTTCATTGTGTTGTGGTACATGCTAAACAAGACGGCCTGGGGGCGTCATGTCTATGCCATCGGTGACGATATGGAAGCAGCAGAGATGTCCGGTATTCGCACAGAACGCACGCTGGTTTCCGTTTATATGCTGGCTGGTCTGGTCTGCGCCATCGCTGGGTGGGCTTCGATCGGACGCGTGGGATCAATCTCTCCGCAGTCGTTCTATGAAGGCAACCTGCAATCCATCACCGCTGTTGTCATAGGCGGCATCTCTCTCTTCGGTGGACGAGGATCGATCATGGGGGCGCTTTTTGGCGCATTGATCGTCGGCGTCTTTCAATCAGGTCTGCGCATGGCCGGTGTCGATGTGCTGTGGCAAGTTTTTGCAATCGGTTGGCTTATCATTATCGCGGTCGCAATTGACCAATGGATCCGGAGGGTTTCAGCATGACACCAGTTGTCCAAGCTAAAGGCGTCGTCAAACGCTACGGCCACGTAACGGCTATTGATCACTCAGATTTCGAATTACTCCCTGGCGAAATCCTTGCAGTGATTGGTGACAACGGAGCAGGGAAATCGTCGATCGTCAAAGCGATTTGCGGTGCCACTTCTCCGGATGCGGGAGAGATCCTGATCGAAGGTAAGCAGGTCAACTTTTCCTCACCTATTGAGGCTCGTGAACTGGGGATCGAAATCGTTTATCAGAACCTCGCCCTGTCTCCGGCATTGTCCATCGCAGACAACATGTTCACGGGTCGGGAACTGCGTAAACCCGGCTTCCTTGGAAAGTACCTACGCATGCTTGATAAACAAGCCATGGAGAGGTTCGCCCGAGAAAAGCTCACTGAACTGGGCCTGATGACTGTGCAGTCCATCAAGCAACCCGTGGAAACCCTGTCTGGCGGGCAGCGCCAAGGGGTTGCGGTGGCTCGCGCCGCGGCCTTTGCCACTAAGTTCATTATCATGGATGAACCTACGGCAGCTTTGGGCGTGAAGGAAAGCCGCAAAGTGCTGGAGCTCATCAAGGACGTGCGTGCCCGTGGTATCCCAATCATCCTGATCAGCCACAACATGCCCCATGTCTTTGAAGTCGCTGACCGGATCCACATTCATCGGTTAGGCAAACGTCTCTGCACGATCAACCCCAAGGACTACACTATGTCCGATGCCGTCGCCTTCATGACAGGGGCTAAAGAGCCACCCGCCCAGGACGCGGCATGATGACAGCACAGCATAGCATCGCGCAGGCGCTGTCGGAACAGATTTTGACAGCGCCCCAAAGCGGAAAACGCAAACTTATCGCTCTGGCGGGACCGCCCGCGTCGGGAAAAACCACCTTGTCGTGGGCGTTGGCCGATAGCTTGTCCCAAGCTGGCTGCTCGACATCCGTAGTTCCGATGGATGGCTTTCATTTGGACAATCGGGTTCTGTCAGATTTGAATTTGCTGCACCGGAAAGGCGCGCCTGAAACTTTCGATGCAGAAGGTGTCCTCCGATTGGTCCAAGCTTTGTCTCATGTGGACAGGGTTTTCTACCCAACCTTTGATCGCGATGAAGATTTCTCGCGTGCGGCGGCTGGTGTCGTTGATGCCCAATGCGACTGCGTTGTGATTGAGGGGAACTACCTCTTATTTGATGCACCCGTCTGGCAAGATCTGCAAACCTTTTGGGATGTCTCAATCCGGTTGAACGTGCCAACTGAGATACTGAAACAGCGGCTGGTTCAACGGTGGATCGACTTTGGCCTGCCTCAAGACCAGGCCGAACAGCGTGCATTGGGAAATGATTTGGCGAACGCGAAGTCAATCGCAGACCGCGCTCTACCTTCGACAATTACGATTTAGAAAAAGGATACTGGCAATAATCTTATGCTGCGGCGAAGCTTTGATCGACATGATCCCGACTTCGACAGATATCCGTCACAGCGTCATCGGAGACGAGGATCGCAACTGTGATCGTCTGGACATGATGCTTCCAAAGGCTGACATGGTGAAGGTCTCGAACGGGTACCTGAACTTGAACGCTCTTGCAAAGCGTTCAAGTTTTCCCTCGTCCGAGTGATTGTTTAGAATGAGATTGCACGGGGGGCCGCAAAATGAGGCGCGCCCTAAATTCACCCATGATCGACAGGACGAGTCCACCCTGAGCTCGCCTTTCATAAAGCCTGATCTGATCGTTGGTTGGACTACCTGCACCTTCACCTACAGAGTCAGGCATTGCCCACTTGGCAATCCGGTTCTCTAGCGTAGCGCCTAACAGCAGGGTTAAACGCCGGCTTCACGGGGAAAGGAACGCAATGGACATATGGTTAGCCTCATTCCCACTGCAGCAATTGAAAGCAATCGTTCGAGCAAAGCGCGGCAACCAGTAAAATGACGTTATGGCTTCCCTTCGCCACCAGCGCATTAAAGGGCGCCGACCTTTTCTAGTTCAGTGGCGTCGCCCCCCAAAAAGAATGAACCCAAAGCTCTGATTTCCGCTTTGCTCACGTTTTGAAGAAATCCTCACTCATTTACTTGACTCTTTTAGTACATATATATCATTTGCGCCCAGATCGCGACTCTTATCGCGACATACCCAAGGAGAGACCCATGAAAGTCAGCACACTGACACGGGGTCTTTGCTCCGCTGCCGCAGCAGTGACGTTTTCCGTCACAACCGCCACGATTGCCCTTGCAGAGACCATCACCGTCACCGACGTCGCGGGCCGCGTTGTCGAAGTTGAAAAGAACCCTTCCAAAGTCGTGATCGGCGAAGGCCGCATGATCTATTCGATTGCGCTACTGGACCAAGACAACCCGTTTGAGCGCGTCGTCGGCTGGAAAGACGACATGGTCAAATATGACCCAGACGCTTATCGCAAGTATCTCGCCAAATACCCGGAAATCGCTGATCTGAAGAGCTTCGGCAGCCCCTACTCCGACGAATGGAACCTTGAGGCGGTGGTGGCGCTTGGCACCGAAGTGGTGTTCATGAACCTCGGCAACCTGCTCAAGGCGCAGGAAAGCGGCATCATTGAAAAACTGGACGAAGCCGGCGTGGCCACGGTCTTTGTCGACTTCCGTCAGAACCCAACAGAGAACACCGTGCCCAGCATCCAGCTGATGGGGCGCATCTTTGACAAACGCGATCAGGCGGATGAGTTTGGCGATTTCTACCAGCGTCAGATGAAACAGATCTACTCCCGCGTGGCACAGATCCCTGCTGAAGACCGCCCGATTGTCTTCATCGAAAACGCCGCAGGCTATAACCCGAACAAATGCTGCAACACCTACGGTGCCGCCAACCTTGGTCGCCTGGTTGATCTGGCAGGTGGCCGCAACTGGGGCTCTATGAAGTTCCCAGGTTTTAAAACCAGCGTCAGCCTTGAGGCTATCTTTGCCGATGATCCGGAAATCATCATCGGCACCGGCGCCAACTGGTCTGAGGCAAACCCGGCGACCACCGCCGTTCTCTTTGGCTACGAAGCGGAGCCTGCCGCAGTACAAGAACGCCTCGCAGGTCTTGCCTCTCGCGAAGGCTGGGGCGAACTGTCGGCTGTGAAAAACGGTCGTTTCCACTCCGTCTACCACCAATTCTACAACAGCCCTTATCACTTCGTCGCCATGCAGGCCTTTGCCAAATGGATGCACCCGGAGCTGTTTGAAGACGTGGACCCAGAAGCCTCCATGAAGGAACTGCACGATAAGTTCCTTCCGATCGACTACTCCGGCGTGTTCTGGGGCAGTCTGAAGGTTGGCGGCTAATCCCCCTCGCCAACTCCCGGCTCCGCTCATGCGGGGCCGGACCCTCTTTTTCCCTCCTCGGAGACCTCCCCCGTGACCCTCGAAGTTGATCCCACGGCGATCCGCCACGACTATGTCGCCCGCGTGTCCCGCCGTTATGGCGTCATCGCCGCTGTCTTTGGCCTTCTGTGCCTGAGTTTCCTTCTGGACATCACCACCGGCCCGGGCGGCTACAGCCTTTCCACCGTTTCCGAAGTGCTTTTTGACCCAATGTCCCACGGCGCCCGGTTAAAAGTCATTGTCTGGGATTACCGCCTACCCGTCGCCGTCACCGCCGTTCTTGTCGGCGCACTGCTGGCCGTTGCCGGCGCACAGATGCAGACCATCCTCAACAACCCTCTGGCCGAACCGTTCACGCTTGGCGTCTCCGCCGCCGCAAGCTTTGGCGCCTCGCTGGCCATTGTCCTCGGCTTCAGCGTCATCCCCGCCGTCGGCCCCTTGCTGGTCACCGTAAACGCCTTTGTGTTCGCGCTCTGTACCTGCGGCTTCATCCTGCTCGCCACCCGTCTCAAAGGTGTCGGCTCAGAAACCATGATCCTGTTTGGTATCGCAATTTTCTTCACCTTCTCCGCCCTGCTGGCGCTGATGCAATACATGGCCTCTGAGGATCAGATCGCTCGCATTGTCTTCTGGATGATGGGTTCGCTCAGCCGCGCCAGCTGGGAAAAGATCGGCCTTGGCACCATCCTGCTGTGTTTTGCCATCCCCTTCAGCCTTTACCGCACCTGGCCGATGACCGCCCTGCGCATGGGCGAAGCCACCGCGCAAAGCATGGGCGTCGACGTCGGCCGCCTGCGCGTCGAAATGCTGATCTGCATCTCGCTCCTTGCGGCCACCGCCGTGTCTTTTGTCGGCACCGTCGGCTTCGTTGGCCTCGTCGGGCCACACATCGCCCGCATGCTGGTAGGCGAAGATCAACGCTACTTCGTACCGCTCTCGGCCATGGTCGGCGCGTTGGTGCTGTCGCTCACCTCCCTGATCTCCAAAACCATCACGCCGGGCATCATCTACCCCATCGGCATCATCACATCTCTGATCGGCGTTCCAATTTTCATCTCAATCATCCTCAGCTCAAGACGGGAGCGCCTGCAATGACCCTGACCATCGCCAGTCTGTCCGCAGGCTATGGCCGCACAACCGTGTTGCACGACGTGACCATCACAGACATCCCCTCCGGCGCTTTCGTAGGCCTTATCGGCCCCAACGCCGCAGGAAAATCCACCTTGTTCAAAACCATCGCCGGGCTGATCACACCCACCAACGGCACGCTGACCATCGCAGGCGAAGACGTCACCCATCTGGGCCGCAAAGACCGCGCCAAGCGTGTCGCCTACATGCCGCAGGCCTACGGTTGCAACGCGCTGCTGTCGGTTTTTGAAAGCGTGCTACTCGCGCTCAAACAAACCACAGGATGGCGGGTGAACGATGACAATCTCGACCGCGTCTCTGACACACTGCACGCCCTTGGTCTCTCGCATCTCGCCAACCGTGGCGTGGCTGATCTCAGCGGCGGACAGGCACAAATGGTGGCGGTGGCCCAAACCATCGTACGCGCGCCAGACGTGATCCTGCTCGATGAACCCACAAGCGCGCTGGACCTGCACCACCAGCTCTCCATCCTGACCTCCATCCGCAACGAGATGGACCGCAAAAAGCCGGTGGTCATGGCCGCGCTGCACGATTTGAATCTCGCCGCCAAATTTTGCGACCGTTTGGTGCTCCTACGCGACGGCGCCATTCTGGCGGACGGCAAGCCCGAGCACATCCTCGCCCTGCCTCAGATCGAAGAAACCTACCGCGTCCTCACAGACCTGGAACGCACCCAGCGCAATGTTCTTTATGTGGATGCAAGGTTGGCGTGAGAAACTATCGACTGAAGCCAAATTAGAGATTTGGCAGCGCCCGCAACGCCCCCTCTGGGCGGGCGCGTTGGCTCGTAGTCGAAAGGACTGCCAGTCCCAAGCTCTACGATTGCTTCCGACGTTCCGCTTGGCGCGCTTCATAGGCTTCCCAAACATGCAACCGCCCTTTTTGTCGGGCATCAGCCAGCCACAATTTTTTGCGCACACCTTCCGGTTCCAAACTTGCATAAGCACCTCCAGAGAATTTCGGCCAGTCTATAGCCATTCCTTGTTTGACCATTTCTGCAGACAAATCTCGCCCATCCTCCAGAGTACACTTCGCAACCATCCGGCCATATTCATCGTCACCGGTTATCTCAGCTGAAACAGTTTGCCCTTTGCACAGCGCCACCATGGCCCACTTAGCCTTTTGCCCGTATGGATGGTTCATTTCCGGGGCATCAACGCCAAATAAGCGCACTTGCGTCTTTGAGATCTTCAAAGTGTCACCATCGACAACATAGGCCCGCCCACTTACCAATCTTGTCGGGCTTTCTCTCGTCGAAGAACCACTGGCAGCCTTGTCGCTAGAAGCCCGCCTGCGACTTTCTGGCATCGAAGAACGAACCGTCACATCCGAGACCGGCTTTGGTCTTTGATATTCTTTAGATTTTGGGCGCGCGCCTGCGAAGGTATGCGATCGCCACTGCAAACATCAGTGCCAGAAAAATCAATAGTTCCAAATCAATCTCCTCAAAACTGTACTCAGCTTAAGAAGCATATAGTTACCGTCCTTCACAGCGAAAGGCGGTTCAATCTAACTGCTCCCACACCCCACCTTGCGCCGCCCCCCCTTCATCCCCTACATAGTGCTCAACAAACTAAGGGAGAGCGCACATGCGTCGCGTCGTCGTTACCGGACTGGGTATCGTTTCCTCGATTGGCAACAATGCCGAAGAAGTCACCGCCTCGCTAAAAGCGGGCAAATCCGGCATTTCCGCCAGCGCTGAAATGGCCGAACACGGCTTCCGCAGCCAGATCGCAGGCCACCTCGACATCGACATCAAAGAGCTGGTCGACAAACGCACCCTGCGCTTCATGGGCCCCGGCGCGGCTTACGCCCATATCGCCATGCAACAGGCCATCGCCGATGCCGGTCTTTCTGAAGATCAGGTTGTGAACGAGCGCACTGGTCTTGTGGCTGGCTCCGGTGGTCCCTCCACCTCGGCGATGCTGGTGGCACACCAGACTGTCGCCAAAACCGGCGCCACCAAGCGCATTGGGCCTTTTGCCGTACCAAAATGCATGAGCTCGACCATTTCCGCCAATCTGGCGACCGCCTTTAAGATCAAAGGTATCAACTACTCGATCACTTCCGCCTGCTCGACCTCCCTGCACTGCATCGGCAACGCCGCAGAGCAGATCATGATGGGCAAGCAGGACGTGATGTTTGCCGGTGGCGGCGAAGAACTCGACTGGACGCTCTCCTGCCTGTTTGACGCCATGGGCGCGATGAGCAGCAAGTATAACGACACCCCGGAAAAAGCCTCCCGCGCCTTTGACGCGGACCGCGACGGCTTTGTCATCTCCGGCGGTGGCGGCATTGTGGTTCTGGAAGACCTCGAGCACGCGCTGGCCCGTGGTGCAAAAATCTACGCCGAGGTGACCGGCTTTGCCGCAACGTCTGATGGTCACGACATGGTTGCCCCATCTGGTGAAGGTGGCGAACGCGCCATGCGTTTGGCCACAGCCACACTGCCAGAAGACCGCAAGGTCAGCTACATCAACGCCCACGGCACCTCCACTCCAGTGGGGGATGTTGGCGAAGTTGAAGCCGTGCGCCGCGTCTTTGGCGAAGGCACCACGCCGCCAATCTCTTCTACCAAATCCATGACCGGCCACGCCCAAGGCGCGGCGGGCGCGCTGGAAGCAATCTTCTGCCTGCTCATGCTGGACGGCGACTTCATCACGCCATCGATCAACGTGGAAACCCTCGACCCGGCGATCGACCCAGATGAAGTGGCCACCGATCTCGTCGAAAACGCCGGCCTGGACACGGTGATGACCAACAGCTTTGGTTTTGGCGGCACCAACGGCTCGATGCTGCTGTCCAAATATCGCGGCTGATCTCCGCGACGATACACAAATTTTGAAATGCCCCCACGCGGGGCATTTCGCGTTTCTGGGGTTAGGCCTGCGCCGCGTCTAACTCTCTGCCAATCGCTTCTAAAATCTCTGCTGCACCACCAGACGGCATCCGCGCCACGCCGGTGCCCGCCCATTGCGCGCCAAAGCCAGTCTCTCCTGCCGCCTTCGCCGCCGCATTCAGCGCCTTGCCTGCATCATAGGTCACAGGATAGTCCGGCACCTTGGCATGCAAACCTTGACCCAGCTCCACGAAATCATTCCGCATACAGCGTGCCGCGCGCCCTGAAATAGATGTGGTCAGCACCGGCGGCCCCTGCTCCGGGTCCCGCAACGCCGCGCGGTAAGCCGCATCCGCTGCCGACTCCGTGCAATCCAAAAACGCCGTCCCCAGCTGCGCAGCAACCGCGCCACGCCCCAAAGCCCGCGCCACATCACCGCCATCCATCAGGCCGCCTGCCGCAATCACCGGCAGCTCACACGCCGCCGCCACCCGCTCAACCAACGCAAGTGTCGGCAGCGCCTCATCTTCGGCATCCGGGTCGAACGCCCCGCGATGGCCGCCTGCCTCAATGCCTTGCGCCACAATCGCGTCCACACCTGCCGCTTCACAGGCCCGCGCCTCAACCACATAGGTCGTACTGGCAAACACCAGATTGCCTGCCGCCTGCAACTCCGCAATCCACGCCTTCTCCGGCAGCCCAAAATGCAGACTGACAACCCCCGGCGCTTCCTCAATCAGCATGTCACACATCGCTCGATCCACCACAAAACTGGTGTAAATCTCATGCAACGCCGCCGGAGGTTTCGCCCCAAACCGCGAAAATGTCGGTGCCAGCGCGGCCAACCAATCTGCTTCCACATCCGCATCCCGCAGCGCCGGCGCATGGCAAAACACATTGGCATTGATTGATCTATCGGTTAGCGCCCGCGCCGCCCGGATCATCGCCCGCGCCCCGTCCACGCCCGCCGCCCCAAGGCCCAGCGCCCCAAGCCCACCGACATTGCTCACCGCCGCTGCCATTTCAGATGTCGACACCCCCGCCATCGGCGCCTGCAACAGTGGCCACCTGAGTCGCAAAATTGAACATAAATCCATAAAAACCGCCTCCCAGCACACAAGCTAGCGCAGCTTGGGCAAAAGAAAAGCGCCCAAAAACACATATACGGCACATTTTTTCTCCAGGGGTCAGCGGCAGCAGCGCGAAATTCGCAAATTATATCACAATGCTAAGAGGTCCCGGCCTGCAATCGCTCAAAAAGCGGGCGCATCCTGCTCAAAATTACCGCTTGGAGAAAACGCACGGCCCCCCTATGAAGCGCAATCACGTCCCCCACCACCTCTGGACTTCGCACTATGCACTTCGTCGCTCTCTTGATCGCCGGTCTAGGCGTGTTGCTTCTTGTCTATCTCTCCAGCGTCTCAACCGCGTCCAAGCCGCGCCTGAACCGCGCGGAACCCCTGCTTGTTGTTTTGAGTTTGGTGGCGATATTTTTGGCGTTGCAATCAACTGTGTCTGACGGCGCGCAGTCTCCAATGAAAAGCCCGTCGAAGTCGATCTTGCACGATCTCTATTTTGAGAAACACTGCGCAAACCATCTGGGTGGTATCGTGCGTCTGGCAGGCAGTATCGTCTATTGCATCCGCGACGACTTCTCGACTGATCAAACGCAACGCCAAAGTGACGTACCGCGCTGACCCTCCACCTATTTGGCCAAGCTCAGCCCCAGCGTACATCAGTCTTAGCCAATCCGTTGGAACGCAAATCATCTCAGGTTCCAAAAATTTGATCATCAAATCAAATACCTAACGCTGGCATTCAAAAACCGCATATCTGCCACGGTAAAAAATCATGAATAAAGGGCTTGGAGCGAACCCAACGACCCCACTATACGGCGCCAAATTGCTGTCTTCTGTTATTATGGATATCTGTATAAATGCAGTTTCAACCGCTCATTTTCGCCCTTGGCGGCTTAGGGATTTTGGTCCTGCTGGCTGGCAACACTCTGAACGCTCGTCCCCGCCTTAAAAAGGCGGAACCTTTATTGGTGGCCACAAGTCTCGTGATTGTTTTCATCGCGCTGCAAAGCACCGTGACAGGCAGCGCGGAACCCTCTTTCGGAATGCGGGCGAAATCCATGTTGCATGAGTTCTATTTCGAAAAGCACTGTGAAAATCGGCTTGGCGGCCAAGTGGTTTTGACCAATAGTTTGGCAACCTGTAAACGCGGCGATTTCATTGTGGATCAACAAAGCCGCACTCCTTGAACCCATAAAAAAAACCCGCCGACACCGGCGGGCTTTCGACACTTCCGCAACCAATCCACCGATCAGTTGATAGACACCAACTCAATTGCGAAAGTCAGGTCTTTGCCGGCCAGCATGTGGTTCGCGTCCAGCTTCACCACCTCGTCTGTAATCTCCACAACGGACACAGGCATAACCTGACCGGTTGGGGATTGCATCTGCAACTGAAGACCAATCTCCAGTGGGATCTCTGCCGGGATCTGCTCGCGTGGCACATCCTGAATTGCTTCTTCGTGACGCGGTCCATACGCCTGATCCGCAGGAATCTCTGCCACTTTTTTCTCGCCCACAGTCATTCCGTCTACAGCCGTATCAAACCCTGGGATCACTTGACCGCTGCCCAGAGTGAACTCCAGCGGATCACGACCTTCGGAGCTGTCAAAAGTGGACCCATCGCTTAAGGTGCCGGTGTAGTGGATGCGGACGGTATCGCCCGATTTTGCTGCGGTCATAAAATGTCCCATCTATCAGCTTGCCCCGACCCTTCCAGCCGGCTTGAGCGGCGCACCCTATAGGCCTCACGTCTATTTGTAAAACAGGCCTTTTCGCCCCGCGTCAAACCTGCCAATCTGCTCGCGACACGGGAGAACACCATGGCCATCACCACCTGCATTTTTGACGCTTACGGCACACTATTTGACGTCGCCGCCGCAGCCCGCGAAGCTGCCGCAGAGCCAGGCCGCGAAGCCTTTGCCAAACACTGGCAGAAGGTTGCTAACGACTGGCGCCTGAAACAGCTGCAATACACCTGGCTGCGCGCCGTGGCCGACGCCCACACTGACTTCTGGCAGGTCACGCAAAACGGTCTCGATTGGGCGCTCGAGGCTTCTGGCCTGCAAGGTGACCCAGAGCTGAGCGAACGCCTGCTGGCGCTCTATTGGGAACTCTCCGCCTACCCCGAGGTGCCGGACATGCTGGCAAAACTCAAGGCGGCAGGCATGAACACCGCGATCCTATCCAACGGTTCGCCTGACATGCTCAATGGCGCGGTGGAGTCCGCTGGCGTGCAAGAATTTCTCGATGATGTGCTTAGCGTCGAAGATGTGCAGGTCTTCAAACCCGCCGCCCTGGTCTATGACCTTGTCGGCCAGCGTTTCAACTGCGCCAAAGACGAAGTGCTTTTTGTGTCCTCCAACGGCTGGGACGCGGGCTGTGCCACCGGCTATGGCTTCACCACCGCCTGGGTCAACCGCGCAGGTGAGCCTGTCGACCGCCTCCCCTGGACGCCCAATCACATTCTCTCAGACCTCACCAGCATTCCCGACCTTGCGAGTTCCTGATGCCCCATTTCACCACCACTGACGGCCTGTCGCTCTGTTATGATGACACCGGCGGGCCCGGCCCAATTGTGCTCTGCCTCTCCGGCCTTACCCGCAATGCCAGCGACTTTGACTACGTGCGACCCCACCTCAAAGACGCTCGCGTGATCCGCATGGACTACCGTGGCCGGGGCCAATCGGAGTGGGCCGAAGATTTCACCACCTACAATCTCCTGCGCGAAGCTCAAGACTCACAGGAACTACTCGATCATCTGGGCATCGAGAAAGCCGCGATCCTTGGCACCTCGCGTGGCGGCCTCATCGCATTGACGTTGACGGAGATGGCCCCAAACCGCATCACTGGTGTCTGTTTCAACGACGTGGGACCGGTGATCGAAACCGACGGGCTCGAAGTCATCCTTGTCTTCATCGGCCGCAAACCGGTTTGGACCACCCGCGCCGAAGCCGCCGAAGCCCTCGCCACCCGCCTGCCCGGCTTTCACAACGTGCCCCCCAGCCGTTGGGCAGAAGAGGCCGCGCACCACTTTATTGAAACTAGCGACGGCCTCAACATCAACTACGACCCCAAACTGCGCAACGCGGTGCTGGCCGAATTTGATCCCAAAGCCCCCGCAGGCGACATGTGGCCTCAGTTTGACAAGCTGAAAAACCGACCCCTCGCCGTCCTACGCGGTGAGAACTCCGACATTCTCAGCCAAGAGACCTTCACCGAGATGCAGTCCCGCGCGCCGATGCTGGCCGCGGAAGTCAAAGATCGCGCCCACGTGCCTTTCCTGGACGAACCGGAAAGCCTTGACGTGCTGCACCAATGGATCGCCCAACTGCCCGCCGGAGAGCCCGCATGAACATCGACATGATCCGTGCCGCCGCTTTACGAATCCAAGGCCACGCCCGTGTCACCCCCATGCTGACCTCGCCGTTCTTGGATAACATCGCTGGTCGCCGCGTGCTGGTGAAAGCCGAATGTCTGCAACACACCGGGTCTTTCAAGTTTCGCGGCGGTTGGTCAGCCGTGTCCGCCATGGACAAGGCCACCCGCAAACGCGGTGTGATCGCCTTCTCTTCAGGCAATCATGCGCAAGGTGTTGCCGCAGCCGCCACCGCGCACGGCGCGCCCTCGGTGGTCATCATGCCGCAAAATGCGCCGAAGCTAAAAATCGACAACACCCGCGCATTGGGGGCCGAAGTGGTGCTCTATGATCGCGCCGGTGGCGAAAGCCGCGAAGAGGTGGGCAACAAGATCGCCGAGGAGCGCGGCCTGACCTTGATCCGCCCCTATGACGAGCCGCAGGTGATCGCAGGCCAAGGTACCGTGGGTCTGGAAATCGCAGCCCAAGCCGCCGATCTTGGCGTGACCTTCGGCGACGTGATTGCCTGTTGCGGTGGCGGTGGTCTCACGGCGGGCATCGCTTTGGCCTTGGAGGCCGAAGCCCCCAACCTGCGCGCCCGCCCGTCTGAGCCCGAAGGCTTCGACGACACCGCGCGCTCGCTGGAAACCGGCAGCATCCAGCGCAATGCCAGTGAAACCGGCTCCATCTGCGACGCCATCATCACGCCCCAGCCCGGCAATCTCACTTTCCCAATCCTGCAACGTTTAGTTGGCCCCGGCTTTGTGGTGAGTGAAGACGAGGTGCTGCAGGCCATGTCCCTCGCCTTCAAACGCTTGAAAATCGTCGCCGAACCTGGCGGCGCCTGCGCCCTGGCCGCTGCTCTGTTTCACGGCGACAAAATCGAAGGCGACACAGTGGTTGCCGTCTGCACCGGCGGCAACGTCGACGCCGATGTTTTTGCTGATGCTCTCAAAAGGTTCCCGTAAATGACCAATTTCACCATCGCCTCCTTCAACGTAAAAAACCTGATTGGTCCGGATCAGGAATATTACACCTTCCAATCCTACACGCCGGAGGAACACGCCTGGAAAGAGGACTGGACCGCCAGCCAGCTCTTCTCCATGGACGCCGACATCGTGGGCTTTCAGGAAATCTTTGACGAACCCTCCCTGCGCGCCGTCATTGACGAGGCCGACCGCATTGGCGAAGCCTCCAACGAGGCTGTGATCCCCGACAAATCCAAGCGCTACCACCGCAAAGCCATCTTCCGCAAATTGGGCTACACACCTTACGGCGACGGCGGCTTGTTTGTCGCGCCCAACGTGAACGACACCGGCGAACCCGGCAAACGCCGCCCCGGCGTCGCTATCCTCTCGCGCTATGGCTTTGCCGAACAACCCGAGATCATCCAAGACTTGAACACCCCGGTTGAAATCCCCTTCCAGGGCCTAGATGGCGACGACTCCGGCGCCTTTGTCCTGCGCCGCACTTCCCGCCCGATCCTGAAGGCGCGCATCCCGGTTGGCAATCAAATCATCACTGTCTTCAACTGCCACCTCAAATCCAAACTGGGCGAGTTCACCCGAGACGCCGACGGGAAAGCGTCAGAAGCTGACCTCACCAACTACGACCCACTGGGCCGCGCCATGGGCGCCATGCGCGCCGCCCTGCGCCGCATGGCCGAAGCCTGGGTCCTGCGCCGCGCCATTGTAGACGAACTCAACCAAGGCCGACCTGTCATGGTGCTGGGTGATTTCAACGACGGCGAACATGCGGTCAGCTCCGAAATCATCTCCGGCGAAGTGCCCTTCCGCAACTACAGCTGGATGCTGCGCCACGATGCCAAACACGCCAATGACCGCTACAGTCGCCGCGAAAACGACGCCATCCAAGACGCCGTTACCTCCGTCCGCCTAACCTCCGCCGAAGCCTTGTTCACCCGCAAATCTCTGCGCGATATGGTCTACACCACGGCGTTTGGAGGGGTTTACGAAAGCATCGATCAAATCTATCTCAGCCAGCACTTCCACCCGGACAATCCGGACCGCCTCGGCGACATGGAATACTTCAGCGTGCTCAACGACCATCTCACCGATGGCAGCCACGCCGAAGCGCCCTATAACAAGCTCGCCTCTGACCACGGGCAAATCATGGCCCATATGCGCCTCAAAACAGACGACCAAGACTGACCATGCCAATCGCCAAACTGAACCAAATCAACACCCACTACCGCGACGAGGGCGACCCAAACGGCGCGCCGGTGCTCTTCATAAATTCTCTGGGCACCACGCTGCACCTCTGGGACCCGATCCTGGAACATCTGCCCGAGGGCCTGCGCATCATCCGCTACGACATGCGCGGCCACGGCGAAAGTGAGGTGCGCCCCGCGCCGTATTCTATGGGCACGCTGGTGAAAGACGCCGAAGCCCTGCTGGAGCACCTCAACGTCAAAGACGCGCTGGTCGTCGGCCTGTCGATTGGTGGCATGGTGGCGCAAGGCCTCGCGGTAAAACGCCTCGATTTGGCGCGTGCGATGGTGCTATCCAACACTGCCGCCAAAATCGGCTCTCCCAAAATGTGGCAAGATCGCATCGACATGGTCACTTCCAAAGGCCTGCCCGCCATGTCCGCTGACATCATGTTGCGCTGGTTCTCGAGGGATTTCCAAACCCGTCCAGAGTTGACCCATTGGAAAGCCATGCTGGAAAGCACCCCGGCGGAAGGCTACGCCGGTTGCTGCGCCGCCATCCAAGGCACGGATTTCTACACACCCACCTCAGGCCTGCGCCTGCCCACGCTGGGCATTGCCGGATCTGAGGACGGCGCCACCCCGTCTGATCTGGTGCGCGAAACCGTTGAATTGATCCCCGGCGCACGTCTGGAACTCCTGCGCCGCACCGGCCACCTGCCTTGCGTCGAGAAACCCGCCGAATACGCCGCGCTGCTCACTGACTTCATGAAAGAAACCGGCCATGTCTGACATCCTTCTTGTGCATGGCACCAGCCATGGCGCTTGGTGCTTCCGCGACCTGATCCCCGCACTTGAGGCCCTCGGCCACACCGCCCGCGCCATCGACATGCCCTCCCACGGTGCCGACACCACGCCTGTGGAAGACGTGTCTCTGGACAGCTGCGCGCAGTCCATTGTCGATGCACTTGGAGAGGACACCATCGTTCTGGGCCACAGCTGGGGCGGCTTCCCGATCACCCGCGCCGCAGATATGGCGCATGAAAACGGCGCAAACAAAATCGCCCGCCTGATCTACCTCTGCGCCTATGCGCCGTGGGATGGCTACTCGCTGGCCGAAATGCGCCGCGCCGCGCCGCGTCAGCCGCTGATGAAAGCCGTGGTGAAATCAGCGGACGGCCTCAGCTACACCATCGATCCTTCCCAAGTGCGCGTCTCCTTCTATCACGACTGCCCCGATGGCACCGCCGACTTCGCGCTGGCAAACCTCACGCCGCAATCCATCGCCGCCCAAGACACCAAAATCACGCTGGGTGACGGCCACCGCCAAACCCCACGCAGCTACATCCGTTGCGCCAATGACCAAACCATCCCCCCAGAGTTTCAGGTCACCATGACCAAGGACTGGCCCGCGGCAGACGTCTATGAGATGCCCACCAGCCACTCCCCCTTCTTTGCGGATCCAACCGGCCTTGCCGCGCTGATCGACCAAATCCTGAAAGATTAACCCTATGACTGCCTCCGTTTTTGACAGCCCGATGTTCACCAAGCTCTACCCGGTGGGCGAAGCGGCCCGCCTGTTCACCCACAGCGCCGAAATCCGCGCCGCTTTGCTGGTGTTGGGCACGCTGGCCAAGGTGCAGACCGAACGTGGCGACATCCCGGAAGACAGCGCCTTTTTCATCCATCGCAGCGCAATGGAAGTGCAGATCGACCCAGCAGGGCTTGCAGATGGTGTTGCCAAGGATGGCAGCTACATCCCTGCTTTGGTGGCGGCCTTTGACAAAGCCATGGAAGCGCCGGACCACAGCAAATACATCCTGCACAACGCCAATCCGCAAGACGTGGCCGACACAGCGCTGATGCTGCGCCTACGCCAGCTTCTCACACAAGCCGAAACCGCGCTGAAAAATTTGCCTGAGAGCGACGCACGTGCCACCTTTCTGGCCGATCTGCGGATGATCCGGGAAACCTGCCTGCGGGTGGCCTTCACGGAAGCGCCCGACATCGGCACTGCCATCGGCGAAGCCCTTAAGCTTGGCGCGCCGCAAGACACTCGCGTGCCCATCCGCACCATTGCCAACTGGCTCACGCTGTCGGGCGACAGCGCTGCAACGTCTGCCCCGACCTCCCCAGAGAATGCCGCCTTGCACGCTCAGCTCCTTGGCCTGAACGCCCTGTTCCAAGAAACTTCGGATGCCGCCAGCGAGCCCCTCTATGTGCCGCAAATCGCGCTCAGCAGCCTGTCGCTTCTAAACATGGCTACCGCCTAAACCTATTTGCCGTCACGAAAGGTTTGCGCCCCTTCGAGGATCACGCCAAATTGCGCCCTACACGCAGCGCGGAGCCATATTCAGCACACAGAATATGGCCCCGCGCCTCAGTAATCAGTTGACCGAACCGCGTTTTCCTGCCCTGATACAACCATAGAGTTAAAGTCATTATGATGCGCAACCGTCTGCCAATATTTGTGATTCTGGCCACGGTGATGATTGACGCCATGGGCATTGGTCTGATCATCCCGGTGATGCCCGACCTCATCCAAGAGGTGACCGGCGGCGACCTTGGCGCCGCGGCCATTTGGGGGGGCATTCTCTCCACCGTCTTTGCCTTCATGCAATTCCTCTGCGGCCCGCTCTTGGGCAATCTTTCCGACCGCTTTGGCCGCCGTCCAGTTTTGCTGGTGTCGCTGGCGGTGATGTCGGCGGACTATGTGATCATGGCCTTTGCGCATAACATCTGGATTCTGGTGATTGGCCGCATCGTGGCAGGGATCACCGCGGCCACTTATGCTACCGCCATGGCCTATATGGCAGATATGTCGGACGCCAAAGAAAAGGCCAAAGCCTTCGGTATGATCGGCGCGGCCATGGGGGTTGGATTTGTTTTTGGCCCCGCCTTGGGAGGCTTTATGGGCCAATTTGGCACCCGCGCACCGTTCTGGGCCGCCGCAGCGCTGGCCGGTGGCAACGCTCTGTTGGGATGGATGGTCCTCAAGGAAACCGTAACCGACGCCAACCGACGCGCCTTTGAATGGCGGCGTTCCAATCCGCTGGGCGCACTGCAGTCCCTCGGCAAACTGCCGTCCATGACCAACCTGCTGATTGTGTTTTTCTTCTATCAGATCGCCGCAGCCGTCTACCCGGCAATCTGGCCCTATTTCATCATCGAGCGTTTTGGCTGGGAAGAGGCCATGATTGGCCTCAGCCTCACCGCCTATGGTCTCTGCTTTGCCATTGTGCAGGCCACCCTGATTGGCCCCTCGACCAAATGGTTTGGCAATCGCCGCACGGTGGTTATCGGTCTTGGACTGGAAGTTGTGGCTCTGATTTACCTCGCCGTGATCTCCAACGGCATCCTCTTGTTCATCGGCATTCCCGTTGCCGCGCTCTCCTCCATAGGCCTACCCGCGCTGCAAAGCATCATGTCCAGTCGCGTGTCCGATGACGCTCAGGGCGAGCTGCAAGGCATCTCTGCCTCGCTCACCTCACTGGCCCATATCGCGGCGCCTTTGGTAATGACACAGACCTTCGCCTATTTCTCCGACGAACATGCGCCACTCTATTTACCCGGCGCACCTTTT
>JAAENN010000176.1 GCA_024224295.1 Shimia sp. | reverse complement strand
GCTGGCAACTGAAAACTTACCACTATTTTCGCAATCCTCTGCCCAAATCACGCTAAACGACGCCCTCGGGCATTACGCCTACTTTCTCACCTCCCAACACATATCCGCCATCCAGCCGCAGCACGGCACCGGTCATAAAAGGTGCATCTTTGATAATGTAGAGGACAGTTTTGACAACATCCTCCTCTGTACCGGTGCGTTGCAGCAGGGTGTGATCAATGAGGGCTTTTTTACAGGTTTCGCTCAGCAGGCCCCAGCCCCGGGTTTTTTCGGCGTGACGAGTTGCAATAAGGCCCAGCATGATCTCGTTTACCCGCACACAAGGGGCGCCCATACGGGCCCAGGTTTCGGTCAGCAAGGAGAGCCCGCGGTTGGCCGCTGCGTATCCTTCGTTGAAAATCATACCGGCCGGGCCACTGCGGCCGACGATGGCGGAAATCGAGGAAAAGTTGATGACCACCGCATCGCCGGAGGCCTTCAGATGGGGCAGGGCACAATCAAAGACCCAGCGTTTGGCACGTAAAGTGGTCTGCATCTCAAGATCCCATTGCTGCGGAACGTAGGCGCCGT
>JAAENN010000175.1 GCA_024224295.1 Shimia sp. | reverse complement strand
TGTGTGATGAAAGCACCAATGATCACTGGCTGCCAACCGGACTCGGTAAAGCCGACCGTCCGGGATGAGAGGGGGGCCTGAGGAAACGTGGGCTATGGTAAAGGCTAAACGGGCACGTAAAGCGGAAACGCCGAAACAGCCAAGCCTTTGCCTAAGGTTGCGCGCGCCTCATTTCTACCCGACAGCCTCAGATCAGAGGACATCAGTACAATCGGCCCCCTGGAGGTGATCGCACAGATGAACAAGAGCCAGTCACCCAGCGGCTTCCAGAGCAAGGGCACGCTCATCAGTTGGACGGCTTCGAGGTGGCCATAAACGCGGCAGGTCACGGTGTGAAATAAGTGCGGATGATCGAAGCATTCCATCAGCTGCACTTTGTCCCCATAAAACGGCTGAGGCCCCCGACGATGAGGCGCTTTAGGCGGGGCAGGGAAATAGGCGACATAGTTTTTTTTCGCCTTGACCAGGATGTGCAGATACGGCTGTTTCAGCGCGATCGAGTACACCGAGCGGGCCAGGCGAAATACCCCAGCGGTGGAAAAGAACGCATCTAATACCAACCACGCTGGCCGATCCTGGCCGCGGGCAAAGGCCAACGCCATCTGCACTACCCGCTCGGCGAGGCTCAGGCAGTGGTGTTTATCGTGGGGTTCGTCGAGACCGATATGCCGAAAACCCTGGTGGATGCGCAATTCTAAAGGCAAACAAAAACAGGCCCCTACCGAGCCCACCACGAGACCCACAGCGCCCCAGCATTGGCCACGGAAATAGGACGGTTTACGTTGCGTTTCCGAGGTCTCACGTAACGACACCACCCCGGGCATACGACCGCCATCCTTGACCACGTGGGTATGGTCCCCCAACAACACACAACGGCCCTCGACCTCAACCGATTGCTCTTGGCTTAACCCATATCGGTGCCAAGTGGCTAAGAGCTCACCATAGCGATAGGCCTTGGATCGAAAAAAAATGGAGCAAGCGATGATAGCCGCTCTCATCGACTAACCAAAACCGGCACATCGACGTCACACCGATCATCTCCGGGGCGGCCAGAAAACTGAACACCACCGCACCAAACAACAGCCAG
>JAAENN010000174.1 GCA_024224295.1 Shimia sp. | reverse complement strand
GGGATCGTCACCTGGAAGTCGCTAAGCGCTTCCAGCAAGAAAGCCTCAAATGGTTCATCCGTGCGATCGAGCTCGTCGATCAGCAGCACGGGCGCGCCAGTAGGGTCGGGCCGCATAGCTTTCAGCAATGGACGCTCTACCAGATAATCTAGCCCAAAAAGTTCTTCCTGAAGCGCGCTGCGGTCGGCGTCGCCGCTGGCTTCGGCAGTGCGGATGGCGATCATCTGGGCAGCAAAGTTCCACTCATAAACGGCGCTGGAAGCATCAAGACCTTCATAACACTGCAACCGGATCAAGCTGCGCCCCAAAGCCGCTGAAAGCGCCTTGGCGATTTCGGTCTTGCCCACTCCAGCTTCGCCTTCCAGAAAAATGGGGCGACCAAGCCGCAGCGCCAGAAAAACAACAGTCGCCAAAGGCCGACTGCACACATATCCTTCCGCAGCCAGAAGCGTTTGGACGTTATCGATGCTTTGAATTTCTTGCATAGGCGGGCCTTTGGCTGGATCTTCTAAGCTCACGCTGCATCGCCGACAGACCCGCGTCAAGCGCCGCTCCCCGCGACAAAAGTTGTAGAAAATCACAATGTGCTCCTAATTTTCGCCGCAAATGGCCTATAGAGTTTCTGCAAAGGTCGCAAAACAAGGCCAATTCATCAGGCCAAATGGCCAGGGGCGTAAGGAAAACATCGATATGCAGGACACCGTCAACGGCTTTGACACGCCGATGCTTGGATTGTCACGGGATGAATGGCTGACGCAATTGGAACAGGTTGCCGAGACCAACGGGTATTTTCAGCCCCTTGGGAAGCGCCATTGGGCGACCCTGGTGAAAGACAAACCTGTGTTGCTTGTCACCTTTGAAACGATTGATAGCATTCAGAAACGCGGCGACACCGGTCATCCGTTGGGCTGGGAATTGGTGCGCGAGTTGGGCTGGTCCCATCTGTGTATCTTGAGCGACGGTGACACGTGGTTTCGCGACCCCGAGGTGATTGCCTATTTTGACCGTTTGTCCGATGACGGCTTCTTTGATGAGTTTGACGAAGTGGTGTTTTATGGCGCGGGCTCTTGTGGCTACGCGGCGGCGGCGTTTTCGATTGTTGCAGAGGATGCACAAGTGGTTGCGATCCGTCCTCAAGCCACTCTGTCTCCTCGTCTTGCAGGATGGGACAAACGCTTCCCCAAGACGCGCAAAATCGCTTTTGACGGGCAATATGGGTTTGCCCCAGACATGGCAGCGGTCGCAGATCGGTGCTTTGTGATTTATGATCCGAAACAAAGCTTTGATGCGATCCACGCAGCCCTTTTTGCCCGTGAAAACACCGTGTTGTTGCCGACACCAAATCTAGGCATGAAACCAGAAGAAGACTTGCTGGACATGCAAATCCTGTACCGGGTTTTGGTAAAAGCCGGGGCAGGTACGTTGAGCCCAGCGGCGTTCTATAAGCTTTATCGCGCCCGTCGGGCCTATGTGCCCTATTTGGATCGGATTTTGCGCAAAGTGTCGCAAAAGAAACGCCCGTTTATGACCGCTCTTTTGTGTGCTAACGTGGCGCGCCGCCTCAGGGAGCCACGATATCTGCGTCATTTGGATGCGTTGGCTCAGGAGGCCGAACAAGGACGTCTGGCGAGCTGAAACCTGCGCAAATGCGGTAAGTTTTTCGTACAAAGACTAGCCACTGGTCGCGGCATTGTGTAAGCCGCGCCTATGATCCAAAAGCTGACGATTGCCCGCCCCGATGACTGGCACCTGCATCTGCGCGATGGCGCGATGCTGGAAGCCGTCCTGCCAGAAACCGCCCGCCATTTTGCTCGCGCAATAATCATGCCCAATTTGGTGCCGCCGGTTGTAACGGGTGCGCAGGCCGCTGCCTACAAAGATCGCATTGTGGCCGCTCTGCCAAATGACATGAGCTTCGAGCCTCTAATGACGTTGTACCTAACTGAGGACAGCGATCCGGAAGATATTGCGGCGGCGCATGCGACCGGTCTGATCAAAGCAGTCAAACTTTACCCCGCGGGCGCGACAACAAACTCCGCCAGCGGCGTAGCAGATTTCAAAAACGTGCGCGCTTCGCTTGAGAAAATGGCCGAAATTGGCCTACCGCTCTGTGTGCACGGCGAAGTCACACATGATGACGTCGATATTTTTGACCGTGAGGCCGTTTTCATCGACACCGTGCTCGATCCAATCCGCAAAGCGACGCCTGGACTGCGCGTTATCATGGAACATATCACGACCAAGGATGGTGTTGCGTATGTACAAGACCATGCGACCGATCTGGGCGCAACAATCACCACACACCACCTAATAATCAACCGCAACCACATCCTCGTGGGCGGGATCAAACCGCACTACTACTGCCTGCCTGTGGCCAAGCGGGAAGAGCACCGTCTGGCGCTGCGAGCGGCGGCGACTTCCGGTGACAAACGGTTCTTCCTCGGCACCGACAGCGCACCCCATCTGGATGGCGACAAAGAGAGCGCCTGTGGCTGTGCCGGTTGTTTCACCGCAACCAACACAATGGCGCTTTTGGCGCATGTATTTGAAGAAGACGGCGCGCTCGACACGCTGGAAGGCTTTGCGAGCCGCAATGGTCCACAATTCTATGGCCTGCCGGTGAACGACGAAACCATCACGCTTGTGAAGAACGAGCAAGCCACTGTCTTCCCTGGCAAAATCGAGAGCGCGAATGGGCCGGTCACTGTGTTTGATCCGGGCTATGACGTGTTCTGGACTGTTGCTGACTAAGAAATTCCGCTGCCAAAGGATATCAAAATGATCCCAACCGCTTTCCCGCCCAAAGAAGAAATTGCCCGCCTGACAGCCCGTATGTTGTTGGAAATTGGTGCGGTGAACTTCAACACCGACGAGCCGTACACGCTGGCGTCTGGCCTGCCCAGCCCGAGCTACATTGACTGTCGCAAGCTGATCTCCTTCCCACGCATTCGTGCAACGCTCATGGATTTCATGACCGTCACCGTGATGCGCGAAGCTGGTTTTGAGGCGTTTGACAACATCGCCGGTGGTGAAACTGCGGGCATCCCGTTTGCGGCGCTGGTGGCCGAGCGCATGGCATTGCCTATGACCTATGTGCGCAAAAAACCAAAGGGTTATGGCAAAAACGCCCGTATCGAAGGTGCCATGAGAGAAGGCGAGCGGGTGCTGCTGGTGGAGGACCTCACCACCGACGGCGGCTCCAAACTGTCCTTTGTGGATGCGATCCGTGAAACAGGGGCGACCTGTGGCAACACTGCTGTGATTTTCTATTATGACATCTTCCCGGAAACCGAGAAGACGCTGGGCGATCACGGCGTGGCGCTGCACTACCTCTGCACTTGGTGGGACGTGCTTGCGGAAGCCAAAGCGCAAGGTGTATTCTCTGAAGAGACGCTTGCGGAAGTGGAGACTTTCCTGAAAGATCCACGGACGTGGCAGGAAGCGCGCAAGGGTTCATAAGCCTTTCGGCGGAAAACCGAGCACAGTTGCGATCAAAATCGACCGCAACAACACAAGATGTTGACGCATCCTGTCCCGTCCTGACAATATCAGGGCGGGCGAAGTTATCCACAGGCGATCCACAAGCCGATCCACAAAAACATACAATTTGCCCTGTCTGTGACCGCTGTTTAGAACCGGTCGGGTGGGGCATTTGGGGGCAGTCATGAACGAAATTGCAAGCATCAACACAGGTGATACTGAAGCCGCGAGCATTGATGCTTTGCCGCATTCCATCGAGGCTGAGCAACAGCTTCTCGGAGCCATTCTGACCAACAACGACATCTTTGATCGCGTGGCCTCTGTGATCAATTCGTCCCACTTCTATGAGCCCGTTCATTCGCGGATCTATGAGATCGCCGCAGCACGGATTGCAAAGAACAATCTGGCGTCACCTGTCACTCTGAAAGCCTTCCTTGAAGACGATCCCGGACTCATTGAGTTGGGCGGCCCCGCCTACCTTGTGCGCCTGGCCGGCTCGGCAATTTCTTCTTTTGCCGCCGCGGATTACGCGCAGATGATCTACGACATGGCCATGCGTCGTGAATTGATTGATCTGGGCAACAACATCGCTTCCAAGGCCAAAAAGGCTGACATCAAGCTTGAGCCCAAAGAACAGATCGTCGAGGCGGAACAAGCGCTTTACAAGCTGTCGGAGCAGGGCACATCCGAGCGCGGTTATGTTAGCTTTTTGAAAGCTGTAACCCAAGCGGTGAACACCGCCAACGCGGCCTACCAACGTGATGGTGGTTTGGCCGGGATTTCCACTGGTCTGATTGATCTCGATAAGAAGCTTGGGGGCCTGCACCCGTCTGACCTTTTGATCCTCGCGGGACGCCCGTCGATGGGAAAAACATCGCTAGCCACAAACCTCGCGTTTAACGTGGCAAAGGCTTATAAGAAAGGCGTCAAACCGGATGGCAGCGAAGGGGCCGTCGAAGGTGGAGTGGTCGCGTTTTGTAGCCTCGAAATGTCGGCTGAACAATTGGCTGCGCGTATCCTGTCTGAGGCAGCGGAGATCCCGTCGGAACAGATCCGTAAAGGTGACATGACGGAGGAGGAGTTTCGGCGGTTTGTCCAAGCGGCAAAAGACCTTGAGGCGTGCCCACTGTTTATCGACGACACTCCTGCCCTGCCGATTGCGCAGCTGGCCGCGCGGGCACGACGCCTGAAGCGGACCCATGGTCTTGACCTGCTGATCATCGACTATTTGCAGCTGTGTCGCGGTACTGCCGACAACCGCGTGCAGGAGATTGGTGAGATCTCCATGGGTATGAAAGCGATTGCCAAGGAGCTAAATATTCCGGTAATCGGCCTTTCCCAGCTATCACGTACGGTAGAAAGCCGAGACGATAAACGGCCACAACTCAGTGACTTGCGGGAATCTGGCTCGATTGAGCAGGATGCCGACGTGGTGATGTTCGTGTTCCGTGAAGAGTATTATGTAGAGCGGGAAAAGCCGTCAGATGACCGGCTGGACGAGATGGCCGCGTGGCAGGAACGTATGGAGCGGCTGCATGGCCGTGCCGAAGTGATCTTGGGCAAACAGAGACACGGTCCGATTGGGACTGTGGAGCTCTCGTTTGAGGGTCAATACACCCGCTTTGGCAACCTTGTGCAACCTTGGCAACAGGACGGCGGTGGAGAGTTTTAAGCCCCAGAAGCGCTCTATCGAATCGCGGTGTTAACCTCAGTTTTGGCGGCGATTTGAACGTCGGTATTGCGTCGGTATCACGACTGTATTGCGGAGGTGCGTCTTGCCGATGCACCGCAAACGTCAATTGTTAAGCCACAGTTCGCCGCAACGGGGAAAAACGCACTGCCTTTGGCCTTGACCTTGAAGGATCAGAGGTCAACAAACACCGTCATGGCTACTGCAACTTTGACAATCGACCTCGACGCCCTAACCAGCAACTGGCGGGCGCTGGATGCACAAACGGAAGTGACCACCGCAGCAGTGGTGAAAGCCGACGGATACGGACTAGGTGCTGACCGAGTGGCGCGGGCGTTGATGCGCGCCGGTGTGACCCGTTTTTTTGTCGCCGCCGCCGAAGAAGGCGCCAGCCTGCGCCAAGCGGTGGGACCTGATCCGGAGATCAACATTTTTGGCGGTCATATGCGCGGCGACACCGACATGATCAGCGATATGCATTTGACGCCGATGCTGAATTCGGTGGATCAGATTGTGCGCCATGTCGAAGCCCTGCCTGCGCATCCTTTTGGCATTCAACTAGATACAGGAATGAACCGTCTGGGACTCGAAGCCCCGGAATGGGACGCGGTAAAAGAATTGGTTTTGCAGCGCGGGCCGACTTTGATCATGTCCCATCTGGCTTGTGCCGATGAACCGGAGCATCCGATGAACCCCAAGCAATTGGCAGCGTTCAAAGAGATGACGGATGGGTTGGACATTCCTCGCTCGCTTGCCGCGACGGGGGGTATTCTTCTCGGCGACGATTATCACTTCGACCTGACCCGCCCCGGTGTGGGCTTGTACGGTGGTATGCCGTTTGTGGACGCCACTCCCGTGGCCAGCCTGCGCATCCCGGTAATTCAGGTGCGCGATGTGGTTGAAGGGGAAAGCGTTGGGTATGGCAACGCCTGGATTGCGGAGCGAGACAGCAAGATCGCGACAATTGCGGCGGGCTATGCCGACGGCATCCTGCGCGCGATGAGTGGTAAAGTTTTCACTTTTGCCGGCGAAGACCGTTGTCCTCTGGTTGGCCGGATATCTATGGACCTGATTGGCATTGACGTAACTGACCTGGCTGAGGCGCCGCGCGAGGTCGAACTTCTGGGTCAGCATCAATCTGTCGATACGCTTGCGGATGCAGCCGGGACCATCGGCTATGAAATTCTGACCTCTATGGGGCAACGTTATCAGCGTCGGTACAAGTCTTCATGAGGATGATCGTAGCGCCATTAAATGCGATCGGGCGTAGCACCTTAGGCATGCTGACCTCCTTGGGGGTGGTTCTGCTGTTTGTCTGGGGCGCGTTGAGCCACATATTCCGCCCGCCATTTTATGGCCGCGAATTCCTAAGCGCCCTGTTCAACATCGGCTGGCTGAGCCTGCCGGTGGTTGGTATGACCGCGATCTTCACCGGCGGTGCGCTGGCGCTGCAAATCTATGACGGCAGCTCCCGGTTTTCTGTTGAGAGCGTGGTGCCTCAGATTGTGGCGATTGGCATGGTGCGCGAACTAGGACCGGTGTTGGTCGGCTTGATGGTGGCCGCGCGGGTAACCAGTTCGATTGCCGCAGAAATAGCCACGATGAAGGTGACAGAGCAGATCGACGCGCTGGTGACGCTGTCGACCCATCCGATGAAGTATCTTGTGGCCCCACGTGTTTTAGCGGCCATTCTCGTGGTGCCTGCGTTGGTGGGCATTGGTGATATCATCGGTATTTACGGTGGATTTCTGGTGGCAACCGAAACCTTGGGTTTCAACCCGGCGACCTATATTCGCAACACTGCCGACTTCCTACAGACCAACGACGTGGTGTCCAGCCTTGTCAAAGGCTCTGTTTTTGGCGGCATCGCCGCCGTGATGGGCTGCTACGCGGGGATGAATTCCGGTCGCGGCGCTCAGGGCGTGGGCCGCGCCACCAAAAGTTCCGTACAAGCCGCTGCCGTTCTTATCCTGGCCGCCAACTTCCTCCTGACCAGCCTGTTCTTTGCCTCATGATCCAGTTTGAAACCGTGCATAAGAGCTTTGGCCCCAAACGGGTGCTGCAAGGCGTAAATTTAGAGATCGCCAAAGGCAGCTCCATGGTGATCATTGGCGGGTCTGGCACCGGGAAGTCGGTGATGTTGAAATCTGTGCTTGGCCTTATCACGCCAGACAGTGGCACGATTACAGTAGATGGGCAGAACGCCACACAGGGCGACCGGGATGCGTTTTTGGCGCGGTTTGGCATGTTGTTTCAGGGCGGCGCGCTGTTTGACAGTATGACCGTCTGGCAAAACGTCGCGTTTCGCCTGCTGCGCGGCAGTCTAAAACGCCCCAAGGAAGAGGCGCGGGAGATTGCGATCGAGAAGCTGCGCCGGGTGGGTTTGACGCCTGATGTGGCGGATCTTTTCCCGTCTGAGCTGTCTGGTGGGATGCAAAAACGGGTTGGCCTGGCGCGCGCCATTGCGGCAGAGCCAGAAATCATCTTTTTTGACGAGCCGACCACGGGTCTAGACCCAATTATGTCCGGTGTGATCAATGATTTGATCCGCGAGATTGTAGTGGAGATGGGCGCGACGGCGATGACCATCACCCACGACATGAGTTCCGTGCGCGCGATTGCCGACAATGTAGCGATGCTGCATGGCGGCGTGATCCAATGGACCGGGTCGGTGAGCCAGATGGACGCCAGTGGAGATCCCTATCTGACACAGTTCATTTCTGGGTCGGCAGAGGGGCCGATTGAGGCGGTGCGGTGAACTCAGGCGTCACCCTGTTTCTGTTGTTGCTGATCGCTTTACCACTTACTGCGGTGGGCTTGAGCTTGGTGCGCCTTCGGCACAAAGGTGTCGCAAAGCGATATGCAGTGGAAGGTGGTGTTGCCGTGATCCTGTGTGCCACACTGATGAGTGTGTCACTGGATGTTCCCGCTGAGGGGCGAGCCGTCCTCCGCGCTGTGACTTTCTTTGCCTACCTTTGGCCGATTTATGCGTGGGTACGTGTGGTGCGCGCCACGCGCCTGCGTTGGTATGACTCCCTCTTGGCCTTGGTCTTCCTCGGGCTAATTGCGATAGCAATTTTTGGAGCGAGCTACTTTGAGGCGCGAAAATGCGAGGGTATTTTCTCTGAGTTAGAGGCCTGTAGCGAAACCAACTGACCCTTACCTTTCCTTAACCTTTTGTTCGCACAATGTTCGCTGTGTTTTGGTAAAAGGTATTCGGGTATGCCAGAGAATGAACCGCAAGGTCCAATCAATGAAGTTGTGGGTACAACCGGCGATGACAGCATTGAAACTGGCGACAACATCGATCGTGTAAATGGCCATGCGGGCAGCGATACGCTGACTTCTGGCGATGGCAATGACCTTGTCGCAGGGGACATGGTTGGGCGGGAATGGGTCTTTGTCGATGGGCAATGGGTGTACAATCCCGATGCAATTTCCTCAAACGGGGACGCAGAAGATCGCGCCTATGACGATATTATTTCGGCAGGAGCCGGAAATGACGTTGTGCTTGGAAACGGTGGTAATGATCACCTGTCCGCCGGCGCCGGTGCAGACACGGTAAATGCCGGGACGGGCAGAGACACGGTGGACGGCGGCCTGGGAAACGACCTTCTCAACTTGGAGGCTGGAGATGACCTCGCCCAAGGTGGTTTGGGGGCCGATACCATCAATGCAGGCGACGGAAATGACGTGGTCTATGGTGATTTGCAGAACGGCAATCTGCTCTCGATGTCCGGAAACGACACCGCAACCTTTGGACAAATGCAGGCAGAAAATGGCTGGATCGGTTCAAACGAAAGCGAGATTTCGCATGCCGTGAAGACTGAGAGTGGCGAAACTTATACTGTCAGCTTTGACATCGCTGCCAATCTAGCAGGTGGTGCCAGCAGCGGCGGCGTTGAAGTGCTTTGGAATGGAGAGGTCATCGGCACGGTAACCGCCACCTCCGGAGTTTTTGAGACCCATAGCTTCGAAGTCAACGGAACCGGCGGCTCCGGTGACCTGACTCTGCGCGAGGTTACGCCAGAAAACTCAGGCCCAAAAATCGACATGGATGGGCCCATCTTCAGTTTCACCAAGGACATTGAGATCAACGGGGATACGGTTGAGATCGCCGCGTTTGCCCCAGGACAATCCAAGCTGTTTCAGATGATCGACGGTCAGCTAAATGTGTTTGATCCGGAAACCGAACAATATGAGATTGCCGGCGACCCAACCGGTCTGCGCATCAATGCGATCGGTTTCAATACCGAAGACGACCTTATTTACGGCATTGCCAAGGCGGATGGTATAGACGCCATGGGCAACCCGGTGTCCAATCGTGACCTAGTAATGGTGGATGCAGAGGGGAAGGCTTACCGAATAGGTGAAACCCCAGTGGCAGACTACGTCGGAGACTTTGACGATGCAGGGAATTTGTGGACTTTCCAAAGTAGCCTGAACCGCGTCACCATGATTGACGTCGACACGCTGGATGCCAATGGCAACCCAGTTGCCACAAACTATGGCCTGCCCAACGACCTTTTTGGGGGGCGCGCCTATGACGTTGCCTTTAACGCCGCCGAAGGCGTGTTTTATGCCGTTGAATCCCCGGGCCGTAACGGCGAACCCGGCGCGGTCCATCGCATTGACCTAACTGACGTACCCAGCGGTGGCGAGCCAACTATCAGTTCCGTGACAATCTCCGCCACCCTTTACGGCGACGCGATGACCGCCGGCATGCCAAAAGGCGCGTATGGCGCTGTATTTTTGGATGGCGAGAGCAACCTGTATTTTGGCCTCAACCGTGGAGACCATGACCTAAATGGTGGCACCGACGCGTCAGGAGCAATCTACCGGGTTGACGTCAATTGGAGCGAAGGTACGGCATATGCGGAATTCATGGCCGAGGCGCAAAGCACCGGCAGCAATGATGGCGCGGTGGACCCGTGCGCGCCAGACCCATTTGCACCGATTGATCCGGACGGCACTGTTTTGATCCGTGACCCCGCAATCATCAGCACAGAGGGAGGCAACGATGACCTGCGCGGAGGTCGCGGCGACGACACGATGTTTGGCGGCGGCGGTGACGACACACTCCATGGTGGAGAGGATGACGACCATCTTTCCGGTGACGCCGGCAATGATGTGTTAATGGGCGGCCTAGGCGGCGACACTTTGTCCGGGGGCACTGGGGATGATAAACTGATGCTCGGCACAGGCAACGATGACGGATCTGGCGGCGAAGGACGCGACTATCTAAATGGCGGCCTTGGCAACGATGCGCTGGCAGGAGGCGTAGGAGCAGACAAACTTGTAGGGGGCGACGGCGCGGACACACTGTCCGGCGGCACTGGCAATGATCACCTTTGGGGCGGCAATTGGTGGAAAGATGGCGATGCCGACACCTTTATAACCCAAGCAGGAGGTGGGAAAGATATGATCCATGACTTCGAAGTGGATCACGACGTGATTGGCCTAAGCAGTTATGGCATCGAATACGCAGACCTCTTGTCTCACATTCAAAACCAAGGATGGGCCACTGTCATTGACTTAAGCGCTCTCACAGGGGGGGAAACCGGCGATCGGCTGATTTTGAAAGCCGTGGATCCAAGTGATCTGGACGAAAGCAACTTCCTGCTGTGAGGCCGCAATGTCAACGGAACCCTCTGACCTGTCTCAAACCAAACCGTTAGCACAGGACTGCTTTGCACCGGTGCGCCTCCTACAAAAGTTGGCACTGCCCCTACTGATCCTGAGCGCCATTTCAAACCTGGCCATTCTCGTCAGCCCGATTTTTATGATGCAAGTACTTGATCGGGTAGTCCCAACAGGGAATTTGCATACGCTGATTCTGTTATTGATAGTTGCGGCGACCGCATTGTTGCTGCAGGCCATTGTTGACGGCCTGTCCGAGCTCACCTTGCATCGTGCTGCGGGATGGTGCGAACGGATTTGCACTCCCGCTGCACTGGCTCGCCCCTACGCACAACAAACCGAGATTTTACCCGCCCTTTCCGCACTCCAAAACGCCTTGTTGGGTCCGCCAGCCAAAGCCGCTCTCAGCCTCCCATGGTTGCCGCTGTTTGGATGTATTTTATGGGCCATACACCCCTGGTTCGCTGCGCTTGCAGCAGGGTTAATTGGAGTCGCCGCGGTTATACGCATACTTGAACAGACGGCACACACACCTTTTTCCCAGCTTCTGGCAGCCGCACGAGAGGCAGAACAGCACGCCATGAAGGGCGTGCATACGATTGCGACCAATCCTGGCACAGCTGGGCTCTCGCAGAACATACGAAACCGATTTGGCCAAAAGCTCCACGATCGCAGCGCATTGGAAGATAAAATTGCTCCTTTGCAAGTCGGCACGCGTGCGGCTGAAAACTTTTTACGCACTTTGTCACAAATGCTCGGCCTGAGCCTGGGAGCAGCCCTTGTTGTGGAGGGCGCATTAAGTGCAGGGGGAATGATTGCAGCAAGTTTAATTCTCACCAAAACCGTAAGTACATTTGAAAATATCGCCAGCAGCTACGCCTTTCTAAAGACCGCTCTTGCCGGGCAACGGGTCCTAAAAGTCTTGCCTCCTCACCCGGAGCAGCCAGTTACGGAAGTGACCAAATTAGATGGTCGACTGCGGTGTGACGGATTGATTTTTCCTCGAGGCCGCGGGGCCGCGCCACGTCTAGACCGGATCAGCTTTCAACTTGCGCCAGCAGAATGCCTGGTCATCATTGGGGCATCTGGAAGCGGAAAATCCACACTTCTAGAAGCATTGGCAGGCGTACAGCCATGTCCTATCGGCACTGTCTGGATGGATGAAACCGAGATTAAATCCATGCCCAGATCAAGCCAGACCCGGTTCGTGGGCTATTTGCCACAACAGGCTCAGCTGTATCATGGGTCCTTGGCAGACAATATTGCAGGATTTGCCTCCGATGCCACCGACGCCGATGTTATCGCCGCGGCGCAAGTCGCAGGAGTACATGGATTAATATCAGCGTTGCCAAAGTCCTATGACACCGACATCGGGGAAACGCCTTTTGTTCTTTCGGCAGGGCAAAAACAAAGAGTCGCGCTGGCGCGCGCTATTTTTCACCAGCCCAAATACCTTTTTCTAGACGAACCCAATGCGCTTTTGGATGCCGCCGGAGAGCGCCAATTGTGTACAGTTCTGGCCCGACTGAAAAAGCAGGGCACAACACTGGTCATGGTGATCCACCGATCAGGTTTAATGGGGCTGGCAGACCGAGTCCTTGCTCTGGAGAATGGGCACATGGCTGATTTTGGCCCTCGCAGCGATGTGCTTGGGCGCATGAGCGGAGGACGTCGACGCCTTGAGCTTCCCTTACAACAGGCCAGCCTGCAAGATCTGGTGGATTGGATCGGTGCACAGTTCAGCCGGGGCACCGATACTGATCTGTGCAAACGGGCGGAGCTCATCGCCACAGAACTCTTTATCCTCTCTCTAACCGGTGGCCCGCAAGACACACCACGCAAAGCGGTTTTTCAGTTCCGATTTTTGGACGCAGGCAGTTGCGAAATCACATTAACAGAGAATCGCACCACCGAGGCCGCTCAAAAAATGCAGAAAATTTCCCGCCTGTTGCGACAGGCAGACGCCGATATGGGGAGCTTACCCAAGGACGAAGCCGCAATGGCTGTGATCACGCAAGTAAGCGATGGATTTGACATCAAAAACGTCGATGGGCAGGCGTTGTTCCGTGCCGCCGTTTCCATGCGAAATTTGGCTCTTCCGAAGGCCACGACACATTGAGTGTGGCGCCGACACATCCAGAAGCGGAGACCAATCACGCCTTACCGGCAGGTATCCAAAAGCCACTCCTTTTTGGTTTTTGGAGCATTCTTATAGTGTTGCTTAGTTTTGTACTTTGGGCGGGATCTGCGCCTCTGGCCACCTCAATCCCCGCAAACGGGCACCTCAATGCGCAAAAGCCGAGCTATGACATCCAACACCCGTTTGGCGGCAAAATTGCCAATGTTTATGTAGCCACACATACAACTGTGCGAAAAGGGCAACTTTTGCTGAGCTTGGACGTCTCGAACATGGAGGCGGAACATCAGGAACTTCAAGCCGCATTGGCGCCCATGCAAGAAGAGCGCGCCACACTGCAGTCGGCTCTACTGAACACTCTTTCAGAAGAACCTCAAAATGACTTGGGGCCTCAAGCTCGGCTGGCATTAGACCGTATGAAAAATATGAAGGATGCCCTTTTGTTGCGCGAGGAAATGAACGCTAAGTTGGAAGCCAAGCTTTTTGAGCGCGCGGGCAGCGTACGAGACAGTATGTCTTTTTTGGAGGCGCGCCGCCAATCCATGGTGGCCAGGCTCACGCGGTACACCACTTTGGCAAACCAGGGCGCTTTGCGAGTGGCTGAAATTGATGCCCTCAAGGAATCCATCCTAGAAGTAGAGGCCAGTTTGTCTCGGGAACAGGCGGAACTCGCCTCTCTGGAAAGTCAGGCCACACAGGCGAAGATGCAGATTGCGCAGGAAAAACTGCAATTCCGCCAACAGGTGTTGGACCGCTTGGCACAGTTGGAAGAGGCAATTCCCAGATTAAGGCTTCAAGCGTTGCGGTTATCCGCGGAGATCGACATGGCGGACATCCGGGCACCGGATGCGGGCACGATCACAGAGTTAAAATACGACACCGCAGCCATGGTAGTGAATAGGGGCGACACCGTTCTGACGCTGGCACGCGCCACCGATGCACTTGATGTGGCTTTTCTCGCAACGCCACAAAGCATCGACCAGCTTTATGTCGGGATGCAGGGTTTCTTGACAGTCACAAGCCTGCCGCAGCGCAAACATCCCAAAGTGCGCGTGACGATTTCTGCCCTATCACCGGAGGCGCGCCGTGACAGAGAAGGACGTATCCTCGGCTATGACGGCATAGCGGCGATGAATACGCAAGATCGGCGCGCCCTTCAGGCGGAATTGGGTGATCATCTGTCGCTGAGTACTGATATGCCAGTTCATCTTGTTTTCACAGGACGCCAAATGACCTTCAGCGACTATCTGATAGAGCCGTTCTGGGTTTTTCTCCGACAAGCCATGCAAGACTAAGTCGGTTGTGGCCGAAGTATCTCATGCGGTGGGGCTGGCAGTGTACCAGTACCAAGTGTCGGCGGGAACGTTGCCTCCAATTTCCCCGGAGCATCAGACTTGCGAGCGGACGCCGCACAGCATAGCACTTAGCCATGCGCACTGTTTTCAAACTGTCCAACCTATCGCTGCTCATTCTGTTTCCCATCGCTTGGTTTGCTCCCTTGCTCCGGGCGGGGTTGCTGCCACTTTTTGGTCTAAGCGAGATTTCGATTGTTTCGGGACTGCAATCCTTGTGGGAAACGGATGTCGCGCTGGCCCTTTTGGTAACTTTTCTAGCGATTTTTGCGCCCTATATGAAAGTTATCGGTTTGGCATTGATCCAGTTCGGCTTGTTGCGGCGAAAGGCGTTGCCCGCATTGGAATGGCTGGGAAAACTCGCGATGGCCGATGTATTTCTGATCGCGCTTTATATCGTGATTGTGAAAGGAGCAGGGCATGTCACCGTTGAGACCGGGTGGGGGCTATATCTGTTCACAGCCTGCGTTTTGGCTTCCTTGGCGATTAGTCATTTGACCCGCAAGCGGTAGTGGTCCAAAACAAGAACATGGTAAAGAGCAAAACCCAATTCAGCTGCTCCAGTTGTGGCGCGCAGTTTTCAAAATGGTCCGGTCGTTGTGAAGGCTGTGGCGAATGGAACACCATTGTTGAGGAGGCGCCCTTTGGTGCTGGGCCTGCAGGATCATCGCTTGGCTCCGCAAAAGGGCGCCGGATTGAGCTGTCTGATCTGCGTACCGAAGAGGCCCCGCCCCCGCGTACGATGAGCAATGTCAAGGAACTCGATCGGGTGCTTGGTGGAGGGTTGGTGCCAGCGAGCGCAATTCTGGTTGGAGGCGATCCTGGCATTGGCAAATCCACACTCTTGCTGCAGGCTGCGGCGCGCTTTGCCCGGCAAGGTGTGAAAACTATTTACGTGAGCGGCGAGGAAGCCAGTGCGCAGGTCCGGATGCGGGCGCAGCGCTTGGGATTAACGGAAAGTCCGGTATTGCTGGCGGCGGACACCAATCTGCGCGACATTCTGACAACGCTGGAGGCTGAAAAACCACAACTGGTAATCATCGATTCCATTCAAACTATGTGGAGTGACTCTGTTGCAAGTGCCCCGGGGTCGGTAAGCCAGGTACGTGCAGCTGCGCATGAACTGACTGCCTTTGCAAAACGCAAAGGTATGGCCATTGTTCTGGTAGGCCATGTGACCAAAGAAGGTCAGATCGCCGGACCACGCGTGGTCGAGCACATGGTGGACACGGTGCTATATTTTGAAGGCGAACGCGGGCATCAATTCCGGATTTTACGCGCCGTAAAAAATCGCTTTGGGCCGGCCGATGAAATTGGTGTGTTTGAAATGACCGGACGCGGTTTGGCCGAAGTCAGCAACCCAAGCGCCCTGTTCTTAGCCGACCGCGGCGCACCTAGCCCGGGCAGCGTGGTGTTTGCCGGGATCGAAGGCACCCGACCGGTGCTGATTGAATTACAAGCTTTGGTGGCGCCTTCGCCGCACAGCCAATCGCGTCGCACTGTGGTGGGCTGGGACAGCGGGCGGTTGGCGATGATCCTCGCTGTGCTGGAATCACGCTGCGGGATTCCCTTCGCGGGATTGGATGTGTACCTAAATGTGGCCGGCGGAATGAAAATTTCCGAACCTGCGGCGGACCTCGCCGTCGCCTGTGCGCTGATCTCCGCGCGCGAGGACAGCGCACTTCCCGCTGAGACCGTGGTTTTTGGAGAAATCAGCCTGTCCGGAGCACTTCGATCAGTCAGTCAGACGGAAAATAGGTTGAAAGAAGCCCAAAAACTTGGTTTCACATCCGCAATCGCTCCGAAAGGTGGCAAGTCCGCAAAGGTTGAAGGCATCAGTCTCAACCGTATTGGGGATTTGGCAAGCTTTGTGGGAGAGGTATTTGGAGCGGGCTTACAGGCCGACAGTCAAAAGAGTTAAATTCTGGCCGGGGGCGGTCAAAGGGGACAGGGATACATGGAAGGCTTCACAATTATTGACGCCGTGGTCGCGGGCGTGATCATCGTTTCAGCGCTTCTGGCATATAGCCGAGGCGTTGTCCGCGAAGGCATGGCAATCGCGGGCTGGATCGCAGCGGCGGTTTTGGCCTTTATGTTTGCTGGCACGATCCAGCCAATGGTCAAAGAGATTCCAGTGATAGGACAGTATTTGTCTGACAGCTGCGAATTGTCGATCATCGCGGCCTTTGCCGGTGTTTTTGCATTGGCTTTGATTGTGGTGTCTCTTTTCACACCGCTGTTCTCGTCAATTGTGCAGCGGTCTGCACTTGGCGGAATCGATCAGGGTCTTGGTTTCATCTTTGGGGTATTGCGCGGCATCCTGCTCGTGGCCATTGCCTTCTTCGTTTATGAAACCGTTATCACCAGCCAGTCTGTGGCGATGGTAGATGACAGCCGCTCTGCCGCTGTGTTTAGCCGTATCACGCGCAAGATTGACGACCGCGATCCGCAGCAAGCGTTGGGTTGGATCACCACACAATACGAAGAACTGGTAGGCGTCTGCGAACAATAAGCGCGCTCCCATGAAAACGCTCAAGCCCGCGCCACTTGGTTGCGGGCTTTTTGCTGCGAGGTGACCTGCGCACTTGTTTGCAGCTCACCTGAGAGCTACCGTTACAAAAAACGGAATGTTTTGGCAGCTTTACCATGCGACTTTGGATATTCATAACCACCTTGAGCCTCGCATTCTGTGTGTCGATGGTACTGTACATGTTGCTGCCTCCCAACAGTTTGAAACTTGCTGCGGGGACGCAAGGCGGCGCCTACACACTGATGGCGGAGCGCTACCAAGAGATCTTGGCCCGAGATGGAATTGAGATACAGATCGTGCATACCAACGGGTCGGTGGATAATGCTGAACTGATGTCCAGAGGACTGGTAGATGCGGCATTCCTACAGGCAGGCGTGGGCGTTTCGGATGGCGCTGCTGAGGCGATTGGCGGCGTGTTTTATGAGCCCATGATTTTCCTGGCAAACAGCGGGCACAACATTCCCACCAACCCCGCCTTTTGGAAAGGGCTGACAATTGCTGCCGGCAAACGCGGCTCAGGCACAGCAGTAGCCTTTGCAGATTTCCAAGATGCGGTGGGTATGGATAAGAGCGCGAACACCTTGGTCGGTCTCGGGTTTTCCCAAGCTATTTTTGCCCTGCGCGCAGGAGACATCGACATGGCGTTTTTTGTCAGCAGCATCGAAGCGCCCTATTTGAGACAGGCCTTTGGGTATGACGACATAGACATTCTTCGCCTGTCTTACACTGACGCAATTGCCCGACATCTCGACTACGCCGATCTAGTGGAGGTGCCGACTGGAGGCGTGTCGCTCAATCCGGTGCAACCAAGCGAAGAGCGGCAACTTCTAGCATTGAAAGCCCAATTGGTCATTGAGCCCAAGTTGCACCCTGCCCTTGTGAACCGGCTAACCATGGCCGCCAAAGAACTGCATCGCGGGCACGACGTGCTAACCCCGCGCGGCACTTTTCCGGAACCACGCGGCATTGGCATACCGGAGAACAACGTGGCGCGGCAGTTGATCGAAGACGGACCAAGCACGTGGCACAATCTTTTGCCCTATTGGATGGCGGCGCAGGTTAATCGCGTTTTCTTGCTGACCCTGCCAATCTTGTTCCTACTCTTGCCGCTCTTGCGGGTGTTGCCGATGGTTTACGCCTATTTCCGCGGCTGGCAGGTGTGGACGCATTATGGCCGCATACGCGAAATTGAGGCCCAAATGGGGCCGCGCAGCACAGCCGAAGAGCTTTCAAGCATGTCTGAGGAGCTGGAACAGGTGGATCATCGGATATCGCAGTTGAAACTGCCACCGGCCTATCGACAGACCGCTTACCACGCGCGTATGCATATTGATCTTGTCAAAAAACGCATAAAGCACTTGGAAACGCAGCTGAGTTGAGCTGCTCCTAAGGAGAGACATCATGGATGGCACCACCGAAGCACAACTATTCTCTGGCCTTTTCAGCGCTGTGATCATTGGCGGCTTGGCCGGATGGCTGGCGGGCAAAATAGTACGTGGCGGCGGCTTTGGCCTGATTGGCAACGTAATCCTAGGGATAGGTGGAGCGATTTTAGCGAATTTTGTTTTGCCGTTATTGGGTTTCTCCTTTGGCGGCGGTTTCTTCAGCTCGGTGTTTCAGTCCATGTTGGGCGCAGCGGTCGTGCTTGTTTTGATCCGTATCGTGAAAAAGGTTTGATGTTCTATGTGTGGAATCAGTGTCGTGCAGCCGAGTTTCGGCTTGCTTTTTAAAACAGCGGCTTGGGGTGCACTGACTGGTGTGTTAGCTCTGGCGCAAACGACTTTAATCCACGCAGACACACAGAACTTTCTACACCCGAATTATGGCAGTCTCGGCGCTGGCGTGGTCGTCACCACCGGGAACGTGGAAATCGTCACCGATCAGGACACGATTGATGGCGAAGTTCTGTCTGGCGTCGCGACCACGCTGGATGTTGTCGATGACAGTGGCTTAGTTCCTGCCCAAATAGGCACCTCTTTTGGGGTGATATTGTACATCACAATGCCCACTGAGCCGGTCCCGCTTTTGGCGACTGTCACGCACCCACCCATGGGCCCGGAAGGCCGCCTCATGCAAACTTGGCCAGTGCGTACCCCACAGTTGGGCACGGCGGTTTACATCGGGTATACTTTGGAAGAGGCATTGGAATTGGTGCCCGGCAACTGGACCTTCCGGCTTTATCAGGGCCCAACCCAGATTATGGAGCATAGCTTCGAAGTCTTGCCGCCGGAGGGCTAAGGAACGGACAAAAGAGTTTCTTGCGGCTTTTGTGATCCTTTCGTGACATGCTGGACGCAAGCCCTTAAGAGGGGCCTTAGCACGAGAACAGGATTCGGAGCCTCCCTGTGGACAGTGGTTTTTTCCACCCTTTCAGCTGGCGCAGACCGCGCAGAAAAAATGCTTGTCCACCTGCGATGCGTCCCTTCACGATTTGCACCTTTGGTGCCTCGCTGCGCAACCTCACTCACATTAGCCTAACCTGACGAAGGGAGCCCTGCCCGTGTGCGGAATTTTGGGGATCGCCAACCGAAACCATGACGTCTTTGGAGAGATCTACGATGGTCTCTTGATGTTGCAGCATAGGGGGCAAGATGCCTCTGGTGTGGTGACATACACGGGCGGCTTCTTTCGTGAACGTAAAGCCAACGGTTTGGTCAAAGACGTTTTTCAGCCGTCCGACGCAGAGACCCTGACAGGACGCGTCGGCATGGGCCATGTGCGCTATCCGACGGCAGGCAGTCTGTCGGCGTCTGAAGCGCAGCCGTTTTTTGTGAACGCACCTTACGGTATCTATTTGGTGCACAACGGCAATATCACCAACACTGAAGCGCAGCGTGAGAAGGTCACGGGGAAATACTCTCGCCACCTGCGGACCTCCAGCGACAGTGAAATCCTGCTAAACGTATTGGCCGACAAAGTTGCGGATGCAATCAAAGTAAACGGCAGTGCCGATGCCATCCGCAACATCTTTGCCGGTGTAAAAATGACCATGGAGCGCGTGCAAGGCGCCTACTCCGTGGTTTGCCTGATCGCCGGTGTTGGAATGCTGGCGTTCCGCGATCCGCACGGCATTCGCCCCCTATCCGTGGCAAAGCGCGACGCGGAAGGTGACGGAGATGATTATGCCTTTGCGTCTGAAGATGTGGCCTTTGGCATCAACGGCTTTGAAAAGCTGCGCGATGTGAAACCGGGAGAAGCCATGCTGGTGGACCTGGACGGCAAACTGCATGAATTCCAGGCGGTCGAGGGAAATCTGACACCTTGTATCTTTGAATACGTCTATCTGGCACGTCCAGACAGTGTCTTGGACGGTGTATCCGTGTATCAATCGCAAATCCGCATGGGCAAAACGCTTGCCAAGCAGGTGCAAGAGAGCGGCCTGGACATCGACGCGATCATTCCGGTGCCTGACAGCGCGCGGCCCGTTGCGCTGGAGGTCAGCAACATCACCGGCATTCGCTATCGCGAGGCGTTGGTGAAGAACCGTTATGTAGGCCGGACGTTCATTATGCCGGGTCAGGAAGAACGCCAGAAATCCGTGCGCCGCAAACTGAACGCCATTCCGCGCGAGATGGAAGGCCGCAACATCCTGTTGATTGACGACAGCATTGTACGTGGCAACACCATCAAGAAGATTGTGCAGATGTGTCGCGAGGCAGGCGCAAAGAAGGTTTATATTGCATCGGCCTCACCGCCCGTGTCGCACCCGAATGTCTATGGCATCGACATGCCGACCAAGCACGAGCTGATTGCCAACGGCATGACCGTTGAAGAGATCCGCGAAGAACTGGGCGCAGATGCGCTGTTCTATCAGAAACTCGAAGATCTGATCTGGGCCGCCAAAGAGGGCAATCCTGAGATCGAGCGCTTTGACTGCTCCTGCTTTGACGGCAATTACATCACTGGCGGTGTGACGCCAGAGTATCTGGCCGCTCTGGAAGGCAGCAGCCGAGTGAGCAAAAAGATCGAAGAATCGCCGACACCCGGCGCAAGCTGGAATGGCGCCACTTTGACGACAACTCAGGGTTAAGCGCTTGAATCTGCTGGCGCTTGATAGCCGTTGGCAGCGGTTGAACGACCCCGACTACGCCTGCAAATGCTGTGGGCGTAGTTTTGGTGGCATTGTTGATATGGGCTTTGGGCAGCCGGATTGCTGGCCGCATGACACGCTGAACAGCCGCGATACTCTGGCAGTGGGCGACGATTTGTTGACCGCGGACCTCTGTGTGTTTGAAGATCTGCGCTTTGTCCATTGTGTGGTGCCTCTGCCCATTCGCGGCAGCGACGAGGTCTTTCTGTTTGGCGCATGGGCCAGCCTAGCGGTGGAAGACTTCAAAGCCTATGCGCTAGATGCAACAGGCGAGGAAACTGGCTTTGCCGGCGCTGCGGCTTGGTTGATGAATGACCTGCCGCTGTTTGAAAACGACGAGCTGATTGCATGTGATCTGAAGCCCGCAGAATCGGGAGGTGAGAGACCTCACCTGACGGCCCAATCTGGAACGTTGGCACAAGCCCAGGCAGACGGGATTTCTTTTGATCAACTGCTGGAAATTTACGCGGCTTGTGGCGAGGACCTTCGTCCGCACCTGATGGGCTGAAATCCGCCACATTCGCCTTTTTTCTTTGGCAAACGATCGCCTGTTTAGCGGTCCTTAACTATAAATACGCTACGTCTGTCTGGCGGCTCACGTCCTTCCAACTATATAGCCGCCACCGCTCACAAAAACAGGCCGTATCATGTCCTCTAAGACCCCTTCCCACGTGGCCGCACAGGCCACGCAATCCGGTGTGCTGAAGAACCGCTCCCGCCTGACGTTGATTGGCGTGATGGGCAACCCCAAAAACCCACGTGCACTTTTGATGACCGCAGGGGGAAAAACCTTGCGAGTGGAGCTCGGCGACCGCACACCATCTGGCAAAGTAATCGCCATTGGGGAAGACAACATCGTTCTTAATGCCGGCAATGGTACCACCCGCCTGTCGATGCCCAACTAGAACTGGTTCAGCTGCATGCGGCTAAACCACTATCAGAGCCTGCCCCTGCGACGCGCTTGCCTCTTGACGTTAAGCGGCTTTGGCCGCATTGCATCGGCCTATGAGCGATACGTCAAACACCCCCGACGCCTCCGGCGAGAAAATCGCGCTGATCACTGGCGCTTCCCGCGGCCTTGGTGCCGCTTTTGCTGAGGCGCTTGCACCTGCCTACCACGTGGTAGCGGTGGCCCGCACCACCGGTGCGCTTGAAGATTTGGACGACCGTATTCAAGCTAAGGGTGGCAAATCCACGTTGGCACCCATGGACATCACTAATGCGGATGCGATGGCACAGCTATGTCGATCGATCCACGATCGTTGGGGCAAAGTGGATTTGTGGATCCACACAGCGGCCCACGGCGCACCGTTGACACCCACCGATCACATCGATGCCAAAGACTGGCAAAAATCGCTGTCGATCAATGTGGATGCGGTGGCTCGCCTGATCCCTTTTATGAGCCCTTTGCTAGGCAACACAGGCCAGGCGGTGTTCTTTGAGGACAACCATGCTGGTGAGAAGTTCTTTGGATCTTATGGCGCTACCAAAGCCGCGCAGATTGCGTTGGCCAAAAGCTGGCAGGCTGAAACCATAAATATCGGCCCGACCGTGTCGATCCTTGCCCCCCGCGGCATGCCAACTGGCACCCGTGCGCGGTTCTTCCCCGGCGAAGACAAGAACAGCCTTGTGCATCCACGCGTTGAAGCGGCGCGTTTGATGGCAGAGATCGGTCTGTAAGGCTCAAAACACTGGCAACGCCGCAACGGTTGCGCCCAGCAACACCACGTGCCTTGCCCCCCTTGCATGGCTCCATTAGACAGAAGGTCAGCAGATAATTGGGGCGGGCTTATGCGTATTCTTATCACCAATGACGACGGCATCAACGCGCCGGGACTTAAGGTTCTGGAGCGGATTGCGGCGGAGCTGGCCGGACCGGACGGCGAAGTCTGGTGTGTAGCGCCAGCATTCGAGCAGTCTGGCGTCGGTCATTGCATCAGCTACACCCACCCCACAATGATTGCCCAGATGGGCGAACGACGTTACGCGGCCGAAGGCAGCCCCGCCGACTGTGTGTTGGCCGGTGTACATGACGTGATGAAAGACGCACCTCCAGAGTTAATACTGTCTGGAGTAAACCGCGGTAACAACTCCGCAGAAAACGCGCTTTATTCTGGCACTTTGGGCGCGGCGATTGAGGGCGCCCTGCAAGGTATCCCGTCTTGTGCCCTATCACAGTTTTTGGGCCCAAAGAACTTCCACGCGGAGGATCCGTTTGAAGCGGCGGGAGCGTACGGCGCGGAAGTGGTACGCAAGGTCATCGACGCAAACCCAAACAACGATCACGCCTATGGCCTGTTTTATAACATAAACTTCCCGCCTGTTCGCGCGGCAGAGGTCAATGGCACACGCGTTGTGGCGCAAGGGCTACGCAAAGGTACCCGGTTCTCAGTGGAGCCACATAACGCACCATCTGGGCGTCGTTTCCTCTGGGCTAAAGGTGGCGACCAGACGGTGATGACTGGCGAAGGCACAGATGCGGCTGCCAATCTGGACGGGTTTATCTCCGTGACGCCGATGCGGGCCGATTTGACGGCACATGACTCGCTCGCGGCGCTGAAAGGGATTGAATGACCAACCCTGACGCGCTTGCTGAACGCAAAATGCAGTTTTTGTTTGCCCTACGCTCGCGTGGGGTGACAGATCCGGCCGTGCTCACCGCGATGGAACAAGTGGACCGAGGTCTATTTGTACGCGGGTTGTTCGCGGAGCGCGCGTACGAAGACACACCTCTGCCGATTGCCTGTGGCCAGACCATTTCTCAGCCCTCTGTTGTTGGGTTAATGACGCAGGCGTTGGAACTGACGCCGCGCGACAAGGTGCTCGAAGTAGGCACAGGCTCTGGTTATCAGGCAGCGGTTTTGAGTCACCTGGCGCGGCGGGTGTATACAGTTGACCGACACAAGCGTCTCGTACACGAAGCGCGTGCAGTGTTTGACCAGTTGGGCATAGTCAATATCACCTCACTGATCAGCGATGGCAGCTTCGGGCTCCCAGATCAGGCGCCGTTTGACAAAATCATTGTAACTGCTGCTGCAGAGGACCCGCCAGGTCCCCTCTTGGCGCAACTGAAGATCGGCGGTATCATGGTGGTGCCCGTGGGGCAGTCAGATGCGGTGCAAAGCCTCATTCGGGTGCGTAAAACGGAAAGCGGGTTAGACTATGACGAGTTGCGCTCAGTACGTTTTGTGCCTTTGATTGAAGGCGTCGCGCGCGAGAATGATTGATTAGATTGAGCATTCCCCTTGGAAAAGTGGGAATTCTCGCCCATTTTACGGCTTAATGTAGCGAACAACAAACGCGGCTTTGGCAACAGACCCCCATCAGTAGGGTGCCGCAGGTGAGGACAACAAAATGGCAGTTTTTTCCTGTAGAAACACCCGCTGGGTTGGCGCGGGTCTGGCATTGACCTTGGTCAGCGGCTGTTTGGATACATTGGACTACGATCTACGTGGAGACATTGGCGGCGGGTTGGACACCACCACCGCGGCTCAAACTGCAACCGCGGCCCGCCCTGAACCGGATAATCGCGGCGTGATCTCGTATCCGAGTTATCAAGTGGCAGTGGCTAAGCGAGGCGACACGCTTGCGAACGTATCCCAGAGGGTGGGTATTCCGGCAGACGAGTTGAGCAAATCCAACGGCATCGCGATGGACGCACAACTGCGTGAAGGCGAAATAATCACCTTGCCTCGTCGTGTGGCAGAGCCATCTGCTGCCACGGGCGGCACCGGTATGGTAACTGCGCCAGGCGGCGTCGACATTGCCGCGCTAGCCGGAGGTGCCATCCAAAACGCGGATACGTCGGTTGAAACCGAGACCTTGCAACCTGTTGCCTCCTCAACGTCTGGGGGCCAGACCGGCGTAGAGCCAGTGCGCCACAAAGTGAAACGCGGCGAAACTGCTTTCACCATTGCGCGCCTTTATAATGTATCTGTGCGATCTCTTGCAGAATGGAACGGACTGGGAGCCGATTTCACTATTCGTGAAAACCAGATCCTATTGATCCCACCAGTAGACCCCGCCGCCGAAGCCCAGCGCAAGGCCGCAGCCACAACGGCCGCTGCGGCGACCACGCAACCAGGGGAAGGTTCTCCAACCCCTACACCACCAAGCGCGTCAAAACCCCTGCCCGAAGACAACACAGTCGCGGCAGCCACCCCTGTAGAAAAACCTGAAAGCCCGGACTTGAGTAAACAGCAAAGTGCCAGCAAAGCTGCCATGAGCTATCCGGTATCCGGCAAAGTTATTCGCCCTTATTCAAAAGGCAAAAATAATGGTATTGACATTGCCGGAGATGCCGGCGCGCCTGTATCTGCGGCGGCGGATGGCACCGTGGCGGCGATTACCAAAGATGCAGATGATGTGACTATTCTGGTAGTTCGCCACCCCAACAACCTGATGACGGTGTATTACAACGTAGACGGCGTGAAGGTTAAAAAAGGTGCCAGCGTAAAACGGGGCCAGAGCATGGCTGTACTACCCGCCGAAAACAGCTTTGTGCACTTTGAAGTGCGAGAGGGCTTTGACAGCGTAAATCCGGCACCGTACCTGAAGTAACGCCTTCAAGGCGTATGCGTTAGGTCAACGCAACGCCTTCGCGACCTGCCAAATCAACAAAGAACTGCCAGGCCACACGGCCGGAGCGCGCGCCGCGTGTGGCTTGCCACTCGATAGCCTCCGCACGCAGACGCTCTGAATCAACAGCCACGCCATGGGCGGCGCAATACCCGTCGATCATGGCGAGGTACTGGTCTTGAGAACAAGGGTGGAAACCCAGCCAAAGGCCAAAGCGATCGGACAGCGAGACTTTCTCTTCCACCGCCTCAGACGGATTGATCGCGGAGCTGCGCTCGTTTTCTATCATGTCGCGTGGCATCAGGTGGCGGCGGTTGGACGTGGCGTAGAACACCACGTTGTCAGGCCGCCCTTCGATGCCACCATCCAGCACTGCTTTGAGTGATTTGTAATGCTGGTCGTCGTGGCTGAAGCTGAGGTCATCACAGAACAACAGGAAGCGATCCTCACTGGCGCGGAGCAGGTTCAGGAGCCGCGCCACGGATGGCAGATCTTCGCGTTGCAGCTCGACGATCTTGAGCGCTAGACCTTCCGCTAGAATTTGAGCGTGCACCGCCTTCACGATGGAGGATTTCCCCATGCCACGCGCGCCCCAAAGCAGAGCATTGTTGGCGGGCAAACCGCGCGCAAATTGGCGGGTATTGTCCAGAAGCGTGTCGCGGGAGCGGTCGATGCCCACCAGCAGGTCGAGAGACACTCGGTTGATCTTGGCCACAGGCTCCAATCGGTCCGGGTCCACATGCCAAACAAAACCCTCTGCGGCAGCAAAGTCAGGTGCGGCCATGGGGGCCGGTGCCATGCGTTCGAGCGCTTCGGCGATGCGGGTCAAAGTGGTGTCATCCATAGCGGGCCTCCTTCTGTCTTGCGCGATACAGACCATGTTCATGACGGGACAACAAGAGGCCAAAGAAAAAGGCACATCCCAAAAGGGATGCGCCTAAAACCTTTGCCAAAGTCAGGCTTACTTGTGGCTTTCCGCGTCCGCGATATCTGCCTCGTCTTCGCCTTCTTCGTCGTCCTCAAAATAGACGCCTTCGGCTTTCAACTTTGCCACACGTTGACGGTCCACACGGCGCACCAGGAAGATAGACACTTCATAAAGGCCATAGACCACAGTGAAGAGAATGAGCTGCGTCACTACGTCAGGCGGAGTCACCAGGGCAGCCAGTACAAGAATGCCAACCATGGCGTATTTGCGCACTCGGGCCAGGCCTTCAGCGTCCACCAAACCTGCTTTGCCCATCAAGGTCAGCAGTACCGGGAGCTGAAAACACAGACCAAAAGCCATGATGAACTTCAGCGTGATATCAAGGCTTTCATTCACTTTCCCGAAAAACGTAATTTGCACACCTTCAGTGGTCGCGGGCGTGGCAGTGGCTACGGTGCCAGGCACATCTTCAACTGCAGGGGCCAGAATATTGGCAAACACAGAAGCGACATCCGCAAACCCAAGGAAAAACTGCATTGCCAGGGGGGTGACGACCAATTGTGCAAAGGTCGCGCCCAACAGGAACATAAATGGCGACGCAATCATAAACGGCATAAAGGCGCCGCGCTCGTTCTTGTAGAGCCCGGGCGCCACAAACCGCCAAAGCTGGAACCCAATCACTGGAAAGGCGAGCGCAAAGCCCCCAACCATAGAGATCCGAAACAGTGTAAAGAGATACTCCTGCGGAGAGGTGAACTGCAACGTCGGAGACGGATCGCCAAGATCACGCAACACCTGCACAATTGGCGACACTAGGAAGTGCAGAACGTGCTCGGCAATGAATTGGCCGCCAATGGGCACAAAAAACAAACTGATTGCGATCACAAATGCAATCCCGGACCGGATCAGGCGTGTGCGCAACTCTGCGAGATGTTCAATCAGCGGAGCGGAGCTGTCTTCGAGTTCGTCAGTGGAGCTCATGCCTCATCCTTCTTCGAAGTCGTGTTTGACCGCGGTGTGGGGGCCGGATCATAACTACGGGCAGCTTTGCGTGCGGCTTTTGCCGCCTCTTCAGGAGAGACATCAGCTGCGGACTCAGCAGCCGCTTTCTCCGCAGCTTCTTTGTCGAGACGGGCCTGTGCCATTTCTGCGGACTTCTGACGGATTTTTTCCGCCGCCTCAGCCCGTTCCTTGGACAGTTTGGTGGTCTCCGCACCCGGTTCATATGACATCGACCGTTTGACGTCTCCGACAGAATCGTTGAGCGCATCGGTCGCGGTTTTCAAAGGGTTACTTACCTTATTCAAACCGTCGGTTGCCCCTTTCAGGGTGTCCGTCACATCTTTGACGCCTGATTTGTCAGCCGCCTCATTCATGGCACTGGAAAACTCGCGCGCCATGCCTTTGGCCTTGCCCACAAATCGGCCGACCGTCCGGAACATCACCGGCAAATCCTTTGGCCCCACAACAATTAGCGCAACCACGCCAATCACCAGAAGCTCGGGCAATCCCAAATCAAACATATTGCTTCAGCCTCAGATCAGACTTTGTCTTTGTCGTCAGCAGGCGTCACGTCTTTGGCCACTTCGGAAGCCTCTTCTTCAAGCTCCTGCTGGCCTTCGTTGATGCCCTTTTTGAACGATGTGATGCCTTTGCCCACTTCCCCCATCAAGCCGCTGATTTTGCCACGACCAAACAATACCAGCACGACAATCGCGATCAGCAGAATGCCCGGCAGACCAATGTTTCCAATACCCATGATGTTTCTCCTCTTTGGCGGGCCAATGGCCCGATATCATCTGTCTGGCTCAGTCCTACCGATTTGCGGCTGGGCGTAAAAGTCGCAATCCCAGGCTGCGGATGGCAATTTGGGGCTTTTCGTCGCTTAAATTGCCATTATTATGTCAGTTGCCACTATTTTGGCAGGAAATTGGAGAATCACACGTCTTGGCCAGCACGGAAAACCGCTCGGACCGCCTCTATGCACTGATGGAAATCCTGAAAGACGGCAACTTACATCGTGCTGAGGATTTGGCGGCTGAAATGCAGGTGTCTTTGCGGACGATCTATCGCGACATGCAAACCCTGGCGAACAGCGGTGTAGCCATCGAAGGCGAGCGCGGCACCGGCTATCGCGCCAAGGCGGTTTTAACCCTGCCGCCGATGAACCTAACGGAAGAGGAGTTGGAGGCGCTACACATTGGTTTGGAAGTCGTGGGCACCGGCATGGAAGGGCCTTTGCGGGCAGCCGCGGAAAGCCTTAGCGCCAAGATTGACGCAGTGTTGCCTGAAGAAGTCGGCGGCATAAGCCACGGGTTTGGTTTTGCGGCTTACCCGTTTTCGGAAACCAGCCATGCCTTGCAATACTTGGAACCCATTCGCACCGCTATCCGCGCCAGACAGAAACTGCGCATCACTGGGGAGAATCGTGTCACGCGGGACGTGCGGCCGCTGAAGCTCGACTATTGGGGGCGGGTTTGGACTCTTGGTGTTTGGGACGAAACCCTTGGCAAGTTTGCAAAAATACGCGTCGACCAGGTTGCAGATTTGAGCGTACTGCCTGGATTGTTTGTCGAAGAACCAGGCAAGAGCCTAAAGGATTTCCTCGCGCAGACTTAAGGCGCTTCAGGCCTCTGCAGGGAAGACAAAACAACGGTCGCGGCGGATTGTGAGCCAGAGCGGTGTGCCTTCTTTTGGTAGGAACACATTGGGCACCGTGACTTTAAGAGCCGAGCCATCATGGTCCATTTTGAACTCCACCAGGCTCTCGTTGCCCATAAAACGGGCGCGGGTCACTATGCCCCGTGCCGCCACCCCGTCAGAAGGGGTTGGCAACGGGCCTTTGCCCTGACGGTCAAAGTCTAGCTTGAGGTGCTGAGGCCGGATGACAATTTCCACATGCGCGCCATCAGCGAGACCGGGCGTCAAGAACTGACCAAAGGGGGTTTCGGTGAGCGCCCCGTTGCTAACCGAGCGGATCACGTTGATGTCGCTGAAGAAACCGACGGCCTGCTTGTCCACCGGCGCGTTGTAAATGTTATACGGCGCGCCCTGTTGAACAATCACGCCATTGCGCATGAGCGCGATTTCATCCGCCATGCGCATGGCCTCTTCCGGCTCATGCGTGACCAGCAGCACGGCGGTGTCTTCTTCTTTGAGCACTGCCAAGGTCTCGTCGCGGATGCCATCGCGCAGGCGGTTGTCGAGGCCAGAGAAAGGTTCATCCATCAGCATGATACGTGGACGAGGCGCCAAGGCGCGGGCCAGTGCGATCCGCTGTTGCTCCCCGCCAGACAGCAGGTGCGGGTATTTGTCAATGGCCCAACTGAGGTTCACCTTAGCCAAGAGCTCCTCGACCCGAACGCGTTTTTCCTCGTGAGTACCTTTGAGGCCAAAGGCCACGTTGTCATTCACCGAGAGATGCGGAAATAAGGCGAAGTCCTGAAACATCAAGCCAATCTGGCGGCGTTCCGGCGGGATGCGAAACACGGTGTCACAGACCAATTTGCCATCAACATAGATTTCGCCGCTGTCCTGCATGTCCACGCCGGCAATCATGCGCAGGGTGGTGGACTTGCCACATCCAGACGGGCCTAGCAGGCAAGTGACCTTACCCGATTGCAACGTGAGAGACACATCATCCACAACTTGACGGTTGCCAAAACGGCGTCTCAAGTTGCGGATTTCCAATCGTGGTGGCGTGATCGCGGATGTCGGCTGCACGGGTGGCCTCTTACAATCCCCGATGCTTTTCATCGGGTTTTGTCGAGATGTATCAGCCCCCTACCCGTGCTTCAACCCTGCGACTTCCCATCAGGACTGCGGCAAATCCGACAACCAGCACGATGACACAAATCTGAAGAAGTTGCTCGTATTTATGACCATCGTACAATACTTGGTTCAAAAGTTCAGCATCTCGGAACATATAGGCAGCGGCACCGGACAATGCAGTACAGAAGCAGACCATATAGGACCACAGCGGCACGTCCCGGCCGCCGATCAAGCTGGCAACAAGCACGGGCGTGAGGAACATCGAGGCGGTGCCAGAAACGGCGACGGCGTCAAACAGGGTTTGGTTGCCCCAGAGTGTC
>JAAENN010000173.1 GCA_024224295.1 Shimia sp. | reverse complement strand
TAGGTCGCGACGCCCCGGTCGATGGTGACGACAAGATCAAAGGCCTGGTCAGCATCTTCGGGCTGCGGTAGCGTGATCTTGACAGGCACCCGTCCCTGTCGGAAGAACGGTGTTTCATCTACATGCCCCAGTGTGATGGCGGCGACGAGGAATTTGCGGCCAACCGAGGTGATGGTCAAGTGCTCGATAGTCCGGTCGGGGTGCGGGTTCTGCCAGGCCCAGAGATAGTAGTCATTTGCGTGGGCGTAGGTGGCTTCCGCCTGACGCCATCCGATCTGGTCCCAGTGCCCACTCTCGCGCGGCACAAGTCCGTCTGGTTGGTCAGGCACCGCCAGGAAAGGCCATTGGCCCCAAGGCGTGGGGATGATACTCACCTCAAAGCGTTCGCGCACGGGCAGGTCGATGGTTTCGCCGTTGTCAAAGTGGACCGCGTAATGGGCCACCGGCTGGCCGACAGGGTCACCTTCAGGGATACGCGTGTCAAGTAAGGCATGGGCAAATATGATGGTGCGAGCGGAAGAGGCGACGGGGATGGTGATGGTATCTTGAGTGTGTACATCGAATCCGATAAAACACCGGTTGGGATCGTCGCCAATCTGGAAGGGCAATCCGTGGAACCATTGGCTCCCGAGGGGCGGTTCGGCGTCGGGACTGACAAACTGGGTCCCGACATTGCGCACAGGTGCAAGATCGACGGGCGTGTAGTCCTGCATAGCCAATCCTTTCTCGTGGCTGAACGGGGCGGAAGCTAGAGCCGGAGCGCCTGGCTAAGTGGTTCCTGAGCTGTCCTCCGCTGGCTTCGGTAGTTCCAATAGATCACAATTTGGGGTAATGAGCAATTGACGAAGGTGTGGGAGGTACTAATTAACCCGCAATAATGTATGTCCATTTTGAGATGATCTGCAAAACTTGTTGAGGGCAAGATTGCAATTCCTGGTGAAAGCCATTGACTGCTCCAGTCAAATGTTGCATATCCTCGAAGTAGTAGTTGTGGGTGACTCGTCGCCGCATATGTTGCCAGATGTCCTCCTGTGGGTTCAGTTCGGGCGAGTAAGCGGGAAGCCACTCAATGCGAATTTGGGAATCATGTTTTGCCAATAATCGCTGAACGACCTTGGCTTTGTGCGCCATGTCGTTATCCAGAACCAGGATGACCTGACGCTCTGGATGATTGGCCAACTCGTATCGTCGGGCAATCGCCGCGAGCAGGCGTCGGATGCCGACATTATTGCGTCGTGGATGGAGCAGATGGAGGGTGGTGCCCGTGATCACATCGACAGCACCCCAGTCCCATTGTTTTTCGGCTTTTACGCCCGGCGTGGCGATGGTGCGCTGTTGCCCGATACGGGTCCAACAGCGAGTAATGGTGGGCAACAAACTCACGATCGCTGAATCCCCGCACAGCAAGACGAGTTGTGGATCATGCTGGGCCTGGTGATACCAGGTCGCCATTTGTTTTTTTCTCCGCAAATTGTGCCGGGTCTTGCTTGTGCGTCACTGAGTGCACCGGGCGCCGCAACCGCCAACCATAGCGTTTGAGATAGTTCTCCATCTGACGCGCTCCAATGACAATCCCGGTTTGCTCAGCCATATACTCGGCTAGATTCTGAGTGGTCCAATTGGAGAAAGGCATGCCCAAGTCACGCGGCCATTGCTCCACCACCACTTCAACTTGTCCCAGATACGCTGTGGTCACTCGTGGTGGACGACCGGGTGATGTTTTGCTCCATAACCCGGTGATGCCCTCGGCTTCATACCGATCAATAAAGCGCAAAACGGTGCGACTACTGAACCGCACTCGCGCTGCGATCCGGGGTGG
>JAAENN010000172.1 GCA_024224295.1 Shimia sp. | reverse complement strand
GGCAACACGGAATTTTCAATAAGAAATGAGTGAAGACGCAAACATCACGCCTCAAAATGCCGTACTTGACGTCATTTCACAAACCTGTGTTTAAGAAACGACCAAGGTCTGGAAAGATGCAGGTTTCTCGGACGCCTGGCGCGACATTTGACTGGCGCGCGGCGTTGCCTGGCGTCGGAGAAGCGCTCAAGCGGGAAATCGCTGGGATGGTGTCGGTGTGTCAGCCGGGTTTATGGGGATTTGAAGAAGGCTGCGGTTTTGGATTTGGCTGGGCATGATTCCGGTGCGCGGCTCGTGTGCTCAAATTCAACAAGTATTTTGCAGATTTGGTGACAAAATGCTTTACTTCCCAGTGCTTCCCGCAGGTTCCAGCAACTTTTGCCCCAATGTTTTATGGATTTGCGCAGGTCGGCGGGGCCGCGCGCCGTTTGGCGTGAGATTGTGATATGGTTTGACAATGTATGGCGTGAGCGAGGCGCGGATGTCATGCGGCGGACCTCGTTGTGTCAGGTGGTGCTCTGGGTTGGCGTTCTGGCGCGAAAGCCTCAATGATGATCAGCCGCCCGCCGCAGCATGGACAGGGTAATGCGAGTACACGGGGATGTTCATCCGCGCCTTCGATGGAATCGTCATCATTATGATCTGCATCTGGCACCTTGGCCCTGAGCAATTCCCTGATAGCAGCGATATTGGCTGCACGGTTGCCATTGCCGAAGAACCCGTAATGACGGATGCGGTGCTGACCTTTAGGGAGTACATGGATGAGGAATCGACGGATGAACTCAGTCGTTTCCAACGTCATGGTCTTGTGCCGACCGGAGCCTTGGACACGGTAATCTTTGACGCGGAAAGTGACATGATCGGCATCGGCCCGGATCAGACGGCTATTTGAGATCGCAACCCTATGCGTATATCGTGATAGGTAGGCGAGAACGGCGTTGGGTCCGGCAAACGGTTCCTTTGCATAGACGACCCAGTCGATTTTGCGCAGTGGGGCGAGGAATGCAACAAAATTGGTGGTATCGGCAAGGTCTGCATGATCGCCGAAGAAACGCAGCTTTCCAGCATTGTGCAGCCTCACCAGCCCTTCCAAAATAAGACGCCGGTACAAACGGGACAGAACACGCACTGATAGGAAGAAGTTCTTGCGGCAGGCGATCCACTTTGTTCCATCCGCGGACAAGCCGCCACCCGGTACGATCATATGCACGTGCGGGTGATGCGTCATCGCCGATCCCCAGGTATGGAGCACCGACGCGATGCCGACCCGAGCGCCAAGGTGTTTGGGGTCGGCGGCGATCTTCAGGACCGTGTCTGCGCTCGCCCGCATCAGCAGATTGTAGATCTCGCGTTTGTTTTGATACGCGATGTCAGCAATGGGTTTGGGCAGCGTAAAGACGAGGTGGAAATACCCCACGGGCAACAACTCTGCT
>JAAENN010000171.1 GCA_024224295.1 Shimia sp. | reverse complement strand
TTCAAAATCCGTAAGGATGTTGTGTTTCACGACGGCAGCAAGCTGACGGCGGACGATGTTGTTTGGTCCATGCGGCGCCATTTGGGAGAAGATTCGAAATCCGTGGTCAAACCACTTGTGGCGGTGGTCAAGGAGTGGAAAAAGGTCGACAGCCACACCGTCAAGGCGATCCTGCATTCACCGGATGCCGACCTGGCCACGATTTTAGGGGTGTTCCAGTTTAAAATCGCAAAAAAGGATACCACCGACTGGCAGAACCCGACCGGCACCGGCCCATATACACTCAAGGAGTTCAAGCCGGGTGAGCGCGCTATCCATGTGCGCAATGAAAACTATTGGCGAGAGGGTCCCAATCTCGATCAAATTCAGACTACGGCCCTTACCGACACGGTCGCCCGCGTGAACGCACTTCTTTCCGGCGATATGCATATAATAGCGCGTGTCGATCCCAAAGCCATCAAACAGGTGGAAGGTACGCCGGGCGTCAGCGTCTTATCGGTTCCCTCCGGTCAATATCCAGCGATCCAGTGTATGAAGAACCAGGCGCCGGGCAACAATCATGACTTTGTCATGGCAATGAAATTGTTGCAGAGGCGCGAGAGAATCGTGAAATCTATCCTCAAAGCCCACGGCACGCTCGGTAACGACCAACCCATTAACAGTTCATACCCGGATCACTGTGACACACTGCCACAGCGCAAATTCGACCCCGAGAAGGCCAAGCACCACCTGAAGCAGACGGGCCTCCCTCAGCCCGAGATCCAGGGAGCCCCGCTCGGCGCCCGCA
>JAAENN010000170.1 GCA_024224295.1 Shimia sp. | reverse complement strand
CATTTCAAGTGAGGGCGCAAGATCCATGACTGTTGGCACGTCTGATTTGCTATGCACAATATCCCATATACGGGCGTTGTGATCCGCCTTGGCCACCTCTGCCTCCGACCAAGTCCTAAGGATCGGGCCGGGGATGTATGGAATATTTGGGGACAGCCACTCGTTACGTTCAGCAAAGTCTTCGGTTGTTTGAACGACCAGTGGGGTTATCCCGAGATCTCGTGCCTTATCCATGTCACTTGGTGTTGGGGTAGGGACTCCGAGTGGGCTGCCGATAAAGGAAAGGCTTGCGATTAGTTCCGGATGCTCTTCGGCCAAGAGTGCGGCAACATAGGCGCCCATGGAGTTTGCCCCAACGTGAACAGCCTTCAGATCAAGCGCCTGCATCACGGTCAGTAAGTTTGCCTGCTGTTGATCTAACAAATAGTCGTCGTCTGCGCGCAGGGCGTTGTCCCCAAACCCGGGAAGATCAACGGCGATGATGCGGTAGTCTTTGGTTAGGGCACGGGCCACTTCGACCCAGTGTTCTTTGCGCGCATAAATGCCATGCACCAGCAAAACCGTTTCGCCTTGGCCGCCTTCCAAATAATGGATATCTCCAACGTCAGTTGAAATCACTTTGGAGCGCAGCCCTGCGGAGGCGTTGTTTAGGGCGATCAGACCTTTTGCGACCTGCGATGGCAGCGTATGCCAAGCCACCACGCCGCAGAAAATTAGCAGACCAAATGCAATGGCCAGCTTTCGGAAAATGTGTGTCATATGTCCTCGGATTAGATAGTCGGAGCCAGAAGCCCTTACTAAGCATATCTTCCAGACGCCTCTTTTGAAGAAACGTGCAAGTCCCTTCGGACCGTCCTTCACATTTGCCCCTTGCTGCAGCATTCTCAGGATTGCGCCAAAGTTGCCCACAAAGTTAGGTGAAGTGGTCATGACTTCAGTTGCCCCCGCTTTTCGCAACCACAAATTTTCCTTCGATAAAGGCGAACTTGGGATGCATGAGAACCTGATGACATGCGTCAACGGGCTAGAAATCTCAGAAGAAATTCGGGTGTCTATAGCTGCACAAGCCTGTCTCCTGGTGGTGAATATCGACACTTGGTACGACAATCTGACAACGGTTCTGGTGTACCCCGGTGCTTTCAAATCGAGGCAAACACAGCATAATGGCTACGTCGTGGTAGAGCGCGAAATCGTACGAACAGGGGAAAGTTGGTCGCGCGGACCTGTCATATTGTCCTGGACGCACTCCCAGCAAGGGGCGGCAAACGACACGGATGGCCACAATGTTGTTTTCCATGAATTCGCCCATCAGATTGATGATTTGTCTGGCCGTACAGATGGGGTGCCAAACCTAGATCCAAAACAAAAGTACTCGGATTGGGCGCGTGTGTTCGATACCGCATACAAAAAGCATGTTCGGCTTGTTCAAAACGGTCGGTCGACAGTGATCGACGCGTATGGTGCAGAGGGCTACGAAGAGTTTTTCGCCGTATCTGTTGAGGTTTTCTTTGAAAGGCCAGTGGCTCTCAAACACGAAGAACCAGACGTTTATGAGCAATTGTCCACCTTGTTCCAGCTAGATCCATCATCGTGGTGAGTTCTTCTGTCAAACTGGAAATGTTTCCATCTGGTGCTGAACTTTCACAAAAGACAAAATGAGGGCAGTGGGTCGAAGTCATTATTCGGGTGTGGGGGGGGTGGTGTCAGTCACAACTGATCGAACCGCTTGTGAAAATCCCTCGAAAACTTGTAGTCGGCCAACAAATGCAGGCTGCCTTTCTGGAGCCCGCCTTCGTCGAGTTTAATTGCAGGCCAAAAACACTTGCACGACTGTGGTGGCCATGAAGCGCAGAGAGTTTCACGTTAAAATCTGTAACAGTTGCCGCGCAGCAATGACACTTGAGGGCATATGACGGACGAATGGCGCAGCATTTGCGAATTTTGATTTTTCCGAGGACGTGGCGGCAGTCTTAGCCGTAGCTCTCGCGACCGGCGATGGTGCCATCAGAGATCTGGCTGAAGTATTCTCAGTGTCACGGCCAACCGTTTACAGAACTCTGAACAGAAACCAAACTTAGTACATGTCCGGCCGCTCACCTTAGCATCACAAACTTCACCTGAAAGAGCGCACTATCATTCCAATGCCAATCATGCAGAATATTGTGCCAAACACGGCTTCGCTGGTTTTCTGGAACCGCGTATACAGTTGTCTAATGCCGCCCACGGAAAACAGCAGCCCATAGCCGCCATAAATTGTGAAGAGGATGACCGACGAACCACTGGCGAAAAAAATCAGCAAAGACAGGGAAGTCGTTTGACCGCCGACGAAAGTGGAAAGTGATGCCCATAGCAGAGCAACTTTTGGATTTGTCGCTGTTACTACAAGCCCGTACCAAACATCTTGCCAGGTGCCTTCCCCTTTCTGAGGGGTGATTTCACCGGGAGCGCCTGTTACAGCCGCACGCCATCCCTTGTAGCCAAGCCAGCCCAGATACAGGCCACCGACCACTCCTAGAACTCTAAGTAATACCGGAAAGGTTTCGAACAGGGTTCCAAATCCCAATGCGGTCAGCATAGCCCAGCCAAACCCTCCAAGCGCGATGCCAAAAGCCACCAACAAGGCTGACCCTCTCCCTGAACCAAGACCGCGTTAGGCAACGGCTACCATATTGGGACCGGGAGAAATTGCGGTGGCCGCGAGTGCGGCCCATGCCGCAACGATTGTGATAATGGCTTCATTCATTTCACCACCCCCTTAACAGTATGATGCTGCACGGAATCCGCAGGAGCCTGATCTCGTTCTGAAAGGCCGTAATCACGCGCAACTTTAGCAACCCGCAGTCGATAGTTCTGAAACACCCCTGAGCGCCCTTCTGATTGTGCAACACGGTGGCGTTCCAGCCTTCTCCACTCGGCAAGCGCCTCCTCGTCACGCCAAAAGGACAGTGATAAAATGCGCTTTTCATCGGTTAGGGATTGGAACCGTTCGATAGAGATGAAGCCGGCGATTTCCTCCAGAAGCGGGCGCAACTCAGCCGCAATATCAAGATACCTTTGCTGCTGTCCTGGTCCGGGTTCCACTTCGAATATGACGGCGATCATTTCAGGGCACCATGCGGGGCAGACGCCAATTTAAGAAACGTCCTGTCTTCGCGCAGCAGAAACTTCTCTCTCTGAGCAAAATTATAGTTTTCTTTGCCAAGTGGATCATTCGCCAACCGGGTACGGTATGTTTCATATTCGGCCAGTGATGGGATGTTGTAGATCCCATAAGCCAGCGTGCTCGACCCTTCGTGCGGTGCGTAATACCCAACCAGATTTGCGCCACATCGTGGGATAGCTTGGCCCCAGTTACGGGCATATTGTTCAAACTGCTCTTTTTTCGTTGGATCAATGTGATAACGGATGACACAGGTCAGCATGGAGGTCCTCATTTATGATTTGCCTCAGGCCTAACGCATTGCCAGACCCAAATGCTTCGACTACGGTCGAACTATGAAAGATGGCCCAGACATAGCCCGCATCGCCGCGTTGATCGGTGATCCAGCCCGTGCAAACATGCTGACAGCGTTGATGAGCGGCAAAGCCTTGACTGCGACTGAATTATCTCAGGAAGCAGGAATTACCCTGCAAACCGCCAGCTCACATCTGGCGAAGCTGGGCGCGGGCGGTTTGCTGATGCCACGCAAACAAGGACGTCACAAATACTTCTCTCTGGCAAATGATGAGGTGGCTCATGTTCTCGAAGCCCTTATGGGGTTGGCTGCCGGATCAGGTCACTTGCGCACTCGGACAGGACCACGGGATGAAGAACTCAGGAAGGCCCGCGTGTGTTACAACCACCTCGCAGGTCATATGGGCATACAGATGTATGATAGCTTTCTGCGCCAGGGGTTCCTCGACATAGGCACTGAAGGCCTTACTTTGACGAAAACGGGAGCAAGCTTTGTTCGCGATTTTGGAATTGATCTGGATGGGCTCACAGCGAAGAAATCTCCCCTCTGCCGGGAGTGCCTGGATTGGAGTGAGCGCCGATCACACCTTGCAGGTAGCCTTGGGCGCGCGCTGCTCGCTCAGATGGAAAACCTGAGCTGGGCAAAGCGTATCCCGGAAAGCCGAATTGTGCGTTTCACGAAGGCAGGACAGACAGAGTTTGACGCTACATTCCAACGGTAGAAGCTGAAATCGTCACTGAAGAGTGCTTAACGTACTATCCTGCCCCCTACCGGACCAGACCCCATATTGTCCTCCCCTGGCATTGTGCTGCCGGGCGCACCACAGCTTCGAGTGGTTGAAAAGGACCACCGTCTGGTTGCGACAAATTATTCCTTTAAGAGTCACTCTTATCGCCGCAAGGGCCGCAAAGAGCAGAAAGATCAGCGAAGCAACTGCCGTACCTTTGCAAAGGCAACGCGTTTTTTACTCTCCGCAATTTATGCCTCTTTGGACAATCGAAGTGAGCGAAAGCGTAAATCTTCAAAGGCACCGATAGCGCAATGGGGGACCTTCGGTGCTTATTTGGGCGATTTCCCAGATCCAGTGCATTGGGCAAATGCATGTCGTCGTTTCGCAATTGGACGCAGCGTGTCGCAATCGGTTGTTGACCGTTTCCTCTCTGATCTGGCACACACACGACATGTTCGGTTCCGGAGGAATCCTCCGGAAGCAATAGGGAATGCAGTGCGGCTGTTTCAGCCAACTCTGCAACTGCCCCCGCAACTGTAGGCGGCGAGCACAGCTGATCATGCCACTGGGGTCACCCCGGGAAGGCCAGCCTCGTGTGATGACCCGCAAGTCAGGAGACCTGCCGATCATGCGCCTTGGGAAGGGTGCTCATCAACGGCGACGGGGTGTGCGCTGGATCTGTGTGTCGCGCGCGATATCCGGTTCCAAGCATCTCCAAGCCACAAGGACCAATGCGCCGGGGAAGGCGTGACGTGATAAGGACTATTTTTGTGAAAAAACTGTTTTTGGCGGCCACTGCTGCTCTGGCCCTGCCGGTTATGGCACAAGCGCATTTCCTGCTTGAGTACACCGAAGACACCATGATCGAGCGTCCCGGCGATGTGCCGGTGAAGCTGATTTTCTGGCACCCTCATGATGCCGGTCACGTGATGACCCTGGAAAAGCCGGAAGAGTTCTACGTGATCCATAACGGCGAAAAGACCGATTTGTTAGATACGCTGGAAGAAACCACTTTTGACGGTCCAGACAACAGTGCCAAAGCGTTCATGGGCTCCGTACCGGTGAAGCGCTCCGGGGACTATGTGCTCGTGACCGTACCTGCGCCGTATTACGAAGAGTCCGAGGACATCTACATTCAACAGATCACCAAAGCTTATCTGAACCGCAATGAACTGCCCACCGATTGGGATCAGCCACAGGGGCTGGCCACTGAGATTCTGCCGCTGAACAAACCGTACAACGTGATCGCAGGCGGCACCTTCACCGGTCGCGTGCTGAGCGAAAGCAAGCCGGTTGCCGGCGCGGAGATCGAGATCGAATATATGGCGGCAGAGCCTGATCTGGCTGGCACCGGCATGAAAGACACCACCGTGTCTCCGCTGCCGGGGGGAGCAATTGTCGCAATTTCCGATGAAAACGGATACTTCACCTTTGGTGTGCCAAAAGCCGGGTACTGGGGCTTTGCGGCTCTGGGTTCTGGCCCTGCCACCGAGCATGAAGGCAAAGAGCTGAGCCAGGACGCGGTGATCTGGATTCGCGCTTGGGATCTGGAGTGACCCTACATGCACATCGTTGACGGAGCCTTGTCCAACCCTGTTGTGATCGGCGGCGCAGTTGCCGCCGCTGGCGGGATTGCCGTGGGTCTCAAGTCGCTGGACATCGACCGCATCCCCACTGCTGGGGTACTGTCGGCCAGCTTCTTTGTTGCCTCGTTGATCCACGTGCCAATTGGTCCGTCTTCGGTGCATTTGATCCTGAATGGTCTGGCCGGGCTTTTGCTTGGCTGGGCCGCCTTTCCGGCCCTGTTTGTCGGGTTGCTTTTGCAAGCTGTATTCTTTGGTTTTGGCGGGCTCACTGTGCTGGGTGTGAACACTTTTAATATTGCCATGCCCGCGGTTCTGGCCTGGATGATCTTTGGCCGCTTGATTGGTCGCGGCTCTCCAGCGCAAGGGGCGATCTGGGGCGGTCTTGGCGGGGCTTTTGCCATTGCAGCCACAATCTTGTTTGTGGCTGTGTCCCTTGCGCTGACCGGGGATGAGTTCCTGCCCGCTGCCAAGCTTGTGTTCTTTGCCCATATTCCGGTCATGGTCATCGAAGCCGTGCTCACTGGCTTTGCTGTGCTATTGGCGCGCAAGGTCAAACCGGAGTTGTTTTTGAAAGGATCTTCCGCGTGAAACAGCTGATCCTGATAACATGCCTGATCTGCGCTCCACTGCCTGTGCTGGCGCATAAGGTGATCGCTGGGGTGTTTCCTGCTGGCGACGCTATTGAAGGCGAGCTTGGCTTCTCCAACGGTGATATGGCCGTGGGACAGGAGGTCATTGTGTTTGGCCCAGATGGTGTCGAGCTGGGCCGTACAGTCACCGACGAAGATGGGTTCTTTCTTTACACTCCCACCAGCCCCGTGGCGCACACCTTCACCGCTGACATGGGCGCGGGCCATGTCGCCAAAGTCGTTATGCCCGCCGAAGAGGTTGCCGACATCATGGGCGTGGCCGCGGAGCTTGTAGAGACACCGGTGGCCGCCTCTGACGGACATGTTGAAGGCGCCAATGTGGTCACCGTCGCCTCTTTGTCTGATGAGGAGCGACAGGTCATCGCCAAGGCGGTGCGCGATGAAATCCGCCCGCTGCGCCGCGAGATTTCTGCCTATCGTGAGAAAAACGACATGCAGAGCATCCTGGGGGGCATCGGCTATATCGTTGGTCTGTTTGGCTTTGGGTTCTACCTCGCCGCACGCCGGAAGATGGCCGCCTGATGGCGCACGCGCTTGAACCTAAGGCCAAAACCCTGGCCGAGGCCGGCAGCGATGCGCCTTATGGCGTGATCGGTGATCTCGACCCCCGGGCGCGCGTTGTGTTGGCCTGTGTTTTTGCCATCACCACGGTTGCGTTGACTACCATCCCGGCGCTGGTAGCGGCGCTTGCCACTGCAATCTCTTTGTTGATGTTGTCGGGCCTGCCAATCCGCCGCACGCTCAAGCGTATGGCGATGATGGACAGCTTCATCATCTTCATGTTGGTGCTTTTGCCGTTCACCATGCCGGGCGATCCGATGTTCGCCGTCTTTGGTTTCCCAGCCAGTTGGCAAGGCCTGTGGAAAGCCATTGAGATCGGTCTGACCGCCAACGCGGTAATTCTGACGCTCATGGTGCTGGTTGGTACATTGGAGCCGGTCACACTAGGGCACGCCTTGCACAAGCTGCGCTGCCCCGAAGTGCTGGTGCATCTCTTGATGTTCACCATCCGTTACATCGAAGTACTTCGAGAAGAATACCTGCGACTGCGCGGCGCCATGAAAATCCGCGGCTTCCGACCCGGTACCAATTTGCACACTTACCGCAGCTTTGGCTATCTTGTCGGCATGATGCTTGTGCGCGCTATTGAGCGTTCCGAACGCATTTTGGGCGCAATGAAATGCCGGGGCTTTTCAGGCCAGCTGATCTTGCTACAAGAGTTCCGGATGTCCCGCCGAGATCGCCGGTTTGCTGGACTGCTGGGTGGCGTTTGCATCGGTTTGCTGTTTCTGGACTATCTATGACGATCCTCGCGCTTGAAAACATCTACTTTGCTTACCCCGGACAACCTCCGGTGCTGGATGGCGCGTCGGTGCAGCTTGACGCTGGTCAGCGCCTGTCGATCGCAGGTCCCAACGGCGCGGGCAAATCCACCCTGTTTCGCATCGCGCTTGGCCTTCAGCATCCTACCGCCGGCACCGTGACCATCTTTGGAAAAGAACGCCGGATTGAGGCGGACTTTCACGAGGTGCGCCGCCGCATTGGATTGGTGTTTCAGGACCCGGACGATCAGCTCTTTTGCCCTACCGTCGCTGAAGACATCGCTTTTGGGCCGCTCAATCTGGGCCGCACCAAAGGCGAAGCCTTGGCGGTTGTCGATAAGGTGCTCACCGACCTGAACCTAATGCACATGCGCGATCGCATCACGCATAAGCTTTCCGGTGGCGAAAAGCGCCTCGTGACTCTAGCCACCGTGCTCGCGATGGAGCCGGAAGCGCTCTTGCTGGATGAGCCAACCAACGCGCTCGACACCAAAAACGAAGCCCGTCTGCTGGAAATCCTGCAAAGCCTGCCGCAGGCCATCTTGTTGGTGAGCCACAACCCCGCGTTCCGCGCGGCGCTGGCCCCGGACACGCTGGAACTGCAGGATGGCAAATTGGCGTAGGCAACGCATTTACCGCGCCCGCCGCCGCAACAGCCAAACAAAGAACATGCCGCCCACCAGTCCTGTGACGATGCCAATTGGCATGTCTTCTGGTGCCATGATCGTGCGTGCGATGATGTCGGACCACAAAAGGTAGATTGCGCCAAACAGGGCGGAGGTAGGGATCACGCGGACGTAGTCACCACCAACCAGCATGCGCACGATATGTGGCACCATCAGGCCGACAAAGCCAATCATGCCCGAAAACGCCACCATCACCCCGGTGATCAGCGCACCCACAACAAAGACAATCAGGCGAAATCGCGCCACCGGAATGCCCAGCGTGGAAGCTGTTTCGTCCCCCACCGTCATCGCGTTCAACTTCCGTGCATTGGACCAGATGTAGGCGCCGCAGGCGATGAGAACTGCCAGCGGAAAGACCAAGTGGCTCCACTGCGCCAAGCCCAAGCCCCCCAGCATCCAGAACACCACCGTATGTGTCGCCCGTGGGTCGCCCAAAAAGATCAGTACATTGGCCAGAGACATTACTATGAAGGACACCGCGACACCTGCCAAAATCAACCGGTCCGCGCTGGTGGCCGAGGCAAACTGCGACACGGCCAGCACAAGTAAGGTCGCTGCCAAAGCCCCGCCAAAGGCAAACAGCGGCACGGTGATCAGGCCCCAAAACATGCCGGTATGCATCAGGACCAGAATCGCGCCAAACGCTGCACCGGAGGAAATCCCCAACAAATGTGGATCGGCCAGCGGATTGCGAGTCACCGCCTGCAAGCTGCCACCAACTACCGCCAATCCGGCCCCCACCAGACAGGCCAACAGGGCGCGCGGGAAACGAATATCCCAAACAATCGCTTCGCGCCCCTTGGACCAGTCCTGTTCAATTGTGCCCGGTGCCACCTGATTGATCAGGATGCTCCACACTGTGTGCAGGGGCACAGAGACTGCCCCCACACTGATTGCGACCGAAATCGAGAAAAGCAACAGGAACACCCCTGCGCCGATCACATAAGGAAACCTGCTTTTTGGCTGTCCTGCTGCTCTTCCTGTCATTTATTTCGCCCGGAACGCTTCTGCGAGTGTTTTCACCGCTTTGATGTTGCGTGGACCCGGGGTCGCTTCAACGTATTCCAGTGTCACAAAGCGGTCGTTCTTCACTGCGTCCATCTCGGCAAAGGCTGGGTTGTTCATCATGAAGGCACGCTTTTCTTCGGCGGTCACATTGCCGTAGTTCACGATTACGATGACCTCCGGGTTGCGCTCCACAACTGGCTCCCAGCCTACCTTGGCCCAGCTCTTTTCCAGATCGTTCATGATGTTGGTGCCGCCAGCGGCCTCAATCAACGCGTTTGGCATCGCATAGCGCCCAGCGGTGAACGGCGTGTCTTCTCCGCTGTCATAGACAAACACGCGTGGTGCGGTGTCCAGCGGAGTCAAGCCATCGGTGAAGGCCGCAAGATCCGCTTTGTAGCCATCGACCAGCGCGTCGGCCTGGTCTTTCACGTCAAAGATCGCGCCGAGGTTTTGGATGTCGTTGTACATGTCATCCATGCTGGCGGCGTCTTTTTCGCCAATGTGGATGCAGCTTTCGGTCAACTCGTACACCTTGATGTCAAACGGCGCGAGCGTCTCTGGGGTGACTTCGCCGCCCACTTTCATGCCGTAGTTCCAACCGGCAAAGAAGAAGTCCGCATCCGCGCCGATCAGCACCTCTTTGGATGGGTACTTTGCGGACAACTCCGGCAGTTCTTCCACTCCGGCACGCATGTCTTCGTCCAATGTTTTCCAGCCCGAAATGCCGGTGTAGCCTACCATGCGATCCGACAGACCCAGAACCAGCATCATCTCGGTGAGATTCACATCGTTGGAGACCGCCGCTTTGGGTGGCGCGTCAAACGTTACTTCGCGGTTGCAACTTTCGACGGTGGTTTCCGCCAGCGCGGCAGAGGTGGTTAGGGCCAGCAGGCTGCTGACCGCAACGGTTGTCAGGTCGGTTTTCATGGGGAAGGTCCTT
>JAAENN010000169.1 GCA_024224295.1 Shimia sp. | reverse complement strand
TGGCTAGCTCAAGAATTCCGCTATAGTCGCAATTGAAGAGAACGTGCGCTCGCTCGGCACGCTTCAAATGCCGGCGCAGCTCGCCAAACGTGGGAGCCCTTGTGACCCAGTTGTTTGTCTCTGCCCACTAGGGCCTGTTGACAATTAAGGGCTTCCCAAATCGGGCGAAGAAATGATTCAAGCTTCCTTTTGCGAGGAGGCCTGGATGAACGGGTATCGCCTTGTTGTCACGGACGAGATTTGGGAGAAGGTTGCGCCGCATTTACCTGGCAAGGCCACGGATTGTGGCGTGACCGCGGCGGACAACCGTCTGTTTCTGGAAGCCATTCTGTGGCGGGTTCGCACGGGCTCTCCGTGGCGCGACTTGCCGAAGGCATTTGGCGAATGGAACAGTGTCTTCCAGCGCTTCCGCCGCTGGGCGAAGAAGGGTGTCTTCGAACGACTGTTCGAGCGTTTATCGGAGGAACCAGACTTCGAATATGTGCTCATCGACGGCACCATCGTCAGCGTTCACCAAAAGGCGAGCGGCGCAAGGGGGGGACTCAAAATCAGGCCATCGGGCGATCGAGAGGAGGCCTGACCACCAAGATCGTCGCCTTGGTGGATGCCTTGGGATGCCTGGTCCGTTTCGTGCTGCTGCCCGGTCAGCGCCATGACATGGTTGGCGTCGAGCCCTTGATCCGGAACGTTTGCTTCGATGCCCTTCTGGGCGACAAGGCCTTCGATGTCGATTGGCTGCGCGCGGAATTGAACCAACGCGGCGCCAGTGCTGTGATCCCACCGAAGGCCAACCGAAAGCAGCAGTTCGCCTATGACAGGGATATGTACCGATGGCGCCACTTGATCGAGAACTACTTCGCAAAGATCAAGGAATTTCGGGGCATCGCCACTCGCTATGACAAAACTGACACCAGCTTCCGAGCCAACTTGAACCTTGTCGCTTGCCTATCCGGTTAACGCCCATGACCGCTACATGTAGGGTGCCGCCACTGTCCCGAGTAAAGCTCGGCATAGGTTGGAGCAGAGGTGTCGCCCGCGATGCCGAGCAAAGAGCGGAAGGCGTTGAACGGGTAGAACCGCCTGTTGAAGCGGAAGGTGAACTCGTTGAGGTAGGCTTGTAGGTGCTGGTGGCTAACGCCGTGGTGGATACCGATCAGCCACGTCTTCAGGTTGGCGAAAACCAGATGGATGATCGGCAGGTATTGCTCGGCAACCTCTGGATCACCACACTCGGCAACAGCGAAGTGCTCATAGCCGCGCTTACCGAGGCCAGCATAGCCGCTCCAATCGTCAGTAACGATCAGCGATCCCGGCGCGACGGTGCTCTCGACGAACCCACAGAGCGACTCGGCGCTACGGTCGAGCACGACGGCGAGCCGAACGCGTCCGGCATAGCGTCCGTCTTTCCGGTTGTCGAGCTTGGTGCCCGGCTTTCGATGACGCACCTCGATGGCACAGGAGACGAGAACCTTGTGGTGAACACCACGGCCTTCCCCACGCGTTCGCCCGCCAACCCAGGTTTCGTCCACCTCAACATGGTTCTTGGGCTGTCCACCGATCCTGTCTTGGTTGGGCCGCACCATGCCCGAGCGGAGCTTGTGGAGGATTTGAAAGGCCGTCTCGTAGCGCGAAAGACCAAGTTGCCGCTGAAACTGCACGGCGGACATGCCGGGCGTCTGACTGGCGACCAGATAAGCGGCCCAGAACCAGACGTTCAGCGGAGTGTGGCTACGCTCCATCACTGTTCCCACGGTCAGCCCGGTGTTCTTGCGGCACTTGCGGCAGCGCAGGACGCCAGGGCGGTTTTCAAAGTGGAACGGCTCTCCCGCCGTGCCGCAGTGCGGGCAGGCAAAGCCGTCTCCCCAGCGGGCTTTCTCCAGATAGGCGGCGCAGGCCGCATCATCGGGGAAAAGTCGCTGGAACTCGAGTAGCGAATGCGGGAATGGGAGATCGGCGCGGTCGAGAACATCCATGGCGCGCTCCCCTATATCCAGTTTGCGCCCATTCTAGCCCTAGTGGGTGTGGGTGTAAACCGGATAGGCAAAGTATCAACTTCGGTAATCGGTATGACAGGGAAAGCCTCAAAGAAGAGCGAAAATTGCTGCAAATGGCTGTGGACTTGGCCCCGGAGTTTGCAAGGCCATACGCTCTGCTTGCCTGGAACACTATTGTGACTGGTTGGTTTCTTGATATCGATACCGAAACCTCGATACGAGAAGCTGAATGGTTTGCGCGAAAAGCAATCGAGCTCGATCCAGACGACAGCTTTGGCTATTCACAAATGGGCCTCGCTCTGCTTTATCGCAAAGAATACAAGCAAGCCTGTTACTACTTGGATCGCGGACTCACACTCAACCCACACGACTTCAGGGTTTGGTCGTCCAAGGCTCTATATTTTGTG
>JAAENN010000168.1 GCA_024224295.1 Shimia sp. | reverse complement strand
TTCACCACGGAGACACAGAGAAACTATGAAAGCCGGGGCTCCCGGTTGGGGGCGTTTTTCGGGATCATAGTCCCATGTTTCTCGTGGGGCTGATCTCGTGGATCGCCCAGAATCGTTACCCCAACGCAAGGAGACCCGGCAATGAGTATTTTGGCGATTGATCTTGGCAAGGGCAAGAGTGTGGCGTGTGATTACGAGGCTCACAGCGGTGAACATAAGTTCTATGGGATTCGGACCGTTCCTTCGGAGCTGCAGGATTTGCTCGAGCTGATCCGGCCGGAACGGGTGGTGATCGAGATCTGCAGCCAGGCTGGCTGGGTGGGCGATCAAATCCGGGCCGCCGGGATCGAGTTGCAGGTGGCCAACACGAACGGCCAGGCCTGGCAATGGCGGCGGGTCAAGCGCAAGACGGACCGGGATGACGCGTTGAAGCTGGCCCGGCTGTCGGCGTTGAATCAGATATCGCCGGTGTACTTGCCCGAGCGGGCGACCCGGCAATGGCGGTCTTTGATTCAGTATCGCCAGACGCTGGTGGCCCGTCGGACAGCGGTGAAGAATCGGATCCGGTCGATCCTGGACCGGGAAGCGTTGTCCATGCCGGCGGGCAAGTCGGGCTGGTCGGTGAAGCGATTGAAGGTGCTACGGGAATGGGCCCGGCCGGTGGAAGATTGTGGGGTCGATGACTTCTGGCGGGGCCAGTTGTGTGAGGAGCTAGAGCACCTGGATCGTCTCGAGTCGAGCATCAAGCGTGTGGAGGCGGGCCTGGACAAACTGGCGTCTTCGGACCCGCGGGTGCATCGTTTGATGAAGACGCCCGGCGTGGGCAAACGTCTGTCGGAGATGGTGGTCGCGGTGATCGATGACCCGCATCGGTTCGGCAACGGCAAGCAAGTGGCGGCCTATGTCGGGTTGACGCCTCGGCAGTTTCAGTCGGGCACGATGGACCGTCGAGGCGGGATCACGGGTCGAGGGCACAAGGATCTGCGGAAGCTGCTGGTGGAAGTGAGCTGGCTCGGCTTGCGGTACAATCCGCGGATGCGATCGGTGTATGAGCGCATCTGTCAAGGGAGCAGGACCCGTAAGAAGCTGGCGATCGTGGCGGTGGCTAGGCGGTTGTTGATCTGGTGCTGGGCGATGTTGCGAGACGAGACGGATTGGGAGGATAAACGGCAGGCCTCGGATGAACCGCTTCGGTCGGAGGCGGCGTAGGTGAGCTTCTTTCCCCCCCGGAAAGCACCGGAGCCCACGCCATTGGGTCCCTGTTGCTTTCTTGGTGGGTGAATGGATCGTGGAAGGCAAAGGCAAGCGAATCCGGGAGTGGCGAAGTTCAGAGGGATCTGGGAATGATTGGCCGCGATGATGTCCGGTCCGTGTCTTGGGCCTCGAGCCCGTCGCAGAGAATGGGCGTCATCGCATATGTTGACTGGGCCCGCAGCCAGCGAGAGGCATGATCCTCATTGCTGCGTGAGCATCGGATAGAAGGCTGAACCAATCGTCCCCCGTGCCCCAACCGGACTTGACAACCCCGGCTTCATAGAAGACACGGAGAAGAGAAATTGAACCGCCAAGGCGCCAAGAGCGCGGAGAGGATGGGGCTTGGGGCTTGGGACTGAATCTGCGTTCATCTGTGTTCATCTGCGGTTCCATTCTTCTTCTTGGCGTCTCTGCGATTCCAACATGATGAAATGTGCGGATTAGGGACCCCAACAGAACCGCCAAGGCCCGACGAGAGCAAGCTCAACGGCATCTTGGCGCTCTTGGCGTCTTGGCGTCTTGGCGTCTTGGCGGTTTGTCACGAGTGCTACCGAGGAGACCCATTGGCCAAGCGCGTCGATGTGCTGCTGGAGGACGAGGACCTGCTCGTGGTGAACAAGCCGGCCGGCGTACTGACCGTTCCCG
>JAAENN010000167.1 GCA_024224295.1 Shimia sp. | reverse complement strand
TGACGATGGAAATTCAGGTGAATGCCGACAACTTCATTCATGGTGACGTGCGTGTGATCGAGGTGGCAGAACTGGCCGTTTCCAACGATCTGGAGCACATGAGTGACCGCCTGACACGAGTGGAAGTGCATCTGAAGGATCAGAATGCTGACAAGCATGGGCCAGATCATATTCTTTGCACCATGGAAGCGCGACCCCGTGGCAAAGGGCCGCTCTCTGCCCATCACGAGGCGGCGGATATCCAAGCCGCTCTGAAAGGGGCCGCGAAAAAGCTGCGCACCCGCTTGACCAGCGAGTTTGCAAAGGCGAGCAAGTACAGCTGACCTAATTGGCAGCCACCTTAGATTAGGATTACCTTGCGTCACCAAAGCTTGGTGACGCCATTTTTGTGCTAAGCTTCTTCCAGGTTACCTAGGGAGCGACTGTGCATTTTGATTTAGCACACACGGTTATCATTGTTGTGGCGCTGGTCGCGACCAAGCTCTTCATGATTGTCACAGGCTTTGTTTCCGAAAGAGAACTAAAGCAGGTCAGTTGGAAGATGACCCTTGCCTATTTTGTCGTGGTTTTGATTGTGAATGCGGTGTGGGAACACTGACCCACTAGGTGAGTGCCATTTACTCTTGTTTTGCCGAGATCGCTTGACCGGCAGCCCATCCTGAAGACCAGGCCCATTGGAAATTGAAACCACCGAGCCAGCCAGTGACGTCGACGGCTTCGCCAATAACGTAAAGCCCTGGCACAGTCTTGGCTTCCATGGTTTTGGAGGATAGTCCATTCGTTTCGATTCCACCCAAGGTGACTTCGGCAGTGCGGTAGCCCTCGGTGCCGGAAGGCACCATTTCCCAATTTTTCAGAGCGTCACACAGGGATCGCAGCGCAACGTCTGACTGATCTGCCAGATTGCCGGACAGGTCTATTTCGCTCGCCAGGTGCTCGACCAACCGACCGGGCAACACTGTGGCCAGCTCTGTGGTAAGGTTGCGGCGGCCTTGCGCCTGACGCCGGTTGCGCAGTTCCTCAAATGGATCATTATTCGGGAAGAGGTTGATGGCAATGGGCTGGCTCTCACTCCAATAAGAACTGATTTGCAGCATCGCCGGGCCAGACAGGCCTCGGTGGGTGAACAGCATGGCCTCGTCAAAGGCGGTGCCGTTGGCTGTCGCGCGAACAGGATGCGCTACGCCGGAGATGGCTTTGAAGCGGCCATCGGAGAAAGTGAAGGGTACAAGTCCTGCGCGGGTGTCGGTGACTTTGAGATCAAACTGGCGGGCGACGTCATAGGCCAGACCGGTCGCGCCCATCTTGGGAATGGACTTACCGCCCGTCGCCAGCACGAGGTTTTGGCAAGCGAGCGTTTCGCGGCGGCCGGATTTTTCGATCTCGACGGTGAAGCCCGCGCTATTACGTCCAACTGCGAGGATTTGGGTTTCCAGCCACAGCTCAGCGCCCGCCCGTGCCATCTCGGCCCGCAGCATGGCGATGATGTCTTTGGCAGAGGTGTCACAGAACAACTGGCCGAGGGTTTTCTCATGATACGCAATGCCGTGGCGGGTTACCATGTCGATGAAGTCCCACTGCGTGTAGCGGCTCAGTGCGGATTTGCAGAAATGGGGATTTCCCGACAGGAAGTTCTCGGGACCGGCATACATATTGGTGAAGTTGCACCGCCCGCCGCCGGAGATGCGGATTTTCTCGCCCGGCGCCTTTGCATGGTCCAGCACCAATGTGCGCCCGCCAGATTGCGTGGCGCACATCATGCCAGCTGCGCCAGCGCCCAAAATGAGTGTGTCCCAAGTCATGAGCGCGGGGTGCCCGATGTGGTGGGCTGCGTCAAGGGGTGAGGCGGGAAGATGCGTGAGCGCGAATGTGCCGCCGATGGTTCTCTTGACTTTCCATAAAGGGGTTTGGGTGCTACAGTTTGTTCACAGACCCGGAAAACGGGCGTTTTGAGGCAGAGATCGGCGGTTCCCGATGACAGAGATGGTGTATGGCGCGTTGCCTTCGCAGGCGCGTGAGCCCGTGCTCCCCAAGTGGTGGCAAACCTTAGACAAATGGACGATGGCGTCCATTGTGATGTTGTTTTTGATTGGCGTGATGCTGGGCATGGCGGCGAGTCCTCCTTTGGCGGCCAAAAACGGTTTTGCACCGTTTCACTATGTGCAGCGACAGGTGGTGTTTGGTGGTGCGGCCTTGCTGGCCATGGTGCTTACCTCCATGATGTCGCCACAGTTGGTGCGTCGGCTGGCGGTAATGGGATTTGTGGTGTCCATGGTGGCGATGGCGTTGCTACCGATCTTCGGTACCGACTTTGGCAAAGGTGCCACCCGTTGGTATTCGCTGGGCTTTGCTTCGCTGCAACCGTCTGAGTTCCTTAAGCCCGGATTTGTGGTGGTGTCTGCTTGGCTGATGGCCGCCAATGAAGAGATCAACGGACCTCCGGGACGGCGCTGGTCCTTCCTATTGATGATGTCCATAGTTCTCATGCTCGCCATGCAGCCAGACTTTGGGCAGGCTTGCCTGATCTTGTTTGGCTGGAGCGTGATGTATTTTGTCTCTGGCGCACCGATGTTGCTGATTGGCGGGATTTGTCTGTCGCTCATTCCTGTGGCCAACTTTGCATATAACAACTCCGAGCACTTTGCGCGTCGGATTGATGGTTTTTTGGACCGCTCTGTCGATCCGACCACTCAAATCGGCTACGCGACCGAGGCCATCCGTGAGGGTGGCCTGTTTGGCGTTGGCGTGGGCGAGGGCCAAGTGAAGTGGTCGCTGCCTGATGCGCATACGGATTTTATCATTTCAGTGGCCGCTGAGGAATACGGCCTTGTTCTCGTCTTTGCTATTATGATCCTCTACGCGACCATCGTCTTGCGCTCCTATTTCCGACTCATGCGTGAGCGAGACCCGTTCATTCGCCTCGCGGGCACCGGGCTCGTAGCGATCTTCGGCGTACAAGCGCTGGTCAATATGGGGGTCGCAGTGCGGCTACTGCCTTCTAAAGGCATGACTTTGCCATTTGTCAGCTACGGCGGCTCCTCCCTGATTGCGGGGGGGATTGCAGTTGGCATGATTTTGGCGTTTACCCGCAGCCGCCCACAGGGCGAAATCAGTGATATTCTACGGGGTCAAACCCGTTAATAGGTGGGTGCGATGAGCAAACAGCCTCTTTTAGTGATCGCTGCTGGGGGGACCGGCGGCCATATGTTTCCTGCGCAGGCGCTGGCCGAGGTCATGCTGCGCAAAGGCTGGCGGGTGAAGCTGTCCACCGACGCGCGTGGTGCGCGCTACACTGGTGGGTTTCCGCATACGGTTGAGATCGAAGAAATGAGCTCGGCGACCTTTGCCCGCGGCGGGGCGTTGGCAAAGCTGGCGGTGCCGTTCAAGATTATTGGCGGCGTGCTGGGCGCCATATCCAAGATGCGTAAGGACCGTCCGGACGTTGTTGTAGGCTTTGGGGGCTATCCAACTATTCCTGCGATGGGCGCGGCGTGGATGATGAAGCTGCCACGTATGATCCATGAGCAGAACGGCATCTTGGGCAGGGTTAATCAGGTCTTTGCCAAGAAGGTGGACGTTGTGGCCTGTGGCACCTGGCCGACCACGTTGCCTGAGGGCGTGGAGGGCGTGCCGGTGGGCAATCCGGTACGTAAGGCGGTGATGGATCGGGCCGGGGCAGGGTATATTGCACCCGGGGACTACCCAATGTCGCTGCTGGTGATTGGCGGGTCCCAAGGCGCGCGTATTTTGAGCGACATCGTTCCTGCTGCAATCGCGCATTTGTCGCCAGACATTTTGCAAAACCTACGGGTGAGCCATCAAGCGCGGGACGAAGATTTGGACCGTGTGACCGCGTTTTATGAAGATCACGGCATTGCAGCTGATGTGCAGCCGTTCTTTCAGGATGTGCCCGCACGGATGAGCGAGGCCCAACTGGTGATTTCGCGCTCCGGTGCCAGTTCGGTGGCAGATATCAGCATCGTCGGTCGACCCGCCATATTGGTGCCTTTTGCGGCCGCTGCAGGAGATCACCAGACCGCCAATGCACGCGGGCTGGCCGAGGCAGGTGGGGCGATTGTGATCCCCGAAGGCCTGCTCACCGAAACAACGCTCACAGAAAACATGACAACCATCCTGTCCAACGCAGCCGGGGCCAGCCAAATGGCGACCGCTGCTTTGTCGGCAGGCAAGCCGGAAGCGACCGAGACCCTTGTGGCGCTGGTCGAAGAATTGGCGAAGAAGGACCAATAAAATGAATGCAGCAACCAAACTTCCCGGTGACGTGGGCGCCATCCACTTTGTAGGCATTGGCGGCATTGGGATGTCCGGCATCGCCGAAGTGCTGCTAAACCACGGCTACACCGTGCAGGGATCGGACTTGAAGTCGACCAAGATCACCAAGCGGTTGGCGGACATGGGGGCGTCCATTTTTGAAGGCCAACGTGCAGAGAACCTTGCGAACGCTGAAGTGGTGGTGATTTCTTCCGCCATCAAACCAGGAAATCCCGAGTTGGACGAGGCGCGATTAAAAGGTTTGCCGGTGGTGCGTCGCGCAGAGATGCTGGCGGAGCTGATGCGCTTGAAATCCAACATTGCGGTTGCGGGTACCCATGGCAAAACCACCACCACAACGATGGTGGCGGCCCTTCTTGATCATGGCAAGTTTGATCCGACCGTCATCAACGGCGGTATCATTCACGCCTATGGCTCTAACGCGCGCGTGGGCGAGGGCGAGTGGATGGTTGTGGAGGCGGACGAAAGTGACGGTACGTTTAATCGTTTGCCCGCAACCATTGCGATTGTGACCAATATCGATCCGGAACACATGGAGCATTGGGGCACCGAAGAGGCGCTTCATCAGGGTTTCTATGACTTTGTGTCTAACATTCCCTTTTACGGCTTGGCGGTATGCTGCACCGATGATCCGGATGTGCAGACATTGGTGGGCAAGATCACCGATCGCCGCGTGGTGACATTTGGATTTAATGCCCAAGCAGATGTGCGGGCGGTTAACCTGTCCTATAAAGCCGGCGTGGCGCATTTTGACATTCAGTTGCAGGGCGAGGACGCGGTGATTAAAGGCTGCACTTTGCCGATGCCCGGCGATCACAACGTCTCCAACGCGCTATCTGCGGTGGCGATTTCGCGGCATCTGGGGATGAAACTTGATGAAATTCGCGCTGGTCTTGCTGGCTTTGGTGGGGTGAACCGTCGCTTCACCAAGGTGGGCGAAGTTATGGGGGGCGTGCCTGTTATTGACGATTATGGCCACCATCCTGTGGAAATTGCCGCCGTGCTGAAAGCTGCGCGTCAAGCCTTGGGCGACAGCGGTGGGCGCGTGATTGCTGTGCATCAGCCACACCGTTACTCGCGCTTGCACTCTCTGTTTGAGGATTTCTGCACCTGCTTCAATGAGGCGGATGTTGTTGGCATTGCTGATGTCTTTGCCGCTGGCGAAGAACCGATTGAAGGCGCCAGCCGCGATGACCTGATCAACGGGTTGGTTGCACACGGGCACCGCCATGCGATGGCGATTGGCGACGAGGGTGATCTTGTGGCGCTGGTGAAAGAGACCGCAAAGCCAGGTGATATCGTGGTTTGCCTCGGGGCAGGCTCCATCAGCGCCTGGGCAAACGCGTTACCAGGGCATCTGGGTTAATGAAAGCCGACGCTCTGCATTGGAGCGTCGAGCCGGTGTTTTGGCTTTCGTTTGGTGTGGTTTGGCTGACCATCCCGCTGAGCGTGTGGCTTGCCTTTCGCCGCCGGTACTGGTTGGCCTTCGCTTGTGCTGCCTTTCTGCCTGGATGCGCGTGGCTGACGAACTTTATGGTGTCAGTGGCCGGCGTTGGTGGTCGGGTCGATGGCGGGCATTCGCGCGCCCTGTCAGTGTTTTTGGATTTCGCTGTTTGGTCAACTGCTGTCGCTTTGCTTTTGGTGTGCGGGATCATGGTGCTGCGCAGGTTCAAACGATAAAGCGACTTACGAGCTTTGGTTACTTGTCCTCAGCGAAGAGCTGAGTAGACTGCGCGTGGTTAACCAAGACGGGATAAGCGACGTGAGCCTTTCTTTGATCCTTGCCTGCTTTTGGGTGCTGGCCTCTGCGCTTGTGGCGGCTTTGCCAATGCGTAAGCAATATGTGCCAGGCGTGGCCCTGCTGATTGCCGCGCCAGCGCTGATTGGTGTGATCTTTTATGAGCACGGCGCCTTGCTGGGATTTGCCGCGCTTTTTGGGTTTGTGTCGATGTTTCGCCGCCCGCTTATGTATTTTGGTCGCAAGGCACTTGGCTTGCCCGTCGAGCGCCATGAGCCGGAGAGTGATACGTGACAATTTCTGTCACAGCCGCGTTCATATGGCTTGTTTTGGCCAATCTGCGTGCAATGTTCCCGTCAAAAGATCACCATTGGAAATTTGCCTATGTGATGATCGCGATTGGCGTTCCGATTCTGATAGGTGTGGCCATTCAAAACAGCATTTGGCTGGCGCTGGTGTTGTTGTGCATGGGCGCGTGGATCATGCGCTGGCCGGTGATTTATCTGTGGCGCTGGATCAAACGTGTGACTGGGATGGAGACTCCAAGTGATCCTTGATTTTACCCTCGCGTTGAATGCGCTGATCTGGTTTGCGACGCTGATCCTACCGCTTTACGGGCTGATCACTGGTTACAAGTTGCGCCGCGACCTGATGATGCGGGCGAGCCTGTTGATTGTGTGTTTGGTGGTAGCGCTTCTGACATTGGAAGTGACATTGAATGTCTTTGCCACGGACGTGGATCGCGAAGAGCTGACTGTCCTGCAAGGGTACCGTCCTTGGCTATTCATTGGCACGTTCGGCAGCTTGGCTCTTGGCTGGGCGTTGTTTGTCATGGGCAAAGCTCTGCGCGGACATAAGTAACCAAGTGCATGCTCTTGCTGTGTGACTGGCGGTTCGGTATCGGTGCGCTACAGGCATTTTGATTTCAAGGAACTCTCATGACCACATTGCCCACCCCACGTGGAAAATTGACCGAAGGCAAAGAGCTCTCGGGGTTGACGTGGCTGCGTGTGGGTGGTCCGGCGGATTATCTGTTTCAGCCTGCGGATGTGGGCGATCTGGCCGAGTTCCTAAAAACTCTGCCTGAAGAGGTGGCTGTGTTCCCGATGGGGGTCGGCTCCAATCTGATTGTGCGTGATGGCGGTTTGCGCGCGGTGGTGATCCGCATGGGGCGTGGGTTCAACCATATCGAAGTAGACGGCAACCGCGTGCGGGCTGGTGTGGCGGCACTGGACGCGCATGTGGCACGTAAAGCGGCCCAGGCGGGCGTGGATTTGACCTTTTTGCGGACAATCCCCGGTGCCATCGGCGGGGCGGTGCGGATGAATGCGGGCTGCTATGGCAGCTACACGGCGGATGTGTTTGTCGAGGCCACCGCTGTGACCCGGGCAGGGGAGATTGTGACGCTTACGGCGGAGGATTTGAAATTCCAATACCGCCAGACAGATTTGCCAGAGGGCTGGGTCATCGTTGAAGCGGTTTTAAAAGGTCCCTCTGGTGATCCTGAAAAGCTGGCGCAGCGCATGGAGGACCAATTAGCCAAACGCGATGCCACTCAGCCAACCAAAGACCGCAGTGCAGGCAGCACCTTCCGCAATCCTGCCGGGTTTTCCTCGACAGGTAAGGCGGATGACGTGCATGATCTGAAGGCCTGGAAGGTGATTGACGATGCCGGCATGCGTGGCGCCCGCGTTGGCGGTGCGCAGATGAGCGAGATGCATTCCAACTTCATGATCAACACCGGTGACGCAACTGCCGCAGATTTAGAAAATCTTGGCGAGGAAGTCCGAAAAAGGGTTTTCCAAAACAGCGGAATAGACCTACAGTGGGAAATCATGCGCGTCGGCGAACCGGCGGCGGATTGAAGCCTCAGTTTGGACCCGTTAAGCGGTCATTAACCAAGAACTGAGAAGACTAATAAAACAAGGGCGCAAAGCCCGATTTCAGGGTCAAAGATCCAATTGAGCGCAGGGCCATGTGCCCACCCGAGCAGGCATTCCATGCCTGATGCATAAAACATCAGCCCAACGTGGCTGTGATAAATGAGTCCAAAAAGGGCTTGTATAAGAACAGGGCCAAAAAGGGTCCGGGACATTGAGGCACAGTGGGACTGTCAGAGCAGGCAACCCCCAAAGTGGCAGTATTGATGGGCGGCCCCTCCGCAGAACGAGAGGTGTCTCTGTCTTCTGGGCGTGAATGCGCCACTGCCCTTCGGGACGCAGGATTGGACGTGGTTGAGGTCGATGCCGGCCCCGATCTGGTTGCGCGTTTGCAAGAGATCAAACCGGATGTTGCCTTCAACGCGCTGCATGGCCGTTGGGGCGAAGATGGCTGTGTGCAAGGTCTGCTCGAATGGCTGCGTATTCCGTACACGCACTCTGGTGTGCTGGCTTCGGCATTGGCGATGGACAAGCAGCGGTCAAAAGATGTGTTCAAACGAGCTGGTTTGCCTGTTGTGGAGAGCGTGATTGCCAATAAGGCTGAGGTGTCCAAGCGCCATGTGATGGAACCGCCTTATGTCGTGAAACCCAATAACGAGGGCAGCTCGGTTGGCATCTATATTGTCAACGAAGGGGCCAACACGCCGCCGCAACTGGCCGAAACCATGCCGGATGAGGTGATGGTGGAAACCTTCGCGCCAGGTCGTGAGATGACAACCACCGTGATGGGCGACCGGGCGCTTGGCGTGACCGACATCATCACCGATGGCTGGTATGACTACGAGGCCAAATACGCTGAAGGTGGGTCCCGCCACGAAGTGCCGGCGAACATTCCGCAAGAGATATACGATGCCTGCATGGACTACGCCGTGCGTGCGCATAGGGCTTTGGGGTGTCGTGGTGTGTCACGCACAGATTTTCGCTGGGACGAGAGCCGCGGGCTGGATGGTCTAATTATTCTGGAAGTGAATACACAGCCGGGCATGACGCCAACTTCATTGAGCCCCGAGCAGGCCGAATTGATTGGCATGTCCTTCTCTGACTTTTGTGCTTGGATGGTGGAGGACGCCTCATGCGATCGTTGACGGCAGGTCGCCGGGACAACGCGCCTTCCCGCTGGGCTTATCGTTTTGAGCGGTTGATGCTGACGCCGCTGTTTCGTCTGTTTTTGCGGGTGGTGGTGCCGTTTGTTGTTGTGGCTGGTGCTGCGACGATCTGGCTGTCAGACGTGGACCGGCGCGAGAGTTTGAACCTGGCGGTGAACGATTTGCGCCGTGAGATTGCCACGCGGCCTGAGTTCATGGTGTCTGCCATGACTGTTGATGGTGCGTCCCAAAGCATCTCCGAAGATATTCGCGATATTCTATCTCTGAGCTTTCCTGCAAGCTCCTTTGACTTGGACCTGCCTGCGATCCGCGAGCGGGTGGAAGAGCTGCCAGCTATCGCCAGTGTGGCGGTACGTGTGCGCCCGGGCGGCATCCTGGAACTGAACGTGGCGGAGCGCACGCCGGTGGTGGTATGGCGCACCCATGAGGGGCTGACGCTGGTCGACCCGGAAGGCCATGTTACGGGCCCGGCAATCTCTCGAGCCGCTCATGCGCAGATGCCTTTGGTCGCGGGCGAGGGCGCAGAGCATCATGTGCAAGAAGCGCTGCGCCTATTTTCCGCGGCAGCGCCGTTGTCGGATCGCGTGATTGGTCTGGTGCGCGTGGGAGAGAGACGCTGGGATCTGGTGCTGGATCGCGGGCAACGGATCAAACTGCCGGAGCAAGGCGCAGTGGAGGCGTTGGACCGAGTGGTCGCGCTGAGCCAAGCCGAAGAGCTTTTGGAGCGGGACATCAAAGTGGTCGATATGCGTTTGGCGCATCGGCCCACGGTACAACTAACAGAACAGGCCGTAGACGCCTGGTGGCAAGCAAGCCAGAGCACGACAGGGACAGTGGGACAATGACAGAGCTTTACCAGAGCCAACGCGCCATGCGCGCGATGCGCAAAGCGGCAATGCAGCGTGGTGTGATCGCAGTATTGGATGTGGGGACGTCCAAAATTGCCTGTCTGGTTTTGCGGTTTGACGGCACGGACAGGTTGGCGAGTGTGGAAGGTATTGGCTCCATGGCCGGGCAGTCCGGCTATCGTGTGATTGGTGCCAACACCATCATGTCGCGTGGTGTGAAGTTTGGCGAAATCGACACCATGCAGGAGACCGAGCGCGCCATTCGTACTGTGGTGCAGGCGGCACAGAAGATGGCGAAGATCCGTGTTGACCATGTGATTGCCTGTTTCTCCGGAGCGGAACCGCGCTCATATGGTTTGGACGGGCAAATTGATCTGGAAGGCCACACCGTTAACGATCAGGATGTGGCGCGTGTGCTGGCGGCCTGTGACGTGCCAGATTATGGCGCGGACCGCGAAGTGCTTCACGCGCAGCCGGTGAATTTTGCGTTGGACCATCGTTCTGGCTTGGGAGATCCGCGCGGGCAGGTGGGGCAGACGCTGACCACCGACATGCACATGCTGACTGTGGATAAGGCCGCGGTGCAGAACCTCGTGCATTGCATCCGTCGCTGTGATTTGGAGCTCGCGGGTATTGCCTCTTCGGCGTATGTTTCTGGAATGTCTGCACTGGTGGAAGATGAGCAAGAGCTCGGAGCAGCCTGCATCGATATGGGTGGCGGAGCGACCAGCCTGTCGATCTTCATGAAGAAACATATGATTTTTGCTGATACCGTGCGTATGGGCGGCGATCACGTAACCGGCGACATATCGATGGGCTTGCAGGTGCCAACTGCTACAGCGGAGCGGATCAAAACGTTCTATGGCGGCGTTGTGGCCACCGGCATGGATGATCGCGATATGATCGAGCTATCTGGTGATACGGGCGATTGGGAGCATGACCGCCGCACAGTGAGCCGCGCGGAACTGATTGGCATCATGCGTCCGCGTGTGGAAGAAATTCTCGAAGAAGTGCGTGCGCGTCTTGATGCAGCTGGGTTTGAGCACCTGCCAAGTCAGCAGATTGTGCTGACCGGCGGAGGGAGTCAAATTCCAGGATTGGATGGGTTGGCTTCAAAGATTTTGGGGCAACAGGTACGCCTTGGCCGCCCGATGCGGGTGCATGGCCTGCCACAAGCGGCTACTGGGCCGGGCTTTGCCGCAACCGTGGGCATGTGCCTTTACGCAACACATCCGCAGGACGAATGGTGGGATTTCGAACTGCCGGTGGATCGCTACAACACACGGCCATTTGGCAAGGCCGTGCGGTGGTTCAAAGAGAATTGGTGAGAAAAGGGACGCAGACGCGTTTTTGGGGGTGACCTCTGATTAAGCCTTGGTTAGATTCCGGGTAACCGCGATCAATACGCGGAGCCGGAGTGCCGAGCAGTGGTCTCCAAACATAAATATAACGAACTCCTGCGGCGCCACGCGTGCCTTGGGTGGTTGTGTAGTGTTGTGTGACACTTGTCTTGCCCCGCAAAATCTGGCGGTTTCGGCAAGATGCCGCTAGTTTTCACATTTTTACCCCATATTTTGTGGCCAAATGTGCTTTTTGGGATGACGATTCTGGAAAGCCTGCTAATAATGGTGCTGAGTAGGCAGAAAATAGCCCGCTGTGGCGGGTAAACAACAGGCGGACAGTTCTATGACATTGAATCTGACGATGCCCGACGAGGGTGATCTGAAGCCCCGCATCACCGTGTTTGGTGTTGGCGGTGCAGGTGGCAACGCGGTCAACAACATGATCGACAAAGAGCTTGAGGGCGTGGAGTTCGTGGTTGCGAATACCGACGCGCAGGCTCTGCAGCAGAGCAAATCTGAAAGCCGCGTGCAATTGGGCGTGAAGGTCACCGAAGGTTTGGGCGCTGGGGCGCGCGCAACCGTTGGTGCCGCCGCAGCCGAAGAGAGCATCGAGCAGATTGTGGATCACCTTGCAGGCGCGCACATGTGCTTCATCACCGCCGGTATGGGCGGTGGCACTGGCACAGGTGCGGCTCCGATCATCGCGCAGGCAGCGCGTGAGTTGGGCGTGCTGACCGTGGGTGTTGTGACCAAGCCGTTCCAATTCGAAGGCGCCAAGCGTATGCGTCAGGCCGAAGAGGGCGTGGAGCAACTGCAGAAGATGGTCGACACGTTGATCATCATTCCAAACCAAAACCTGTTCCGTCTCGCCAACGAGAAGACCACCTTTACCGAAGCCTTTTCGATGGCGGACGACGTTCTGTATCAGGGCGTTAAAGGTGTGACGGACCTGATGGTGCGTCCTGGCCTGATCAACCTCGACTTCGCAGACGTACGCGCTGTGATGGACGAGATGGGCAAGGCGATGATGGGCACCGGTGAGGCTGAGGGCGAAGATCGCGCCATTCAGGCTGCCGAGAAGGCCATCGCCAACCCACTGCTGGACGAGATCTCCCTGCGCGGAGCAAAAGGCGTGTTGATCAACATCACCGGCGGTCACGACCTGACCCTGTTCGAACTGGACGAAGCGGCCAACCGTATTCGCGAAGAAGTCGACGCCGATGCCAACATCATCGTGGGTTCCACCATGGATGAGAACCTCGACGGCGGCATGCGTGTGTCTGTTGTTGCAACCGGTATCGATGCTGCTGAGACCAACTCTGCAATGCCTTTGCCGCGCCGCTCTATGCGTGAGCCGCTAACAGCCGCGCCAACCATCGAAACCGCGCATCAGGCTCATGCTGTAGAGCAACCTGTTCCGGCCGTAGCGGTTGAGGCTGCACCAGAAGTGGCCGCATCTGAGCCGTCTCTCTTCCCGCAAATGGACGCCCAACAGGCGGCGGTACAAGAGCAGATGGAGGACATTTTCGAAGAGGAAATGCCCGCGGCGACAGTTGCACCCGCTGCGCCTACTTTTGATGCTGCGTCTGCCGGTGCAGATGTGCCGGCACCGGCGTATCAGCCGACACCGGCGCAAGCTGTGCAGCCTGAGATGTTTGAAGAAGAGCCGCAGGGCTTCGTGGCGCCACAGCGTCCGGCCCCAGGCACACCCACGCCGCAATTGATGCAGCGCCTTCAAGCCGCAGTGGAAAAGGCACCAGCAGCACCGGCCCGTCCTGCAGCCCCGGCGCCTGAGCCGCGTGCAGAGGAACGCCCTCGCTTTGGTATCAATTCGTTGATCAACAAAATGACCGGACACGGAGCTGAGCAGCAGCAGGGTTTGACGCAAACGGCGCAACCCGTTCGGCAGCAGCCAGCGGTGCAGTCCAGCGAGGCAGCGCCTCAGATGGATGAAGATCAGGAGCGGATTGAGATCCCGGCCTTCCTGCGACGTCAGGCCAACTAATTTATTTGTGAAGCATCTGTGAAAAGGCCGCTCGATAGAGTGGCCTTTTTCCGTTTTAAATTAGTGGCTTACTGACCCGTGCGCGGTGTTTTGCCGATCTGTTACAGCGATGTTTCATACCGTTACAAAGCTTTATTTGAGAAGACAGGACAAAGCCACTACCTCACTATTGCGGCCAATGGGGTGTGCCGCGTCACATTGGGGAAACACGTGCAGGCAACGCTTAAAACACCAGTTCACTTTCAAGGCACAGGCCTTCATTCCGGTGCAGCGGTACATTTGACTGTACGGCCAGCGTCGACCGATTATGGAATCTGGTTCAAGCGTACGGACGTACTTCTTGGAGATGCGATGATCCCGGCGCGTTGGGATGTGGTTGAGCAGACCGCATTGTGCACGCGCATCATCAATGAAGCCGGAGTTTCAGTATCCACTGTCGAGCATCTGATGGCTGCCTTGGCTGGCTGTGGTATTCACAACGCCTTGATTGAGATCGATGCGCCTGAGGTACCGATTCTGGATGGGAGCTCTGCGGATTTTGTTCTGGGCTTTTTGAAAGCGGGCATTGTGCGCCAGGCTGCGCCTGTTTGGGCGATTGAAGTATTGCAAACGGTGTCAGTGACACGTGGAGACGCCACTGCAACATTGGTTCCTGCAGACGAGATGCGGATCGACTTCCATATCGATTTTGTAGATGAGGCGATTGGGCAGCAGGCCAAGGAACTGAATTTGGCCAACGGCAGCTTTATCCGTGAGTTGTGCAACAGCCGCACGTTCTGTCGCCAGGCGGATGTGGACGCAATGCAGGCCAGCGGTTTGGCGCTTGGCGGTGATCCGGCGGAGAACGCGGTCGTGTTCAATGGTTCTGAGGTGCAGGCAAAAGGTGGGCTGCGTCATGAAGACGAGCCTGTGCGCCACAAAATGTTGGATGCGATGGGGGACTTGTATCTCGCGGGCGCGCCTTTGTTGGCGCATTATCAAGGGCATCGTGCGGGGCATTCCCTGACAAACGCTTTGTTGCGGGAACTGTTTTCCAATCCTGATAACTGGCGTTTGGTGGAATGTGATGATGCGCAAGCTGCGCGTTTGCCAGGTGCTGGTGTGCACATGGGCGAGTTTCCGGCCGTGGCATAACGACGGATCGCAACAAATCCGTCCAAAGGCGTTTTGCCCCGCAAATTTCTATGCTAACAGCGTTTGAAAGAGGCGGGAAACCGCGCAGGGAGCAGAAGGTTAAGTACTATGGCAGGCATCGGAACGCGTGCACGCATACTCGGTTCGGTTCTTGCGCTGGCTGTTCTTGCGGCTTGCGGTGATAAGGTGGCGAGCGATGCACGCCGTGGCCTTGTGGACATGGAACAGTTTACGCCGGAACAGATTTTTGAACGCGGCGAGTTCGAAATTGCACGTGACCGCGGTACGGACGCCGCTTTTTTCTTCTCCGAGATTGAGCGGCTATACCCCTATAGCGAGTTGGCGAAACGGTCTTTGGTGATGCAAGCTTTTGCTTATCATACCGATGGCGCATATCCGGAAGCCCGAGCGGCTGCACAGCGCTTTATTGATTTTTACCCGGCTGATGAAGACGCGGCCTATGCGCAGTATCTGTTGGCGCTCACGTACTATGATCAGATTGATGAAGTGGGTCGTGACCAAGGTTTGACTTTTCAAGCATTGCAAGAGCTGCGCAAGGTGATCGAAATCTATCCTGAAAGCGAGTATGCGCGCTCTGCCATGCTCAAGTTTGATCTGGCGTTTGATCACCTGGCATCCAAGGAAATGGAAATCGGCCGCTATTACCTGCGCCGGGATCATTTTGCGGCGGCCATCAAACGGTTCCGTGTTGTGGTTGAGGATTTTCAGACCACTACCCACACGCCCGAAGCGCTGCACCGTTTGGTTGAAGCGTATTTTTCGCTTGGTCTTTACAGCGAGGCGCAGACCGCAGCGGCTATTCTGGGACACAATTTCCAGTCCACCGAATGGTATCAGGATAGCTACAAACTGTTGCGCGAGAATGGCTTGGAAGCCAGGGCCGAAGGCAGCAGCTGGCTCAATCAAGTGTACCGCCAGACCTTGCAAGGCAAATGGCTGTAACAGGGGGCAGGGGTTGCCCTGTGGTGTGACGCTGAATGCTGCGCTCGCTTGAAATCCGTGACATGCTCATCATCGACCGGCTGGATCTTGCGTTTCAGCCTGGCTTGAACGTTTTGACCGGGGAGACCGGGGCGGGCAAGTCAATCTTGTTGGACAGTCTGGGTTTTGTATTGGGTTGGCGAGGCCGCGCGGAACTTGTGCGAGCTGGTTCAGAGCAGGGCGAAGTGATCGCGGAGTTCGACTTACCTGAACATCATCCTGCTCATGCCATCCTCGAAGACGCAGGTTTGCCAGGCGGCGACGAATTGATCTTGCGGCGCGTCAATCGCAGCGACGGTCGGAAAACGGCCTGGATTAATGACCGTCGGGTGTCGGGGGAAGTGCTGCGGCGTTTGTCGGAAACCTTGCTAGAGCTTCACGGACAACACGATGATCGCGGCCTTCTGGATCCCAAAGGCCACCGCGATGTGCTGGATTTGTTTGCCGGAACAGACAAACTACGCGGCAAAACCCGAAAAGCTTGGCAGCATGTGTCTGCGGCTCGGAAGGCGCTTAATGCTGCGCAAGTGGCGCTTGATGAAGCCAAAGCAGAGGAAGACTTTCTTCGTCATGCAGTGAAGGAACTGGACAAGCTTGATCCACAGCCAGGCGAGGAGGCTGAGCTCGATACCCGCCGTCGAATGATGCAAAATGCCGAAAAGGTGCGAGAGGACGTAAGCCGTGCGCATGCCGCTCTGGGGAATGGCGGCGCTGAAAGCGCGATGGGCGATGCGATGCGCTGGCTTGATGGCGCTCTGGCGGAAACAGGCGATGTATTGGAAGCTCCGGTTGCGGCATTGGAGCGTGCACTGAATGAACTGGCTGATGCTGTGGATGGGGTCGAGCGCTGTCTTGAGGCGTTGGATTTCAACCCGCATGAGTTGGAAGAACTAGAAGAGCGATTGTTCGCCATTCGTGGTTTGGCGCGGAAATACAATGTTTTACCAGACGAACTGGGTGATTTCGCAGAGGAACTGCGCAGGCGGTTGACGGCGTTGGACGCGGGAGAAGGCGATATTGCGACTTTGACCGCTGATCTGACAGAGGCTGAATCGGCCTACGATGCCGCAGCGGATGCGCTGACGGCCGTGCGGAGCAAGGCGGCGATCAAGCTCGATAAGGCGGTTATGGGGGAACTCGCACCTCTGAAAATGGAACGCGCGGTTTTTACTACTAAGGTGGCCCCTGGAGATGCAGGGCCGGATGGGCGCGATGCGGTGGAGTTTGTTGTGGCCACTAACCCAGGCGCGCCTGCAGGGCCTTTGGCCAAAATTGCGTCGGGCGGAGAGTTGAGCCGTTTCCTGCTCGCACTGAAGGTTTGTTTGACCAGCGATGTTAGCGGTATGACACTGATTTTTGATGAGATCGACCGCGGGGTTGGCGGTGCGACCGCCGATGCAGTGGGGCGCCGTCTAAAAGCGTTGGCCGAAGGAGGGCAGGTGCTGGTTGTAACGCACTCGCCGCAAGTGGCCGCACTTGGTGCGCACCATTGGCAGGTCGCTAAGTCGGTGAAAAACGGCCAAACCCTGAGTCGCGTACAGCCCTTGGATGAAGGTGAGCGTGTGGACGAAGTCGCCCGGATGATTTCCGGAGATACGATCACCCCTGAGGCACGTGCGGCGGCCAAAGCGCTTTTGGTTTAGAAAGGACTGTAGAGGCGGTAATTCCGCGCTCTTTCAGGCACTTTGGCGTGAAACCTTACGCTTACCTCTTTGCGTTACAAGAAAATTCTGACTAGATCAGAAGTGACAATCCACGATCTTTCCACCTGGAGATTTTGCAGCAATATGGCGAAGTCGGTAGGCTCCTTTCTCGCAGAAAGCGCTCAAGACGCGGCAGACACCTGTCGTGGTGGCTGGAAGGTATTGGTCAACAGAGGCCCAAGCCAGTTTCAGTTCTGGATTATTGCGTTGTGCATCGGCATTGCTGCCGGGTTTGCGGCACTTTTGTTCCGAAAAGGAATTCACTGGTTGCAATCCACGCTTTACGGGGCTGAGGATATAAGCCGCTTGCACACGTTTGCCAACACGCTGCCGTGGTATTGGTTGGTGGTCATTCCAACTGTTGGTGGGCTGATTGTAGGCCTTGTTCTCAATAAGTTCACACCGGACGGGCGGGTGCGTTCTGTAGCCGATGTGATTGAGGGAGCGGCCTTGCATGAAGGGCGCGTAGAGCGAAAGGCTGGCATTGCCTCGGCCTTTGCCAGTCTGATCACACTGTCCTCTGGTGGTTCCACAGGACGAGAAGGCCCGGTGGTGCATATGGCGGGTATGATTGCCACCTGGGTCAGCGTGCGGATCAACGCAGACGGCATCACAGGACGTGATTTGTTGGGCTGCGCTGTGGCGGCAGCGGTTTCTGCAAGCTTTAACGCGCCCATAGCTGGGGCTCTTTTTGCGCTTGAGGTGGTGTTACGTCACTTCGCGGTACATGCTTTTGCGCCCATTGTGATTGCGTCGGTTGCAGGCACGGTCATAAACCGTCTGGAATTTGGAGATGTCACGGAGTTTACACTCAACACTGGCACTGCGCTTCAGTTTTACCAGGAGCTCCCAGCCTTCCTTATCCTAGGCGGACTGTGTGGCCTTGTGGCAGTTGCACTAATGTGGACAATTTTTTGGGCTGACGACATGGCCAGCCATCTGCAGGAAGACCTGCGCATTCCTCGGTGGCTACGCCCAGCGATCTCTGGTGCGCTATTGGGCGTTTTGGCCATTTGGTTTCCGCATATCATTGGCGTGGGCTACGAAACGACCTCTGCTGCATTGACAGGAAATTTGCTGTTGCATGAGGCTGTGGTGTTTGCTGTGCTAAAAGTGGCCGCAGTATCGATCACCATGGCAGGGCGTATGGGCGGCGGGGTGTTTTCGCCATCTTTGATGGTGGGCGCGCTGACCGGTTTGGCCTTTGGCATTGTGGCGACAGCAATCTTTCCGGATGTGTCAGGCACCACCACACTCTATGCGCTGGCTGGGCTTGGAGCCGTTGCGGCCGCCGTACTTGGTGCACCAATTTCCACCACCTTGATCGTTTTTGAAATGACCGGCGACTGGCAGACCGGCCTGGCGGTGATGGTGGCTGTTTCAATTTCCACCGCTTTAAGCTCTCGGCTGGTTGACGGCTCGTTCTTCCTGACCCAGCTGGAGCGGCGCAATGTGCATATCGCGGCCGGGCCGCAGGCCTATCTGTTGGCAATGTGTGGCGTTGGTAAAGTCATGCGCAGCAAAGACGCCCTAAATGCAGCGCCGGAAGAGCGCTGCTGGGAACTGGTGTCTGATGGCCTTTACGTTGATGGGACGGCCACATTGGAAAGTGCCATGCCACTCTTTGAGACGACTGGTGAGGCCTTTCTGCCTGTCGTCACTCTTGGAGGAGAAGACGCGCCGCCAGAATTATTGGGGGCTGTTTTTCAGGTGGACGCTCTACGTGCCTACAACAAAGCGTTGGCAGAGACCGCTGCGGAAGAACACTCCTAAAGACACTTAGGATCCGTAAGCAATGACGCTGTCGGCTTTCATTTTGTAAGTCACATCCACATCGGCTTGCCCATCCACCAAGTAGAGCGAGTGGCTGTCAAACTCACTGCGCAGTTCGCCGCTGATCCAAACAGGCGTGTAAAGGCTTTGTGTCGGGTAACCGGCAGGATAGCGGACATGCACGATCTGGTTGGCGTGTGGCGGCGGCGTGTGGATACAGGCACCTACTGTGGGCACCAAGAGGAATTCGATGGCAAGGCCACCGTCCAGCTCCAGCGGCAACAAGTAGCCCGGCATGCGCACGGTTTGGCCCACAATTGCCGTATTGGGCGTGCGTGACTCGTTTTCGAGTTTTGTCATGATGCGCAGGCGTTCAGCTAGCAGGAAGTCAGCGTCGATACCTTTTCTTGCAAGGTCTGAGCGCAGACTGGCTGCGTCTTCTTTTGCACCGGCGTCGGCCTCGGTTTCCGCCAGATAATCCAGCCGCAGAATCCGTGCCAGTATTTGCATTTGTTGGTCCGACAGGTGTTCGAATGGGTTCTCAAACTCGGATGTAGGCCCTGCAAGGTCTGCCCAATCAATTTCCTTCGCTTGTTCTGCAAAGCTAAGGGAGGCCGTCAACGTCAAGGCTGCTGTGAGTAAGAGCGCTTTCATATTCGTGTCTCCGTGGGCGTTTGGCTTGAAGCCATTTGAGGCAGTTACAGCTTTGTCGTCAAGCCGTCTGCCAAGGTCATGCGATACACCCGCCATGCTGGCAGCAAACTCGCCAGTGCGCCAAAGCACAAGATCGTGAGCAGCAGCACGGTTTCTGAGGCGTTCAGGCTTTGACCGCCCAGAGTGACCCCAAACTGCGCGCTGAGAAGGGGCTCAGCCAGCAGGATCCCACTCCAGAAAATCAGAAGCCCAATGAGAATACCGGAAGCTGTCACCAAAAGCGCCTCTGCCACGATCATCACCACAACATCGCGTGGTGATGCACCAACCGCGCGCAATATCGCAAATTCTCGTCGCCGCGCTTCTAACGCTGCCGACAACATGACCACCATGCCGATCATGCTGGCCACAACCACTGCCAAAGACATCAACCTCAGCGCGCTTTCTGCTGTGCCGGTGATCGACCAGAGCTGCAATAAAGCCACGTTTGGCATGACTGCAGACAGGGGGTCTTCCGTGTAGGTGGCGATGGCGCGCTGGATCCCAAGGACTGCAGTCCGGTTGCTTAGGCCAACATAGGCTGCGTTGATTTGGACTGGCACAAAGTTGTCGTCGCCGTTCTGGGCATGGTCTTCCTGTGTAAGCGCTGCGAGAGGGTCGGCGGGATGTGCCTTTCCCTCGGCGTGGATCGCCTCAAACCCTTGCAGTGATACAAACACCATGCGGTCCACAGCTGTGTTTGTGCGCGCCAAAATGCCTGTCACATCAAAAGGTGCCTCGTCATGCACTTCCAAAGCAATTGAGCCTGCGCCATGCGCGTTGACGATCTCGGTGCCTAGTCCGTAGCTAAGTCGCTCTGCAACTTCGGCACCAATCACAGCGGATTGCGGATCTGCAAAAGGGGTGCCTTGGGCAAACACCAATGCCTTACCGCGGCTGTGTTTGAAGTGTTCGAAATACGCGTCCGACGTGCCAATGACAGGGAAGCCTTTGTGGTTATCTCCCTGCATCAAAGGCACTGTCCAGGCCACGCCCGGCATGTCTTTAAGCAGGGCGACCACGTCGCCAGACATGCCGGTGCCGGTTGAACCCACGCCAAAAAGGGTTGCCAGCAGGATTTGCACATCATTGCTCCGCGGTGCGATGATGAGATCAACGCCCGATGCCGAGTTGGCAAAGGATGTACGTGCAGAGTCTCTCAGCCGCTCAACGCTCAGGATCAAGGCCACACTAAGAGCAATTGCAAAGACGGTCAGGCTCACAACAAACCGGCGGTTCAAAACGCTTTGTACAACCAGTTTCACTGATACGCTCCCACACCGGAAAGTGCGGACATCTCAACAACCCGATCAAAGTGCCGGTCTAGGCCCTCATCGTGGCTGACCATCAGCAAGGCCGCGCCGCTGTCTTGGGCTTGTTGGCTCAGGAGCTGCATGAAAGAGTCTTTTGTGTCGGGATCAAGCGCCGAGGTCGGCTCATCCGCCAAAATGACTTCTGGCGCGCCAATCAAGGCACGCGCGGCCGCCACCCTTTGTTGTTGGCCAACACTGAGGGTGCTGGCTTGAAAGGCGCCAAGGGTATCCGGCTTGAGGCCCAAAGCGGCCATCAAACGGTGCGCTTCCTTGTCCAAAGGCCCGGCAATGCGGTCTCGGCGGCGCTTTGAAAAGCGGCAAGGCAGGAGAATGTTGTCCACGGCACTAAGCCAGGGCACGAGGTTGAACACCTGAAAAATCAGGCCCATGTGGTCGGCCCGAAACCGATCACGCTTACTGGCGGGGAGGGCGCCAATGTCCTGACCGGCCACAGTTACTGCGCGTTTCGGAATGTCGATCACACCGGAAATGGCCGCCAATAGCGTGGATTTACCGGACCCGCTTGGACCGCGCAGCATCACTCGTTCGCCAGCCTCCACGTTGAGGGAGGCATTTTGTAGCACTGCAGCGCTGCTGCCGGGCCAAACAAAGGAAAAATCGGAAACGGAAATCTGCGACATAGGCGCACTGTTGGGGGAAAGCGCGCTGGTGTCCAGCGCGCATTTTCCGTGATTTACACGCGCTCTACCGCCACCAGATCGCTGGTGTAAAACGCCAGATGGTCTTTGATGCGTTCCACAGCCTCAACCGGTGCTTCGTAGCTCCAAGCTGCGTCGGAGATGGTCTGACTTTTGGTCACAATCGAGAAGTGGTTAGCATCGCCTTTGTGGGGGCAATAGGTGGTCTTCTCGCTTGGGTCCAGAAAAGCCATAGCAATGTCGGCGCGCGGGAAATAGATCACCGGCTTCAGGTCGCCTTCGCTCAATTCTAGCGCGTTGCTGCTCTCGCCCAGGATGGCGCCACCGGCACGGACAACCCAATTGCCTTCAGCTTTGCGGATTGTGATGTTTGTCATGTGGTATCCCTCCTGTTTCGCGCTCGAATAAAGTTGTGTTGTAACAGTACGATGTCACTGCGTGGAATGTGACAGCGCGGCGCAGGCCGGATCCAACCACATTTGTTGCTCTGGCGCGAGTCGAGGGGACAGCATTTGACGGCACGTCGCATGATAGGTGTTGAGCCAATCCAGTTCCTTGTCGCTCAACATGTCGACTACCACCATGTCGCGATCAATCGGCGCAAAGGTCAGATTACGGAACTGCAGCATCTCGCGGTGATCGTCACCACCGGGCAGGGCGGGGGCTTCTTCGACCACAATTAGGTTCTCGATCCGGATGCCATAGGCGCCAGGGCGATAATACCCTGGTTCGTTGGATAGAATCATACCAATCTCAAGTGGGGTATCGCTCACGCGGCTCAGGCGCTGTGGACCTTCGTGTACACAGAGGTACGCGCCAACACCGTGGCCCAACCCGTGGTCAAAGTCTTGGCCCGCCATCCATAGGGGCAAACGGCCAATGGCTTCGATATGGCTACCTGCGACGCCTTTGGGGAAACGCATACGGGACACTGCAATCACGCCTTGCAACACGCGAGTGAAGGCCACTTTCGCGTCTTCGCTGACGTCACCGATTGGCAACGTGCGGGTGATGTCTGTTGTTCCATCAGCGTATTGTCCGCCGCTGTCTAGGACCATCAAATCTCCGTTTTGCAGGGGACGGTTGGTTTCTTCGGTCACGCGGTAATGCATGATTGCTCCGTTGGGGCCCGCGCCCGCAATGGTGTCAAAGCTGATTTCTAAAAGCGCATTGGTGGCGCGGCGGTTCTCTTCCAGCTTTGTGACCACGTCAATTTCGGTGAGCGTGGTTTTGTCTTGCGCGTCAAACCAGCTGAGGAAGTTCACCACAGCTGCGCCGTCTCGCAGATGGGCTTCAGCCATGCCGGCGATCTCAGACTCGTTTTTACGTGCCTTCGGCATGACGCAGGGGTCTTGGCCGTAGGTGATGTCTGCATCGCTTTGAGACACAGCAGCTTGCACGGCGATTGGCGCGCTGCCTTTGTCGAGACGCACAGTGCCGGAAAGCTGCGTGAGGAATGGAATGAAGGCGTCCGGCGCATGGACGCGGACAGCCTCACCAAGATGGTCCCGTATGTCGGTGAGCTTCTGCTCAGCCATAAACAGGTCAACAGTTGCGTCTGAATTCAGTACGGCAAATCCGTGTGCCAGCGGATTGCGAGGAATATCTGCGCCGCGAATGTTCAAGAGCCAGGCAATGCTGTCGGGAAGCGTGATCACGGCTGCGGTCTCGCCATGCGCGTTCAGCTCCGCGGCCAACCGCGCACGTTTGTCACTATGGGATTCGCCGGCCACTTCGGTGGGGTGGCTCTTCACCGGCGCCATGGGTGCGTCCGGTTGATCGTCCCAAATGGCGTCGATTGGATTGTTCACCGGCACAAAGGTGATCATGTTGTCTTCGGTGGCCTTATGCAGGGCCTCCAGCTGCCCAACAGTATAGAGCCAAGGATCAAAGCCGACATGGCCAGTGCTCAGGTTGTCCACGATCCATGGCCCTGGCAGGACCTCGGGCCAATCGATTGGGGTGTAGCAATCTGCCACCTGCTCTTTGACCTGCGTGCGATAACGTCCGTCGACAAACACGCCGGCGATGTCCTTGAGCACAACGCAAAACCCGGCGGAGCCGGTGAAGCCTGTCAACCAAGCCAGTCGGTCATCCCGCGCCGCAACATATTCGCCCTGATGCGCGTCGGCGCGGGGCACTAGAAAACCGTCCAGACCACCTTTGTCCATTTGCGCCCGCAGGGCCTTCAGGCGGGCAGGGCCCTGTTCCGGTCGGGCGGTGACGGCAAAATCCTGAAACATGGCACGGTTCCTTGGCGCAAATGAATAGGCGTTCAGTGAAACCCACTGCGCCGCCAATGGCAAGTGGGTTGAACAGAGCGCGGAAAGAAGAGGGGGCCAGCCTCCTCGCGGACGCTCACCCCCAGGACATTTCGCGCAAGAAGAAGGGTTTAGCCCACTTTCCGCATTCCCATGACACGCGCACGGGCGCGCGGGTCGTTGTCAAACAGGGCGGCCAGTTGTTCGGTCATGGCGCCTGCGAGTTGCTCCACATCGGTGATGGTCACTGCGCGGTCATAGTAGCGTGTCACATCGTGGCCGATACCAATCGCCAAGAGCTCCACCATCTTGCGTTTCTCAACCATGGCAATCACATCGCGTAGGTGTTTTTCCAGATAGTTGGCTGGGTTCACCGAGAGCGTGCTGTCATCCACCGGAGCGCCGTCGGAGATCACCATCAGGATTTTGCGCTGTTCAGGCCGCATCAACATCCGGCGGTGGGCCCATTCCAGCGCCTCGCCGTCGATGTTTTCCTTCAGCAGGCCCTCTTTCATCATCAGACCCAAGTTGGGCCGCACGCGGCGCCACGGAGCGTCCGCTTGCTTGTAAATGATGTGGCGTAGGTCATTCAGGCGGCCCGGTTGTTGCGGACGGCCATCATTGAGCCATTTTTCACGGGCCAAGCCACCTTTCCAAGCACGGGTGGTGAAGCCGAGGATCTCGACCTTCACGTTGCAGCGTTCCAGTGTGCGGGCCAGTACGTCGGCACAGATCGCCGCAATAGAGATCGGACGGCCCCGCATAGAGCCGGAGTTGTCCAGCAGCAACGTCACCACGGTGTCGCGGAACTCGGTGTCATGTTCCATTTTGAAGCTGAGCGGCGTGGTGGGGTTGGCGACAACCCGCGCCAAACGACCCGCATCCAACGTGCCCTCTTCGAGGTCGAACTCCCAGCTGCGGTTCTGCTGTGCCTGAAGCCGGCGTTGCAGGCGGTTGGCCAGACGGCTCACCGCGCCTTTGAGTGGCTCAAGTTGTTGGTCCAGATAGGCGCGCAGGCGCTCCAACTCGACCGGCTCGGCCAGTTCTTCGGCGGCAATCTCTTCGTCGTGGGTGGTGTCAAACACCACATAGTCCGGGTCCGCTTCGGAAATCGGCGGCGGGGGAGGCGGATCGAGCGGCGCTTCGCCGTCTGGCATTTCCGCCTCATCGGACATTTCATCCTCAGCCATGTCATCCATGGTGACCTGCGCCTCAGACATGTCCTGCTGCTCTTCCTGAGACTGTTCAGGGCTGGCCTCAGTGTCTTCCTCGTCGCTGTCGTCCTGACCCTGGCTGTCCGGATCGTCCTGCTCTTCCGCCTGTTCTTCGGCTTCGTCTTCCTGATCCTCGATGTCATCCGGGTCATCGCCCAGCTGATCACCGTAGCCAAGATCGTCGATGATTTGACGGGCAAATTTGGCAAAGGCCTGTTGGTCGGACAGCAGCTCTTGCAGGTCTCCAAGGTGCTCGCCTGCGCTCTGCTCGATGTAGCCGCGCCACAGGTTCATCACATTGGCCGCCGCCGGGGGCAGGTCGCGCCCGGTGGCCAGATGACGGATCAGATAGCCCGCTGCCACGGGCAGTGGCGCCTGCTCTGTGGAGGTCATGTCGCCATACCCACGTCCGGCGGCTTCTTGGCTGATTTTCACGTCGATATTGGTCGCGGTGCCGGGCATGTCACGTGCGCCCATACCTTCGCAGCGCGCGGTCTCCATCGCCTCGTAAAGATCGCGGGCAATGCCCTGACCGGGCGCATAGCGCATGTGCGTGGCGTCATCGTGATATTTGCGTTGCAGCGCCAGCGCATCGGCGGTGCCGCGTGCCAGAAGCACCTCGTCGCGGGTCATGCGGCGGCTGACCTGGGGCAGGCGGATGCTGTCCCCGGACATGCCGGAGGGATCAACCGTGTAGGATACCGACAGTTCCGGATCGTCGGCCATAACTTTGGTGGCCTCAGCCAAGGCCTTTTTAAACGGATCAGCGGGGTTGTCGTTGGGCTGCTTAGCCATTGAACGCACTCCAGATCAGCGCGGTCAGGAACAAAAGGGCGCTTTCCCAACGTAGCCGTATCAAATGACTGTATTGCCTGCCCGTCATTTCTGACGGGGCAGTTTTCTTCCAACCAGTTTTGTCAAACAACCAAATTGCGTCAAGCACGACCCAAGTGGCTGCTATGACAAAAGTTGTGCTCATCCCAAGCTCACGCTTGCGGCGCTCTCAGGCAGCTCTTCGTCAAAGCAGCGCTGATAGAACTCAGCCACGGTCTGGCGCTCCAGCTCGTCACATTTGTTCAGGAAGCTCAGGCGGAAGGCGTAGCCGACATTGCGGAAGATTTCTGCGTTTGCTGCCCAGTTGATCACTGTCCGTGGGCTCATCACGGTGGACAGGTCGCCGTTCATAAACGCGGTCCGGGTCAGGTCTGCGACGGTCACCATCTGGTTGATGATCTTACGGCCTTCGGCGGTGTTGTAGTGCGGCGCCTTGGATAGGATGATCGCGGCTTCAGCATCGTGGCTGAGGTAGTTCAACGTGGAGACCAGAGACCAACGGTCCATCTGGGCTTGGTTGATCTGTTGCGTGCCGTGGTACAGCCCGGTGGTGTCGCCCAAACCCACGGTGTTTGCGGTGGCAAACAGACGGAAGTAGGGGTTTGGCGTGATCACTTCGTTCTGGTCCAGCAAGGTCAGCTTGCCGTCATGTTCTAGAACACGCTGGATCACAAACATCACGTCGGCGCGGCCGGCGTCATATTCGTCAAACACAATGGCGGTGTTGTTGCGCAGCGCCCACGGCAGGATGCCTTCGTGGAATTCGGTGACCTGCTTGCCGTCGCGCAGTTTGATGGCGTCTTTACCAATCAGGTCGATCCGGCTGATGTGGCTGTCGAGGTTCACACGCACACAGGGCCAGTTCAGACGGGCGGCAACCTGTTCGATGTGGGTCGATTTACCGGTGCCGTGGTAGCCCTGAATCATCACGCGACGGTTGTGGCCAAAGCCCGCGAGGATCGCTAGCGTGGTTTCAGGGTCAAATTTGTACGTTGGGTCAATTTCAGGCACGCGGTCGGTGCGCTCCGCAAAACCCTTGATTTTCATGTCGCTGTCGATGCCGAACACTTCGCGCAGATCAATATCTTCGGTGGGCTTTGTGTTGGTGTCCATCATGCCGTCCGCCATGTCCTCTGTCCTTCTCCCGGTCGCCGTTCTGGGGCGGCCCAAATCTATCGGCCTTTGGTGCCTCAATTCGTTCAGGATCACAAGTGAAACTCTGCGAAAGACGCGGTGTTGTCACGAAACTCACAGCTCTGTGCAAAGCTGTTAGTTGCTTCTGCGAGGATTGGTCCGCAAATCTACGACCAAAGGAGGACGCAGAATGCAACGTCGCCATTTTTTATCCGCCGCTGGTGCGGCAACCCTCACGGCCATGGTCTTGCCACGTGCTTCGCTGGCCAACGCGTTTGAAGTCACCCGCACGGATGCCGAATGGCGTGCCATGCTCACACCCGCGCAATATAAGGTGATGCGCGATGAAGGCACGGAACGGGCAGGGTCGTCTCCGCTGGATAAAAACTATGAGAAAGGCACTTACCATTGCCGGGGATGTGACCTGAAGCTCTACAGCTCCAAACATAAGTACGACAGCGGCACCGGATGGCCCAGTTTCTACAAGTCGCTCCCCAAAGCGATTGGAACCAAGCCGGACCGCAAGCTCCTCCGGGTCCGCACCGAGTGCCACTGCCGCAGATGTGGATCACACTTGGGCCACATCTTTGACGATGGCCCGCGGCCCACTGGGAAACGCCATTGCCTGAATGGCGTTTCGTTGGTGTTTAAATCAAAATGAGACCGGGCGCGCCCGCGCCAATGTGGGGCGTTAAAGAAACGGCTGCAGACACAGCCCGGCCTCGCTTTCCCCGAAGGAGGATCATGGGAGGGAACAAGGCCACCTACGCAGCCACATCCTCCGGGGAATCTGAGAAGCGATATCCAAGCCCATAAAGGGTTTCGATCGCGGTGAAGTTTGGCGCTACATCGCGCAGCTTACGCCAGATGCGTTTGATCTGGCTGTCGATGCTGCGGTCGGTCACAAACACGTCGCCGCCGTAAGCAAGGTCAAGAATGTTGGCGCGGCTTAGCACCTGACCGGGACGCTGCGCGATAGTCCAAAGCACGTTGAATTCGGTTGCAGTAAGGGCAACTTCTTCTCCGCCCCAGCGCGCTTCGTGCCGCAAGCGGTCTAGTCGTAATGGGCCGCGTTGAATCAACGTGACATCATCCGTATCGCGCAGGTCAGGCGCCGAACTACGAAGCGCGGCCGCAACGCGCGCGCCGAAAACGCGCATAGAAAAGGGTTTGGCGAGATAGTCATCTGCGCCAAGGCGGAGCATCATTGACTCTTCGGTCGAACTTCCAGCTGCACTGATTACGATTACCGGCAAACCATAGGTGTTCGTAACGCGCTCAATGATTGAAAGTGCGTCCATTGAGCGCTGTCTCAGCTCTGTGACCACAAGATCTGCCGAATGTCGGGCCAAATCTGTTAGTGCAGTGTCGGGCGATACGTGACACAGACACTCATGCCCATCCTGAAGCAGTACATCCTGCATCGCAGACAATAAATGGCGATCCGGTTCGATTAGCAGGATTTTCGACATGGCAATCCTCCCCTTTGACCGAGGGACTGCTTCAAAACAGCTTGTTTGAGAGCGACGTGTTCCACGTGCTCGCGGTCATGTCCCCAAAGCAGGAGAACTAGGGCAAATAACATAAATACACTGAAAACCATGGTGCCACCCTTCCGAAGTTTGATGTGAAACTCTGAAGAGCGCCGTTGTCCCTTCGTTCTACACACAGATGGGGTAGGGAAAGCCGGTTTCTTTGGGCAATGCTGCCACTATGTTGTCAAATTTTGCCAATTGTGGCGAAGGGACAAATTTCACTGAATAAAGGATTGGCGCCGCTCGCCCGGCGACTGACCTGTCCAACGTTTGAAAGCAGAGGCAAAGGAACTCACGTCGGAATAGCCCAACAAGAACGCAATTTCGCTTTGGCTCATGTCGCTGTTTTTTAGATACCGGTCAGCCATCGCGCGGCGGAAGTTGGAAAGCACAATTTGATAGGTGGTGTCGGCGTTTCCCAGGCGCCGAGCCAATGTCCGGGCGCTCATACCTAAGTCGCGGGCGACGTGCGACACTGAGGTTTGCCCGGTTGCCATTCGATCCGCGATTGCTTTTTCCACCACTAGTTCAATGTCAGGCCGGTTTTTGGGGCGTTGGGCCAGAACCAAATCGGCGTGCGCCTGCAAAATTTTGTGCAAACCTTCATCTGACGTGCTTAACGGCACGTCGAGATCGGTCACACGGTATTGCAGGCTGTTCCACTGAGATCCGAAGATAACCGGACAACCGAGAATGTGTTCCAGCTCTGCGGAATTTCGTTTGCGACGGTGCATAAACGTAATCTGTTTGGGCAAGACTGTGCGTGGGAGTAATTTGTTGGTGCCGTTCAGAAACTGGCTGACCTGAGCCTCAACGAAATGGCCTACTTCCAGCTGCGCGGGAACATCAAAACGCCAACGAAAAAGGCCATCCGTGTTCAGTTTGGTAACATCAACCTCCATGGCGCTGGAAAAGACTTGACCATAGCGCGCGAGATTGGAAACGATGCAATGGATGTCCTTGGAGCTGCGGCCCAAGTAACCAATCAGCCCGAGGTTGGCAAAGCGACGTGTTTGTCCCCACCGCACTGCGATCAAATCATCTCCAGTCAACCGAATGCCGTTCTCAACAATTCTCAATAGGCCGCCAAGAGAGGTCAGTTGATCGCTGTCTTGCAGATCTCGCAGCGTCAGGCCCGAGCTCTCGAAAACCTCGGCCTCAGGAAATCCTAAGCCAATGATGTACTCGGAAAAATCGCGGCCCATGGCGGTCGTGTGCTTTGGAGAACTCTGCATCATACGATCACCTCAACGCATTTTTTTCTTTAAATCAAGGTTCTGGAAACTGCCTTGACGGTGATCGGCTAGGTTGCCAAATTTTGGTACCTTGGTACCAGGATTGAGGGAGCGTGATGACGAAAGTTGAACGGGTTCAAACTGGACTGCGGCTGGAGAAGCAGTTGCTCAAGGTCATGAAGGCACTGGCAGAGCAGTTGGACATGTCTGCCGCAGAGTTGGTCGAAGGCGTGATGTTGCACGCCTTGGAAGGCAGGGCGCCGTTTTCGGAGGCGACATTGGCGAAGGCGGCGATGCTCAAGGAGGTCTACGACCTGAACCTGACGGCGGAGGATGCTCACAAGCTGACAGAAGAGGGATCAGAAGCATGACAGATTATCGAGCCGTTTTGGCCGCGCTGGATGCGGGCACTTTGGCGCCGAAGGATTTCGATCACCGCGCCCATATCGCCGTAGCCTTTGAAGCGCTGCGCGAGGACGATTTTTTCACCGCTTCTAAGCGCATCGCGGACGGGCTCAAGCGGTTGACCATTACCGCGGGTGTGCCAGGGAAGTTTCATGCCACCATCACGCAATCCTATATGTCGGCCATTGTGGAAGCCATGTACGCCACACCCGCAGAAGACGCCGAGGCGTTTCTGACGCAGAACGAAGACCTGTCGAAAGGCACGTTCCTGAAAGAGCGCTATAGCAAGGCCTGCCTGTCCTCAGACTTGGCACGCAAGGTGGCGTTGTTGCCGGATCGAGTGGTCCGCTCGGCTTAAGCCTTGTCCAACGCGTCCCGCACCGCGGCGGCGATCTTGGCTCGGGTGTTTGCGTCCATGCCGTGCATGTCAACGACAAGGCTTTCGCCTTCTTCACGGGCGGTAGCAGGACGCCTGTTGGAGCCGTGCCGTAGCACGCGATAGGGAACGATTTCCCGGGAAATGCCTTTGAAGTGTTGCGGCACCAGCGCCTCGGCGTTCACCAAATCTTTGGCATGGGCGTATGTTTCATAACTCATGACAATCCCGCCGGGCTCCGCAATACCTTCCAACCGAGCCGCGAGGTTCGCCTCCGCGCCGATGATGGTGTAGTCCATGCGGGTGTCGCTGCCAAAGTTGCCAACGTTGCAGTAGCCGGTGTTGATGCCCATTCGCGCACGGAAGGGGTGTTCAATGCCTCTTGCACGCCACTGCACCTCCAACTCGTCCAGTCGGGTCTGCATTTCTAGGGCCATGCGCACACATGCGCGGGCATCTTCAGTCACACCATGCGTCGTCGGATCGCCAATAAAAGCGACAATCGCGTCACCAATGAACTTGTCGATTGTGGCGCCATGTTTTTGGGCAATGGCGCCCATCTCAGTGAAATATTCGTTGAGCAGCTTGGTCAGCTCCTCAGGCTGCATACGTTCTGTGGTGGCGGTGAAATCTTTGATGTCGCTGAAGAAAACTGTGAGTTTCTTGCGCTCAGTGCTGATCGCCACGTCCCGCTCGCCCTCAAAGATCGAGCGATAGACCTGAGGCTCTAGGTACTTGGAGATTTTAAGGGACACATCTGCAAGGAAAGAATTGTTTGCGGATAACTCGTCATTGGCGGTGGCGAATTGCTCCGCCAGACGAAGCTGATGTTTGGCAAAGGCGATGCCAAAGGTGCCCGCGATCAAGAGATAGCTCAGTAGGAACTTGAAGGATGCGAGATTCAAAGTCAGAGGCTGACGAACATGCACCACTTGAAGACCTCGCACATCACCAACTTCCCAATCGGTTTTGACACTGCCGGGATGGGTGTTGTGACACGTCACACAGGTTTCCTGCATGTAAACCGGCGCGGCCAAGGTCATGCGATGATCCAACAATCCGCCAGATTCGCGAATGATGTGATCCCGTGTTTCCTCCGGATCGGAAAATCGTGCCATCGCATTGATCTCAAAAGGTGTCATCTCATGCGGCGCGCGCCCCTGAAACGGGTATTGCGAGACAAAGTGATAGTTCACGCCAGGCAGGATCTCGGAAAACCGTCCGGACAGCTCAATCGCGGCTGTTGCAGGAATCGGAAAAGCCCCGGGAATGTCATGGTAATCGTGCCGAGCTTCGGGAGCCCCTTCGGCCTCCTGTACGCGTGCAACCACATTGTCGGCATAGTAGGACCGCACATCGTCCATCAGCTTGTTCAGGCTGGTCGCCTGCCGGTGCAGGTTGTGATGCGACAGGCTGTTGAGGTCGAGCCACAGCGCTACGGGTAGCAGCGAAATGGCACCGGCCACCACGGTGTAGAGTCGTTTGGGGTGGGCGGTTAGATACTCAATCAGTTGCCGCATGATCTGCTCCCGCATTGCGCCTGCCTACACATTTCAGTGATACCCAAGGGGTGTGCTAGCTCAAACGGCTTTCGCGGATTTTTCCGTCGCAAAGAAAAAGGCGCGACCCTTCGGTCACGCCTTACACGCCTTGACACGGTCAACTCATTTGAAGTTGCGGCTCTCTTTGATCTGATCCCAGGCCCACATGACTTCTTGCAGTTGATCTTCCTGGCTACGGTCGCCGCCGTTCATATCCGGGTGAAGCACTTTGATGAGCTTCTTGTATGCCTTGCGCACTTCGGCCTTGGTCCAGCTGTCTTTGGCTTCCAGAAGTTCGATCGCGCGGCGTTCTGTTGGCGGCAGGCGCTTGCCCGCACCACCGTTTTTGCCGGGATTTTGCGTGGCGTTTCCGCCTAGAACCTGATGCGGGTCTTCAATTCCCAAACGGGCCCATGCACGCGCCTCCGGATCGGTGAACTTGCGCGTTTCGCGTTCCCAAACTTTGTCCTTGGAATTCTGTGCGTTCAGTTCGGCTTCGGTTTTGCCGTCAAAGAAGTTCCATTTCAGATTGTATTCGCGGATGTGTTCTTTGCAGAACCACTTAAATTCATCAAGCACGTCCGGAGCGCGTGGCGCCCTGTACGTCCCGGGCTCGCTACAACCAGGGTGTTCGCACTCGCGTGTGGAGGTTTCGGAAGCCCCCGACATGCCGCGGCGACCTCGCGGGTTTTTCTTCTTTGCCGATTTAATCGACATATCGAAACCGAAGGGATCAGATTTTGTCATGCACGCACCTATTCGACTCGGAGCAGAGAGTTTACCCTAACCGGCGTCAGATTGAAGAGGCTGGAGGCAAAAATTATGAGCGTCGCGCAGGAAATTCACGACAAGTTGTCCGTCGCCTTTTCCCCGGTTGACCTTCAGGTTGTGGACGATAGTGCAAGCCACGCAGGCCACGCAGGCCACGCCAGTGCGCCAGGAGGCGGGGAAAGTCATTTTAACGTACGTATCCGCGCAGCGGTCTTTGTTGACCAAAATCGCTTGGTCCGGCACCGCGCGGTGCATGCTGCGCTTGGCGAGGATTTACTTTGCCGTATTCATGCTCTGTCACTGGACATAGACACGCCCTAAGGCGTGTCATTTGGACTGCTCCAGCGTCTCGACGCGTTTTTTAAGGGCAACGTTCAAGTTCTCAACAGCCTCGCTTTCATCCGGATCTTTTTCGGCCGAAGCGCCTGTCTTGTCGTCTTCTGACAACACCAGAGTCTTGTCGCCTTCCGGTTCGGAGTCAGGCTGTATCTGGCCTTCGCGTTCCGCGCTCGTTGCCTTCGGCGCAGGCAGCTCCGCAACTGTTGGCGTTGTAAGTGTTTCCGGCTGAAACGCTGCCAAGTCAGCGGACTTGGCGCGACGGAACACCAAAACGGATCGGTAGCTGGTATTGGACCCGGTTAGACCGCTGCGCTCTTCATGAGGAAGCGTGTCCGCCCGTAGGTATTCCCAGCCTTCCGCGCCCAAACGGTTCATTTCTCGCTCTAGTGCGTTGGCAAAGCGGCCTTCAGGTCCTTTGATCCCTTTGGCCTTTTGCCCGCGCGTTGGGGCAGGGATCACTTTATACTCATACGTCATTGCAATGCTTTCGGTATTAGATATCGGGCGGCCTTTAACCGCGAAGTTTCTTGGGGAGTTCGCGTAAGCGATCCGGATAATTTGGGACCTTGGAGTTTTCTTTGAACATCGCCCAGCTAGGGAATTTATCCTGAGGATCCCGTTTTTTGGACAATTGCGTGCGCATCACCGGTTGGCCAATCTCCTCGGCCAACGCGTCGACACAGATCTGCACCAAAGGCCATTTTTCATGATAATCATGCCCGGCAATCATGCCGCCGACTTTCACTTTCTTGAGCCAGTCAAACATAGTCTTCCCGCGCTCTTCTCCGGTGTGGGCATAGCCATCGATATAGACAAAGTCGAAGTATTCATCAGGAAAGGCATCCAGGGCGTCTTCAAAGGACATCCTAAGCAGCCAGTAGTTCTTACCCATGCCAATGTTTTTTAGGGCCTTGATGTACTCAATGGTGTCATGATGATCGCCATAGATGTCGACCCCATAGAGCTCGCGAAACAGCCCACCTTCCATCAATCTCTTGGAATACCAGCCGCCAGCAACGCCAAGCTCTATTCCTACTAGTCCGTCGCGCTCCAGAAACTGCGGTAATTCCTTACGCTCCTGCATTATGTCAATCACATCTACCATTTGGAGGCTACCGTTTCATGCAGGGACCAACAGGTCCAGTGTTTTGGATAGAATTGATCGGCTTGCCCGACAATCGTGTCACCGCTGCACCGCACGTTACTTGTGGCGAATGCCCATAACGCGTCCCACTCGGTTCGGGCGTGGCAAATCCTTATGTTGTTTGGCGAGTGCCGCGAACTTTGCGAGGATTTCCTCAGGCATTTGGGCGACTTTGGGCCCGCTTTGATCAATGTGCAGCCCGATCCCCTCTCCGGTAGCGGCGGTCCATCCGTCTGTATGGGTTAGTTCCTGATAAAAGTGGAAGCTCTTGGAACCGTAGTCCAGCAGCTGAAAGCTGGCAGTTACTTCGTCGCCAAGATGTAATTCTCGCAGGTAGCACAGGTGGAATTCGGCAGAGAAAGTCGTGTTGCCAGTTTGATCACGATAGGCAGGGCCAAAACCCAGGAGGTCACCTAATTGATCGACGCCCCGATCGAACAAGACATTGTAAAATGCCATATTCAAGTGACCGTTGAAGTCGAGCCAGTGTTCCTCGACGCGCATTGGCTTGGAGATGAATGGGGTGGTCACGACAGTCCTCCTTTTGTTGTCCCGTTTATGCCGGTGACGGATGGGAGGATCAACCAATCGGGATAAGGATCACGTGACGAAGGGCAAGTTCTTTGTCTACGTGTCAGTCGCTCCGATTTTGCGGAGTAGATTTCAGCAGTCCCGGCTGTTTTCCAAAATGCAAAAAGTTTCCGAAAAATTGATGCTAAGCCTCAGTATTTTGCGGCGCAGAATGCCTGCGAGTCCATGTCTGAACAGCCAAAGATTAAGAGTTGCCAGCCTAAAATGTAGGAGCGGTAGACAATGGTGAATAGTTATGGACAGGCGCTCAAAAAATAAAACCACGGCTTCGGTTTTCATGGTCGGCTTATTGGCTGGTTGCGGTGGAGAAGATGTGTCTGATCCAGGCCAGTCTGGAGGCGGTTCAGGTACACAGCTTGTGGAAACAGATAGCACCATCCTACTCACGTCTTTCCTTAGTAGCCTGGATGGTGTGCGCAGCCGCGCCACTCGATTATTAAACAATGACGCCAGATATTTTTTACAAGAGGCACCATCCGGTCGGTATGTAGATCAAAACCGCAACGGGCGTTTCGATTCTGGAACGGATGTTCGATTGGTTGGAAATCCGATCGAACACGCGGGTATTCACTACGCCCATGCTGCTGGCTTGACTGGGGCCGGGCAGACCATCGCCTTCTCGGACAATGGGTTCCATGTAGATCATGACGCCTTTAATGGCAAAACCGTCAGTATTGGCTCGGGACTTAATGTTTCTGATCACGGGACGTTTGTTGCTTCAATTGCAACGGGTAACTCCGAAGATATGATTGGGGTCGCGCCTGAGGCAGATGCGATATTCGGAAGTTTTTCCAGCCTGACCCAATTGGCCGAAACCGCCAATATGGCCCGCAACGCCAATGCTGTTGCGTTAAACAATTCCTGGGGATACTCGGGAATGCAGATCAATCGATCAGACTACAACACGATTTTCGGGTCTTCGTCCGGGGCGGATTATCTTGGCGCACTGAGAAACTATGCTCAAGATGGTATCGTAGTTTTCTCCGCGTCAAACGACCATACCGAAACGTCTGCAGGTCTTCTCGCAGGTTTACCGCAACTGGAGCCGTCACTTGAGCAAAGCTGGCTGGCCGTGGTGAATGGCGTGCCCGTTGTCAGTGGCGATGATGTCGTATCCGCAGAGCGCGTGTCATCAGCGTGTCTGGAAGCGGCTGCTTGGTGCATTGCTGCCAATGGCAGTTGGACAGGTGCCACAGCTTCGTCCGACAGCAGTTACAGCTTTGGCACCGGAACGTCCTACGCGGCACCGGCGGTGTCTGGTGCACTTGCTCTGCTTGCGGAAGCATTCCCGGACATGACCAATCAGGAGCTGCGCATTCGACTTCTGGCTTCCGCGGACAATGATTTTGCCGGATTCAGCGAAGATGGCGCAGTCGAATTGGTGCCGGGGTTCGAGCATGCCTATAGCACAGAATGGGGCCATGGATTCCTCGACGTGGCAGCCGCCTTGTTGCCAATAGGTCGCCCCACAATCACCACAGCCAACGGCACAGTGCTCAATGCAGATCAGCCTCTTGCGATAGCTGGCGCTGCAAGCGGCGATGCAGTGGTGCGTGCGCTGCGCAATGTCGAAGTGATCAGCCAGGACGCTTTGTCTGCATCTTTTGCTATAGATGCGTCGCAGATGATTGCACAACGCCCGGCCGCACCGATCTTTCAGCCGGGCGATGCGATGAGCATAGGGCAAAATCAAGAAGTGCCCTTTGGGGCGACGACGTTTTTTGGAAATGGGCCAGGAATACCGTTGCAGATCCAAGATGCGGCCTACGATCTGTCCCTGTATCGTGCCAGCAGTGGCGGCGACGATCGCTTCGGCCTCGGTTTGCGGCGCAGCTTTGATCTTGGCGGTGCCAGCCTCCACTTTGGAGGCGCTGTTGGTGAGGACACAATGGGACTTCTGTCCGATTGGAGTGGCGGAACCGATGCTTCACTGATGTCCATGGATTTGGGTCTATCGGCTCCGATCTCAAACAACGCACAGGTCAATTTCTCTGTTGGGTATGCTTTCGGCCAGGAGGCGTCCTCCTTGGGGCAATCCGCAGATGTGGTGCTAAACGGAGGGGCGCTGACATTTGCGCAGCAAAATGCTCTGTCGCAAAACGACCGCTTTTCTGTCTCGCTTGCCATGCCAGCCGCGGTTGCTTCCGGCTCTACGTCCATTGCTTTGCCAATGACCAACAGTGCGGGCGACGTGTCTTATGAGGCCGTGCCAATCGATCTGGCCCCATCCGATCGCGAAGTACGTTTGACCCTGAATTATGAGCGTCCCTTCTCTGAACATAGCACTTGGGGGGTGTCTATCGCGCATGCGATCAATCGGGGGCACATTCCTGGCGTGCGCGAAACAGCGATGATGTTTGGGCTGCGGACCCGCTTCTAGGCAATAGTTTAACGTCAAAAAGACGTAACGCGCCGGTTTTGACACCGCCGCGTTACAGTCGCGATACAGACGTAATACCGACGTAGCTTTTAGCCGTTCAGCTTCTGTGCCACCAATTGGTTAACGGCCTTTGGATTAGCCTTCCCGCCTGTGGCTTTCATCACCTGACCAACAAACCAGCCCGCCAGTTTCGGGTTCTGCTTGGCCTTTTCAACCTGCGCGGGGTTGGCGGCGATGATCTCGTCGAGCGCGGCTTCGATGGCACCGGTATCAGTCACCTGTTTTAGGCCTTTTTCTTCGACGATCTTGGCTGGGTCACCCTTGGTTTCGATATGGATCTCAAGCACTTCCTTGGCGATTTTGGTGCTGATTTCATCAGAGGCTACCATAGCCAGAATAGAGGCGTTTGCCTTTGGTGCGACCAGATCTTGTGGCGCTTTTTCTGCCTTGTTGGCGCGGCCCAGAACTTCGTTGATCACCCAGTTGGCGGTTTTTTTACCGTCACCTTTGCCTACAGAGGCTTCAAAGTAGTTGGCCAAATCCACCTCTGCGGTCAGCACGGAGGCGTCATATTCTGTCACGCCGTAGTCCTTGATAAAGCGGGATTTTTTTTCATCCGGTAGTTCCGGCAAACCTTGGGCGATATCGTCTACCCAGCCCTGTTCGATCTCCAGAGGGAGCAGGTCGGGACAGGGAAAGTAGCGGTAATCATGGGCTTCTTCTTTGGAGCGCATGGAACGTGTTTCATTCTTGTCCGGATCGTACAGACGAGTCTCTTGATCGACTTCTCCACCGGCTTCAACAATCGCAATCTGACGGCGGGCTTCATATTCGATCGCCGCCTGAATGAAGCGCATGGAGTTCATGTTCTTTATCTCACAACGCGTGCCGAGGTGCGAGAAGTCCTGTGTTTCCATATACTTCTCATACTGTCCCGGACGGCAAATCGACACGTTAACGTCAGCCCTTAGGTTGCCGTTCTGCATGTTGCCATCACAGGTGCCGAGGTAGCGCAGGATTTGACGCATTTTAGTGACATAGGCGGCGGCTTCTTCTGGGCCGCGGATGTCCGGACGGCTTACAATCTCCATCAGCGCCACGCCGGTCCGATTCAGGTCAACAAAGGACATGTTCGGGTCCATGTCATGCACGGACTTCCCGGCGTCCTGCTCTAGGTGGATGCGTTCGATGCGCACCAAACGCGCTACACCTGGCCCCATGTCGACCAAAATTTCTCCTTCACCCACAATGGGTTCGTAGAGCTGGGAGATCTGGTAGCCCTGCGGCAGATCTGGGTAGAAGTAATTCTTGCGATCAAACGCGGACTTCAAATGAATCTCCGCTTTCAAGCCAAGACCGGTGCGCACCGCTTGCTCTACGCAATACTCGTTGATCACAGGCAGCATGCCTGGCATCGCGCTGTCCACGAAAGCCACATTCGAGTTAGGCTCGGCGCCAAACTGGGTGGAGGCGCCGGAGAACAGCTTGGCGTTGGACGACACCTGAGCATGCACCTCCATACCGATGACCAATTCCCAGTCATGTTTGGCGCCTGCAATCACTTTGGGCTTCGGGGTCTCATATGTCAGGTCGAGCATCGCTCAGGCTCCTTGGGTATCTGGCTGATCAGCGTTCTAGGCCAGCCAAGAAAAAGGAGCAAGAGGGCGGGTGGATTATGGGTTGATTTGGGTGATGCCGTCTGGCGAAAAATGGACGGTTTGACCGGCTTGTAGGCCGGCCATAAACGGCATCGCCACCGCTTGCAGGGCCACATCTCGGCCTTTGGCAGACAGGCGCTCCTTTGAAATCACCCGAGAGGTGTTTTCAAACCCAATTTCAGCATGCCCCCAAATCAACGGGTGGATCTCTCGCAAGTGTTCACGCACGACTATATCGAAGCCCGCACGAAGGGCTGGAGGTAAGTCTTCCCGTAGCCCGTCAGCACCACACTGTGACCGCGCGCGTTGCCAGCTGCGATAGAGATGCGCAGCCATTAGGTTGGCGGCATGCTGATCTCCGCGACGACTTAGCGCGTCAGTGACGCCATCTATGAAGTATTCCACTTCTATCATTCCAAGCCCATTTGGATCAACCAGTAGGGCGTCAAACCAGACCCAAGTGTAGGCACCCGCGCCCCAAATATCGTAAGTTTGCGCTGCGATTCTACGAGCTTGTAGGTCGAGTTGTGGAAAGTCGCCATACCAGCGCGGGAGAAGATAGTTACCTAAAGCGCGCATGTGGCGAGGGTTGAGTGGGTCCAGTTGGATCAACGATTCAAACTCGGCACAAAGCGTGTTGATCGGTTGAGCCGATCCAGGCAGGAGCGCGCAGCGAGCCGCGGACAGAGCAGGGGAGAAGTATTGTTGCGGGCAGTATTGTTTCAAAATGTCTGAAGCCCGATCAAAATGAGCCTGGAACGCGTCACGGTTTGCGTCGCGCAGGTCATCTTTGGCAGACGCTCCGCGCCAGGCCCAGCCGATGTCAATGTGCATATGAGCCACAACCAATGCGATGGGGTAACTTTGCGGGTAATCCTCAAGCAGGCTTTCAAGAGCTTCTATTCCAGAGAAGAAATCCGCACCTTCGGCCGGGCGCCCATGCAGCAAGGCATGTTCGGCGGCCCGCACTACATCTGAACGGGCGCCAAACAGAATAAGTTCGGACAGTGGTGTTCCGGTGGCGGTGGTTGCCCGGTTTTGATCATGGGTATGGATCAAATCTTCAAGTTCTTCCCAGCGTTCCTGCCTTGCTAGAAACTGACCGCGGTCCCGGATCTGTTCGCTTTCAATCTGATCCGGGGTGGATGCGTTGATTGGAATCTCCAACCGGGTCAGTAAATCGCGGAATGTGTTGCTTCCGTTTGTGGCCAGATCGGATGCGGCGTGTTTGCGCGGCATCATCATCGCTTGTCCCAATCGGCGCAGGGCCGGTGCCGCCAATGCTGACGTGGCCGACACACCCTGGGATTTGGCTCGATCTCTGGAAAACAGTTTCATCATAGCTCCGTTCCTGTCACCGAACGGACTATGGGCGTGTATTCAGGCCAAAAAAGGGCACCATGTTGAAATCATGCGGTCACGCGCTGCCCAATTGTGGTCAAAATCCTTACTCAGATTAGGCGCAAGCGATCCCGCTTGACCGGAATGTCATGACGGTCAAGCGCCGCTTCGAGATCGGCGCGTAGCGGTAAAACATCTTGAGGAATCCGCACCTTAGCCTCATCATACATGATTAGGGTGATGCGGAAGGCCACGCCCAAGCGGGTCGCAACATGCACCGATTTGATCTGATGGAAGCCCAGCTCTGCCTCCTGGGTGGCGTTTTTCCAGCGGATGCCATTGTCATCGAGCTCAAAAGTCGCAACTGGGTTGAAGGCCACATCGACTAGGGTAGGGATCACAAAGAACGACAGCACGGCGACGATGCCCCAGTGAATTCCATAGCCGAGTAAGCCCATCAGTCCGATGGTTACAAGGCAGAGCACAAGAATGCTGCGCGGATTGCGCCCGTACTGGACATGTTTCAACGTGTCCATGCTCATCGTCCTCCGGACACATCAAGCGTGCTGCCGGTGATGTAGCTTGCGTCCTCTGACAGCAGAAACAGAATGGCGCGGGCGATTTCTTCTGCGGTGCCAGGGCGTTGCATTGGAATCTTATGCGCCAGAAGTTTAGCACGGTCCGGGGCGCCGCCTTTGGCGTGAATTTCTGTGTCGGTGATGCCGGGGCGGAGGCTGTTGACGCGAATGCCCTGTGCGGCGACCTCGTCGGCCAATCCCTTAGTGAAAGTGTCGATGGCTGCTTTAGAGGCGGCGTAGTCGACATATTCATTGGCGGAGCCGGTGCGGGAGGCCACGGAGCTGACATTCACTATGGCGCCGCCGCCTTGAGCTTGCATGCGGATCACGGCCTCTTTGGCAACCAACATGGCGCCGATCACGTTGACATCAAACATACGTTTCAGCCGCGCGTGGGTGAACTCGGTGACGGGTGCGCCTTGGTCCACAATGCCGGCGTTGTTGGCCAGAGCGTCGACGCGGCCGAAGCTCGCATCTATGGCCTTAAACATGGCGTCTATTTGGTCAGGGTCAGCCACGTCTGCCTGAAACACATCCGCGCGAACACCTTTGACACGCGCGTTTTCCGCTACGGTTTCAGCGCCTTGGGTGTCGCTGCGATAGTTCAATGCGAGGTCATATCCAGCTTCAGCTGCAAGCTTGGCTGTGGCGGCGCCAATGCCTGCGCTGGCGCCGGTGATCAGAAGAACCTTGGACATTATGCCTCCAGAATACGAGTCACCATTTCGGTGGTGTCGCGGCTCAAACCGTGCTGACCGGCGATGCGTTCAAGCTGTGTTTTTAGGAGTGCTTGTCGGTTGGCATCGTAGCGTTTCCAGGTTTGGAAGGCGCTGCACATGCGGGCGGTGGTCTGCGGGTTCACAGGGTCCAGCTTGATCAGCCAGTCAGCCAGCACTTCATAAGCGGCGCCCGACTCGTTGTGGAAACCCGCGTGATGCGCCGCCATAACACCCATCACGGCGCGGAAGCGATTGGGGTTTTTCCAATCAAAGTCAGTGTGTTGAGTGAGGTTGGTTACAGTTCTCGCAAGGTCTTCGGGTATGGTAAACATGACCTGCATGGAGAACCATTTGTCGATCACTAGACGATCGTCTCTCCATTGGTCATAGAAAGCGGCGACGGCGTTGTCCCCTTTGCCCGCGTCCAAAAGCGCGCCGAAGGCCGCCAGTTGCAGCGTCATGTTGTTTGCGGATTTGTATTGCTTCTCAGCGGTTTCGCCGCCGTCAAGGCGGGTCAGTAACGAAAGCGCGGCATTTGCGAGGCTGCGCTTGCCTGCGGGTTCTGCATCCGGCGAGAACGGACCGGAGACCTGGTTGGCCGCGTAGATGTCTGGCAGCAAGTCAGCAAAGGCCTTGGCCTTTGCGTCGCGTAGGGATTCTGTAGCGGCGTGGATCGTCGCAGGGTCTGGGGTGTGGCCCTGCTTGTGGAGGATGCTTGCCAATTCGGACTGCGATGGCTCTCCAAGCATTAGGGCGCGGTAAGCCGGGTCAAGGCTGTCGTCGCGCAAAAGTTTTTTGAGGCCAGAGAGATAGTCTCGGTTGTGATCGGTCCCATCCACGATTGAGCCAATCAGGCTGTCGCGTGCGAGATCGCGGCCCGCTTCCCAGCGGTTGAATGGATCGGTGTCATGTGCGAGTAAGAATTCGCGGCGGGCGTTGTCGATGTCTTGGGTCAGCGTCACAGGGGCGGAAAATCCGCGCAAAACCGAGGGGATAGGGCGGCTGGCGTGGCCTTTGAAGCTGAAGCTCTGCTCTGCTTCGATGAGTTCCAGAACCTCGGTTGTCAGCACTTCGTCGCCATTGTCGTTGAGTAGGCCAACAGCCACAGGGATGACCTGTGGAGCTTTCTTGTCCTGGCCAGGCGTTGGCGCGCTGGATTGACTCAGGTGCAGTGTGAAAGTGTCGCCTTCGTACTCTTCGCGTACGGTGATTTCGGGCGTGCCTGATTGGGAGTACCACAGTTTGAATTGTGTGAGGTCGCGGCCTGTGCTGTCTTCAAAGACTTTGATCCAGTCTTCAATGGTGCAGGCCTGCCCGTCGTGACGCTCAAAATATAGATCGAGCGCCTTGGTGTAGGCGTCATCGCCCACCAAGGTCTTCAGCATGCCGATAACTTCGGCACCTTTTTCGTAGATGGTGGCTGTGTAGAAGTTGTTGATTTCCTGAAAGCTTTCGGGGCGAACCGGATGGGATAGAGGGCCTTGGTCCTCGGGGAACTGGCGCGCGCGAAGGGCGAGCACGTCGTCGATGCGTTTGACCGGTTCTGAGCGCATGTCTGCGGTGAACTGAGCGTCGCGGAAGACGGTCAAGCCTTCTTTCAGGCAGAGTTGGAACCAGTCGCGGCAAGTGATGCGGTTGCCGGTCCAGTTGTGGAAATACTCATGCGCGATGATGGCTTCGATGCGCTCAAAGTTGCCATCTGTGGCGGTTTCTGGCGAAGCGAGAACACAGGAACTGTTGAAGATGTTCAGCCCTTTGTTTTCCATCGCACCCATGTTGAAATCATCCACGGCAACGATGTTGAACTCGTCGAGGTCGTATTCGCGACCGTAGGCCTCTTCGTCCCATTTCATAGATTTTTTAAGGGCTTCCATGCCGAAGGCACATTTGTGTTCATCCCCGGAGCGCACAAAGATCGACAATGTGACCTCTTTGCCAGACATAGTTGTGAAGCTGTCTTCGTGGGCGACCAGATCACCAGCCACAAGCGCAAAGAGGTAAGCTGGCTTGGGCCAAGGGTCGATCCAGACCGCGTAGTTGCTGGCCGGTGAAACGGTTTGGTCGGTGCCGTATTCGTCGCCGTTGCCGTTGGAGAGCAGCTCTGGTGTGTTCTCCACGTCGCCTTCGATGCGCACGGTGAAAGTAGCCATGACATCCGGGCGGTCCGGATAATAGGTGATTTTGCGGAAACCTTCGGCCTCACATTGGGTACAATACATGCCGTTAGACATGTAGAGGCCTTCGAGCGCGGTGTTGGCCTCCGGGTTGATTTCGACCTCAGCCTCCCAGGTGAAAGGGGCGTCGGGCACGTCGACTTCGATGCCGCCGTCTACCTTGCGGGGCGTGACACCCGTGCCGTCGATCTTGGCGCTGATCAGCTTAAGTTGTTCACCGTGAAGGAAAAACCGATTGTCTGTGGCTCCAGGATTTGGTCGGAAGGCGATTTTGGAGAGCACCCTTGTTTTGGTGGGGTGCAGGCGGAAGGTCAATTCGACGCCATCCACGATGAAGCCAAACGGGGTGTAATCTTTGAGATAGATCGTTTGCGGCGCGGCGTCTTTCATCACGGTCTCCATTGGTTGCTCATCTTGGTGTAGCTTTTCGCGCGGCACTCGCAAGAGGGTAGGCGATTTTTTACAAAATGGATGTGCAGTTTCGCAAATCTATGGAAAAAGTTGAAAATCCCTTTGGTAAACGAGGGTAAGCGGTTTTATTGCCTATAGAAAACATGTGCACTAATTGAGACGCGACGCCAGAGATGAGGAAGTATCACAATGACCAAGAGAATTGAGCAGCACGGACTGCAAATTGCCGATGAGCTCTATGATTTCATTGTGAGTAAGGCGCTTCCCGGAACTGGCATTGATGCGGATGTGTTCTGGCAAGGCCTGAGCGTTCTGGCACATGAGTTTGGACCAACCAACCGTGCGCTGCTCGCCAAGCGAGAAGAGGTTCAGCAGAAGATTGACGGCTGGCATTTGGCCCGCAAAGGCCAGGCGCATGATGCGGATGGGTACAAAAGGTTTCTCGAAGAAATTGGTTATCTGGTGCCCGAAGGTGAAGACTTTTCTGTGGAGACAGCCAATGTCGATCCGGAGATCGCCGCGATTCCTGGCCCGCAATTGGTGGTGCCAATCACCAATGCGCGGTTTGCATTAAACGCAGCCAATGCGCGGTGGGGCAGCCTGTATGATGCGCTTTACGGCACCGATGCGATGGGTGATTTGCCTTCTGGCAAGGGCTATGATTCGGCGCGTGGGGCACGGGTGATTGCCTGGGGGCGGGACTTCTTGGATAAGGCGTTGCCGCTGGCCGAAGGTAGCTGGGCAGACATTGACGGACTGTCGGTTGAGGGTGGGCAGCTTGTGCCCTCCTTGAAGGCAGTCGAGGCGTTTGTTGGTCACGTGGGTGACGCTGCTGCGCCTTCTCGTATTTTGATGAAAAACAATGGACTACATGTGGTTGTTGAAGTTGATCGAGTTGGCAATATCGGCGCGTCCGACAAGGCGGGTATCAACGATATCACACTGGAAAGTGCGCTCTCCACGATCATGGACTGCGAAGACTCCGTGGCCTGTGTGGACGCTGAAGACAAGGTTGTGGCCTACGGAAATTGGCTGGGTCTGATGAAAGGCAACCTGTCTGAAGAGGTGGCCAAAGGCGGCAAGACCTTCACGCGCGTTTTGAAAGATGACGTTTCCTTTATCGCAGCGAACGGTGCGCAAACCTCGCTGAAAGGTCGCTCGTTGATGTTGGTGCGCAACGTTGGCCATCTGATGACCAACCCGGCGGTGCTGGATCGGGACGGCAATGAGATTGGCGAAGGACTGATGGATGCGCTCGTGACCGTAATGATCGCGATGCATGACCTGAAGCGGGAGAGCGGCAACTCGGTACATGGCTCGGTTTATGTGGTGAAGCCAAAGATGCACGGGCCGGAAGAAGTGGCATTCTCGGATGCGATTTTTGCCAAGGTCGAGGACGTTCTGGGCTTGCCGCGCAACACGGTGAAGATGGGCATTATGGACGAGGAACGCCGTACAAGCGCCAACCTCAAGGAATGTATCCGGGCGGCAAAGGGACGTGTGGCGTTTATCAACACCGGGTTTCTGGACCGCACCGGCGACGAGATCCACACTTCCATGGAAGCGGGGGCTTTCCTGCGTAAAGGCGAGATGAAGACCACGCCGTGGATTTTGTCATATGAAGATCGCAACGTGGACATCGGTCTGGCTTGCGGGCTTCAAGGCAAGGCGCAGATTGGCAAAGGCATGTGGGCCATGCCGGACCTGATGGGCGCGATGTTGGAGCAGAAGATTGGCCATCCGAAATCTGGCGCAAACTGTGCCTGGGTGCCATCGCCAACCGCGGCGACGCTGCACGCCACACACTACCACGAGGTGGATGTGCTGGCGCGGCAGGAAGAGATCAAGGCGGGCGGCGCACGCGGGACGTTGGACGATCTGTTGACCGTGCCGGTGATGGACGGGCAGAACCTGTCTGACGACGAAATTGCCGCTGAGGTGGAAAACAACGCGCAGGGCATTTTGGGCTATGTGGTGCGTTGGGTGGACCAAGGCGTGGGCTGTTCCAAAGTTCCAGACATCAATGATGTTGGCCTGATGGAAGACCGTGCGACCTGTCGGATTTCCAGCCAAGGCTTGGCCAACTGGCTGCATCAGGGCGTGGTGAGCGAAGCGCAGGTTATGGCGGCGATGCAGAAAATGGCTGCTGTGGTTGACCGGCAGAATGCCAACGACCCGCTGTACGCGCCGATGGCGCCGGGTTTTGACGGGATTGCCTTTCAGGCGGCCTGTGATCTGGTGTTCAAGGGGCGCATTCAGCCATCCGGCTATACCGAGCCGGTTCTGCACGCGCGGCGGTTGGAGCTCAAAGCGCAAGCTTAACAATCGGACAGGTCGGGGGATGCCCCGGTCTTTTTTCGTGGTGTTGAGCGATGCGAGCGCTTCGGGGCTTTCTCATTTGGGATGCGCGTCCTA
>JAAENN010000166.1 GCA_024224295.1 Shimia sp. | reverse complement strand
GCCGCATCGTCCCGATGCCCCGTCGTGCCCCTCGTCCCTCGCATCGTCCCAATGTCCTTACGGGAGGATGCTCCGCGAAGCGGGACGAACGGTCCTTGCGGGAGGACGGTGTGAGCAAAGCCCAAGGGCTGCAGTGGGACGAGGCTGAGGCCCAGTTGGCCCACAGCCTGCGCCTGCTGCAAGAAGGACACTGAACTCCCGAACAGGGCTTCGGGAGTCGTGGCAAAGGGAGCATCGACGACGGTATCCTGATCGCCATCGTGAAAGCGGGCGGGGAAGGTTGCCACGCTGGATCAGTTGGTGTCAGGAAAGCTTTGTGGCTAGTCTACTTTCCGAATAGGGTCTCAAGCAACGTCTGTCGCGGTATGTCCAGGTGCTCGGCCACGTCTCTGAGGATAGCACTCAGTGTGCCGACCCGCAGCGACTTGTGATGGGGAATCGTGACGTGGTGCTCGCCGCCCCGAGTGGTGGTCGGGCGCATATGGCTGCCGGGATGTCTCCTTTTGCTGCCCAAGTCAGCCCGTTGTGGGTACTCTCGGTTCTGCTGTCATAGACCTTTCCGGATGAGTCAAAAACACGCGCATAGTGTTGTTTTCGTGTTCTGACATATGCACCTTACCAACTGAAACCAACCCGATAGCTGACTCCGTTGCGTGTCAAAGTGATGGGCACATCGTATAGCCACCCACAAAGCCGTTCGTAGGCTTGCTGAGTTGAGGCACGTGGGAAACGGCGTGCATAGACGGTGGCGATATGTTGCTCATGGTCGAACTCGACGCGGTCGCCGAAGGTTAGGAAGGCGCGCCGTAGCCGTTTTGGGCCAGCCTCTTCCATTCCCAACTGGCGGGCCAGGAGCTTTAGCGCCACCAGGGCATGGGTCTTGAATAGGTTGAGCAAGGTCAACTTGCGCACATCCAATACCTGGGTCGTGGTTTGGAGAACGGTTTGCCCGTTTTCATCCTGGTGGACGTTGAGCAGTTCTTGAGCTCCGCCTTTTGTCGTAACCGCTGAGTGCGGCCATCCAAGAGGTTGAACCGGTGCTTATCCAACTGCCCCGTGTCTAGCAGGTCAAGCTGTTCTTGCGTTTGGGCAGTGTACTTGTCCAGACGCTTGTCAGCATTGTGGCGTTGCTTCTCCGCTTGCGCCAAGTCATAGGGTTTTGTCAAGGTGGCTTCAAAGGTTCGATGAGTAGGGATAGCATCACTATCCATTTCGTTCACGTCCACCTTGAAGCCATTCTCAATCCGTTGCTTGAAGCGCATCGCATCTACAAGCCCAGTGGTCGTTATCACGCGCTGGTCGTGCAATGAGGCTTCGCGGGGGTGTAAGGCCGTGGTGTAGATACCGATGCGTTTCCGCGCTTGGGTTTCCAAGACCACCACCCGCTGTGTGCCCAGGCTGGGAAAGCCAAGCGTCGTATCAGCCAAGCGAACCACGTGATGTTGGCCTTCCTTCCCCACCAGCACCTCCTGATCCAGGTCCACAAATGCATCATCGGGTACTTGATCCAGCAACTTGATGTTCGTGGACGTTCGTTTCACCCAGCTGATGGGGATGATGCCCTGCTCCTCTTGGAGCCAGGTCAGCAACTCTGCATCCCAGCCCGCACGGTCGAACGACAGTTTGCGAACGCGGTATGCTGGGAGCAGGCAACGGTTGGCTTTGCTGACCAGATGACGCTGGGCCTGGGCATAGGAAACGTTGAGCGGAAAGTACTCACTCAGAGAACACAGGCCATTGGAGAGCGTGTACCGATTGACCGCTTTGACGCTGATTTGCTTCGTCCCGTGTTTCGTCTTGTTCAAGCCCGCCTGACCGGTGTACTCGACCACGTGGTCGTCAAAGTACCACACCTCCCCCGCCAACAAACCCGCCTCAGCCCAACAACGCAGAGATTCTTGCAGAGCAGTGTCAATCCGCCCCCCTGGACGGATTTGCCCCAGGCGGTCTGTGACGGATGAAGGGCCATCGCTCTCATCCAACTCAATGAGGCGATTCAAACATTGGTCTAGCGTGTCCTCATCTGGACGTCGCGCAGCGTCCAGTAGAACACCCCACTCTTCAACGGGCTGGTCGTTGATGTGGCTAATCCGTAACACACCCCAGGCCATCAGCAAAACCAGGCACAGACGCAACTGCTCATCCGCGTAGCGATCGCTCGCGTCCTTCACCTCCAAGCCCGCCAGTGCTTTCTGACAACAACTTTGATCCAGTGCGTTCAGCAAGGTCAGGAGGAGAGCTTGCCCACAGGGGACTATTTCGCTCCCCCTTTTTCCCCATCATCCGCTTCTGATCGTGGGTTCTCTGCTGCCCTGGAGGTCGTACCATCTAGCACGCGATGCAGGTCTTGCAGACCATGCTCTTCGAGCAGACGATAAGCCGTGCTCCGATCCATCCCGAATTCCTTGGCCAAGTCTGTATCTCCTCGTTCAGGATGCAGCGCTTTGGCACGCAACACCGCCGCTTCCCCTTCCGTCGTCCGTTTCCGGGGTGCCGCCCCCCAACGCTTATCTACCAAGGCTTCCACCCCTTCGGCCTTCAGTTCGCTCCACAGCTCGTACAGGTAACCACGGGCAAAACCGAAGGTCTCAGCTATATCAGCGGCAGCGTAACCAGCGCGATACAGCCGATACGTTTCCAGCTTGCCTAAGGTGGGATCATCGATGTCCCACGACAAGAAGCTATTGGGGTCGCTCTTCAGTTGTTCAAGATCGATTGTTTGGCGCTTACTGCGCCGACGTTTCTCACTCATCACTGCACCTCGTCGCGTGTTTTATCTTGCGCCAGTATAGATCAGTGCAGCGATATGTCCAAATCGGCGCTTGTGTCAGGCGGACAACCCAACAAAGGTATGGCAAAACCGCCTCAACCGGAAAAGTCTATGGAACGTTTATCCTCAGTCTGCTCTCGTTATTCTTGCGCCATTTTCTGATTGGCGAAGACTTTGGCGTTTCATCGGATCCATCTGTAGCGACAATGCTTTGCCTGAGGGACACATTCGTGCCTCTCTTGGGTCTCTGATCACCATAGCACGCCTGACTTCAGACTCTCACAGAAGCTCAGGTCAGGGCGAACAACCACATCACGGGAATTGCTGGTCCCTGGGCAAGCAGTTGTCGCGCGTGGGTGGTATCGCCGGAGCGACGGTGCTGGGCAACCGGCAGGTCGCGCTGATGCTGAATGTGACCGATCTGATCAAGCTGGCGATGTGCGGCAAACGGCACCACGGCCCTGTCCGGCCCAGCCGCGGACCAGGCTGCGCTACACGGCTTGCTGATCAAGGTTCGCGACCTGGGCCTGGAGTTGCTCCCGGTCAAACGTGTTGAGCAGACAGCCTCTTGTAATTGTAAGCAAGTTTGAGGATGTAGTCTGGTCAAGTCACACGACAATCCCCACCCCATTCCCTCTCTCTGCCCGACCCAAGGCCCGGTTCATCATCCAGACCCCCGTGGCAAGGGAGGCGACACAGAAAGCCAGCAAGGCGGCAAACATCAAGGCCGTATCCGCGTCTCCAAACCTGGCACCGTTGATCATCACCTGGCGGATGCCGCGCAGGGCATAGGTGTGCGGGATCGTCCACGTGATCCAGCGCACCGAGGCCGGCAGGATGGACAAGGGATAGTAAACCCCGCCAAAGATGCGTGCCAGGACATCGATCGTCCAGGTGATCGGCTCGCGCCCGCGCTT
>JAAENN010000165.1 GCA_024224295.1 Shimia sp. | reverse complement strand
GTAGTTCCTCCGTGTTGGCCAACATGACGTTTAGCAGTCCTCTCATATGCTGGACTTTATCAAGAGCGCGGTTTCGCTCCTCTTTGAGGGCGCTGATCTGTTGTTGCTTGTGTGCGATATTTTTCTCGACCGTCTCGAGGAGATCCATCATCCGCGCGGCCCGATTCCGTCCGCTTAGCGTCGAAGCTTTTAGGGTCACTTGGGCCGTTGCGACACGCTGTTTCGTGTTCGCTACACTAGCCATCTACGCTCCCCACAGAATTCTTTTCTGACAATAATTAAGGTCAGACGTTTCAATAATATCCAGTAATAAAACGCTCCAATCTATAAGTATAAATGATTCTGTTCCAGAGCGAAGGGATTTTCTATTAACAAATATAGTTAATGCTCGGCACGAAGAGGCATAATTAAATTGCACATCTGCGCAACCCAACTGGCCCGTCCTCGCGGCGGGGCGTTCTTTTGGGGCTAGTGTTGATGGAGGTGTAATACCAGCGGTCAAAACGAATGACCGTTGTGAGCCCAATCGCGCAATCCGATGGACATGATGCGCCAAGGCTGGTCGACGAGGCGGTTCCAAGCTTCGCAGGCGGCATCGAGGAGGTCCTCGTAGGTCTCGAAGACGCGATTGGAGAGGTAGGTCTGTCGCAGGAACTGCCAGATGTTTTCGACGGGGTTCAGCTCGGGCGCTCTGGAAGGCAGGAAGAGCAGGGTGATATTCTTGGGGCTCTTGAGTTCGCCAGTGGTGTGCCAGCCGGCGCGGTCGAGCAAGAGGAGGGCATGGGCACCGGACGCGACCTGGCGGGAAACCTCGCGCAGGTGGGCCTGCATGGCATGGGTATTGGCCCAGGGCAGGGCAAGCGCTGCCCCAGTGCCGCGCGCGGGGCAGATGGCGCCGAAGAGGTAGAGGCTCTGATAGCGCTGGTCCTTGGGCTGGTGCGGCCTTGTGCCTTTCTTGGCCCATTGCCGCACCAGGCCGTTCTTCTGGCCCAGGCGCATCTCGTCTTGCCACCAAAGCTCGATCGGCGTCCCGGCCGGCAGATGGCCGACTGCGGCGGCTAGCGTGCGCGGGAAGTTTTTTTAAAATCCTCCAGCACCGCGGCCTTCTGGGCCGGATGATAGGGCCGAGCGCTGATGTGCGAGAAGCCCAGTTCATGGAGCAGCCGCGAGACCGAGCGCTCGTTGTAGACCACCCCAAAGCGATCCTCGATCACTGCCTTCAGGTCGACCCGGCGCCAGCGCACAAGGCCCGTCTCCTTCCGATCCGGACCCGCCTTGGCAATCGCCGCCAACTCGGTCTTCTGCCCGGCCGTTAGTTTCGAGGGCCGACCGCCCAGCTTGCGGTCGAGCAGCCCCGCCGCTCCTTCGGCATTGAAGCGGCGAACCCAGTCCGGCAGGGTCTGACGATCCATCCCGCCCAAGGCCGCCGCCTCGGATCGAGACCGACCCTCGGCCACAGCCGCAAGGGCCAGCAGGCGACGACACTGCCGACTATCCCGGCTCTCCCGCGCCATGGCGCGAAGCTCAGCCGCACTCACATCGCCCTGCAACTTCACCGCCGCTGACATCTGCGATCCTCCGCAATGTAACCGTCGCAGAAAATCGAACCACACCAGCCCCGCGTCGGGGAAGCGTTTTTATGAGTCAGCCGTTTCGGCCTCGGGTATCATACTTCTGTAGATCTAAACAACTTCTCAACACTAGGCATCTTTGTTGGGAACACTACTAACTCACGGCGTTTGGGGTACTTTACCTCTCTTGTCAACATACTAAGTTTCTTTACGGTGCTCCTCGTGGAGTTTGTTGTTGGTGTAAAGATATTCTCGGCAATATTTCCTACGCTGCCCTATGAGGTGGTCCTACATCGTTGGACAGTTTGGCAGCCAAGTTAAGGTGTACTCCGTTGTCTGATCATGCTGCCAAATCCC
>JAAENN010000164.1 GCA_024224295.1 Shimia sp. | reverse complement strand
TATCAGCCGCAGATGAACGCTGATAGACGCAGATGGAAAATACCCGGAGCGAAAACCCTTGCCGTCCCGAGCGCGACGTCACCATTCTGACTTCTGGCTCCTGACTCCTGACTTCTAAATCCCGAAGGGATTTCACTATCGTCCCATAGCCCCATAGATCCGCCCTGTCCCGCATGAAAACCCCAGGGTTTGGGGCCTTTTTGCGGTGAAACTTCAGAACCCGTTTGCGGATTTTTGGCTACTGCTTGCTCATGGCCTTGTCAACTCGCCCGTCTGCTGTCCCATAGACGAGGTGTGCATCGCTCACGACCCCGCCGGTTGCGGCCCAAAACCGGGCAGATACAGCTGTTCCGGTACCGCCCGCATCGCCGGAGCGCCACCTGCTGTCCCACACAGCGACGCCAGGCTGGCCACCGAGACACCGTCCCAGACGCTCGAACGCAGCAAACAGAAGAACCGTTTGAAGCCGTGTCGCCAACTGTTGGCGAAGGCCAGAAACCGCAGCAGCACATAGAGGATCAACGCCGTCCACACTTGCCACAGGACGGCGTTCTTGTTGTGGCCCAGAAAATCGCACAACTGCAGTGTCTGCTTGATCTGTTTAAAGAACACTTCGATCTGCCAGCGGCTCTTGTACAGCTCGACGATACTCGACGCCGCCCACTCCAAGTTGTTGGTGAGGAATTCC
>JAAENN010000163.1 GCA_024224295.1 Shimia sp. | reverse complement strand
GTACAGAAGCAGACCATATAGGACCACAGCGGCACGTCCCGGCCGCCGATCAAGCTGGCAACAAGCACGGGCGTGAGGAACATCGAGGCGGTGCCAGAAACGGCGACGGCGTCAAACAGGGTTTGGTTGCCCCAGAGTGTCAGAGCGCCCCCTGTGAGGGCAAAGACCAGCATTGCAATGCGGCCACCAGCCAGTGTGCGCGGGGCCAGCTTAAGCTCCTCGACCACCAGGCGCGCGGCGGAACTGAGCGCGGAGTCCAATGTGGACAGCGCGGAAACTAGGAGAGAGAGGATCAACAGAGTGAAAACCCAGGTCGGGAACATGTTGCCCCAGGTGCCTATCAACTGTCCCTCGTATACAGCGCCCTCAAACGAAGCCTGAATACCAAAAAAGCCAAAAGCGATGATGCAGAGCGTGGATAGCCAAAAGGCGTGTAAGAAGCTTTTGCGAGTGGTGTCACGGTCCGCGAGGAAGCCGCGGTCCATCATCACCGGGTCATGCACCGGATAAGAAAACACCTGCAGCGCGGCAACCAGAAGCAGGACCCAGCCGTTGTGTGGGCCAGAGGCGCCGGGCGCGGTTAGGACTGCACCGAGGTCGAATTCGGGGCGCAGCACCAATGCAACAAAAGCAATTCCAAACACCCCAAGGAACAGCAGCATTTGCACGACGTCGGTGCGCAAGGCTGCGGACAGGCCACCCCAAGCGGAGTAAGCCAGAGCAACCACACCAACGATCAGGATAGAGAGGGTGCCCGCATTGGCAACCTCCGGCAGCGCGGCGCTGAAGATCAGGCCAACGACCAGTAAATTGGCAAAGACTTCGGACAATAACCGCAATGCGATCACCACGTTGTAGGCGGTGGTGCCCGGCTTGCCAAAGCGAGAGGTGAGCCAGTCCTGCACTGAACCAGCGCCCTGCACGCGCAGACGATTCACAATGTAGCCGCCTGTTAGAAAAGACGCGTAGTAAGCCGCATAAGCCAATGTGCCGGCGATACCGTAGTAAAAACCAAGGATGGCCGCGTTCATAAGTGAGCGGGCGAAGATCCAGGTGGTGACCTGAGACAGCACCAAGGTCGACAGCGACGGCGCCTGCCCTTCGGCGTTCTGCCCGCCAAAGAAGCCCACTACCGTGGCCCGCTTAGGGGCGACAACAAGGCTGAGCAAAAGAATGGCGGAGAAGATCGTAATAAGCGTGGCGGCGTGCATGGTCATGTCCCGTTCAGATTTGAGAACGGCCTAGCAGGCGGCCAGTTGTCAAGCTAGCCGCCCCACAGAAACGTGATGAATCGTCAGAGGGTTACGTGGGTTCTGTCAGATCGAACGCCACATCGCCAAGCACACGCCCGTTGACCTGAATAGCCAGTTTATGCGGACCGGGATGCAGTTGAAACGTACTGGCATTGGCTTTGAGTGGATGCTTCTTAGCCAGTGTAAGCGATTTTCCGGCCGGGATTTTGCCCTGTTTAAGCTTGAAGACTTTTGCAACACCACGCCCGTTTGGCCGGTGAAAACTCAGCACATAATCGACCATGACCGGCACGGAGGATGTGCCGCTCGTCGACAGCGTTGTTTCGACCTGGAGCGCGTCGCCGATTTGGATACTTTCGCCTCCGACGGAAAGGCTGTCCAAAGAGATAGGGGCGTCCGCGTGGAACCCCAACATCGAGAGCGCGCCAGCATGACCGGCCTTTACGGCAGTACGCAAGGAATGACGTGTCATCCAGTTCAGTTCTTTTTCGGCTTGCTTACCCTGATCTTTCCAATCGGCCAGTTGGCTGACCACCGTGTCGGTGGAAAGTTTGGAAATATCGTTGAGATGATTGGACACTGACCGGGTTACGTAACGCGTTGGATCGGCGTGCAACTTTGCGAGAAAGGGCAGCGTCGACATCGGATCAATATCAAGCTTTTTCGCCCATGGTAGTTTTGGACGGGTACCTTCGCTCACCAGTCGGCGTACATGATAGTTGTCGTTCTCAGCCCACTGATGCAAACGGTCAAAAGTCTCTTCCGGCCAACGATTGATGAAAGCCCGGATGTAGAACTCCATGGAGAATCGTTTGGTCGCCTCTTCCAGCAAGTCCAGCGCCCGATCCCGATGGTCTTCAACACCGTGACGGGTGGCAAGAATGCCAGGCACAGCATGAATGAAGCGGCCAAAGTCATCATCTTTCAGAGTCGGATCAAGCGCGGGCGGCATGGCCGCCTCAAGCTGGTCTGCCATTTCAGGAAAGTCTGGCGCCAGGCGTTTTTCGATGCAGTCGGCAATCCATTCCATACGCTCCATGAGCTCTCGCTCCTGAAGCCCTGCCACAACTTCTTGATGGAAGTCCTCAACATCAAACCCCGGCACTCCGGCGGCAAACTCTGCCGCCAGATCGCCGAGGCTATCTGCGTTAAACAACTCATCTTTCAATGAGAATCCTTGGGCCACACCCACACCTCGCGCCATTTAGTCTACTACTCGCGCTTACATAGCAGACGCGAAGGCACCGCCGTCCAGCAAAACATTCTGCCCGACGATAAAGCCCGCGTGATGAGAACATAGGAAGGCACAAGTCGCGCCAAATTCATCCGATGTGCCGTAGCGGCCAGCCGGAATTGTGGCGGCGCGTTGGGCCTGTGCCTCTTCCATGGAGATGCCCTGCTGCTCGGTCACTGCCTTGTCCAAGGATACGGCACGATCTGTAGCATGGATGCCCGGCAGGATATTGTTGATGGTCACGCCTTTGCCAGCCACCTGACGCGCGGTGCCAGCTACGTAGCCGGTGAGACCTGCGCGGGCGGCATTGGACAAGCCCAGCACCGGAATCGGCGATTTGACCGAGACGGATGTGATGTTCACCACCCGACCCCAGCCACGCTCCATCATGCCCGGCACCAACGCTTTGATCAGCGCGATTGGGGCCAGCATGTTGGCGTCCAGCGCGGCGATGAAATCGTCACGCTCCCAATCGGTCCACATGCCGGGAGGCGGGCCGCCGGCGTTGTTGACCAGAATATCCACGCCCTGCGCAGCTTCGATCAGCTTGGACTGTCCTTCGACCGTAGTCACGTCACAGGCAATGGCCTGCACGTCCACACCAAATTCGGACCGGATGTCGGCTGCGGCAGCTTCTAGCGCTCCGACACCGCGGGCGTTCATGATCAAATCAACGCCTTCTGCAGCCAGTGCGCGAGCACAGCCCAGACCAAGACCTTTTGAGGACGCACAAACCAGCGCGCGTTTACCTTTAATTCCCAATTCCATGCGATTCTCCCCGTTGTTGTGGGGGTAAGAAATACCCAAATTTGAAAGGATGCCAGTATAATGCCGAGACGACGGCATTGTGCTGCCACATTTACGTGTCACTTCACGGCTTCAAAGACCGTGTACAGTAGACTAAAATAGGTAAGTTATGACGAGCCAAGTGCAAGACAGTTCCCAACCCTCCCAGCGCCTACCGGTCTATCCGGCGAAGGCCCTTGTTGTGACGGATGGTGCAAACCTTGGTGACTACCTATCCTTTGCGGACGAATTGGTTCCCGACGACATCTATACGCTGAGCTACGATGCCGAAGAAAAAAGCCTTGCCCTGCGCACGGACAGCGAAGGGCAACACTTTATTGCGAGCGAGTATAGTCTCGGTACTTTGGGCGCGCGGGTATACCTAGATTGCGTTGCAACTTTTATGCCGCCCAGTGGTGACACCATTGAGGTGCTCGTACTTGTTGAAGTTGACGAGGACGGCGGTGTTGTTGAAGTCTATGGGGCGCCACTGGCGCCATTGACCCCCAAAGGCGACTATGTGTTGGTGGGTGTGGATCGCGGCGCGGCATCAACCAAACTGGCGCAATTGGCGTGCGTTAGTTTTACCGGCGGCACGCGTATCACCATGGCCACGGGCGAGCAGCGTCAGGTGGAAGACTTAAATGTGGGGGACCGAGTTCTGACGCGGGACGATGGTCCACAGGAAGTGCGTTGGATCGGTCATGCTGTGCAACGTGCCAGCGGCGAGTTTGCCCCTATCGTGATTACGGCTGGTACCCTCAACAACACTCAGGATTTGCGCGTCAGCCCGGATCACAGATTGTTTGTGTATCAGCGCCACGACCACATTGGCGTCGGGCGCAGCGAGCTGTTGATCAAGGCCCGACATCTGGTGAACGGGATAACGGTTTATGCCGATGAAGGTGGATTTGTTGACTACTACCAAATCATGTTTGACACCCATCAGATCATATTTGCCGAAGGAATTTCAGCCGAAACCATGCAGATGGACACCCGCACTCGCCCCGCGGTTCCGGAAGAGGTGAAAGAGCGCCTGCGCTCGGCTTCCAACGCTGCGCGCGGCCTGCCACAGACACATCTTGAGGTGCATAAAAGCCTGCTGGATCGGCCTGACGCGGTAGAGCTTTTGAAGCGGGCGTCTTCGAAGTAGCAAACGCCACTTTTCCTTGCGAATTGGCGCTTTGCGACCTATACGCGCGGACATGTTGGACACGCAGACAAACCGCCCCGAATTGCCGCCCGAGATTGCGCGCCGCCGCACTTTTGCGATCATCTCGCACCCAGACGCCGGTAAGACCACGCTGACCGAAAAGTTCCTACTGTATGGTGGCGCGATTCAGATGGCGGGTCAGGTGCGGGCCAAAGGTGAGGCACGCCGCACACGCTCGGACTTTATGCAGATGGAAAAGGACCGCGGTATCTCTGTATCAGCCTCAGCGATGTCGTTTGATTTTGGGCAATTCCGCTTCAATCTGGTGGATACGCCAGGCCACAGCGACTTTTCCGAGGACACCTATCGCACGCTGACCGCCGTGGACGCTGCTGTCATGGTGATTGACGGCGCCAAAGGTGTCGAAAGCCAGACACAGAAACTGTTTGAAGTGTGTCGTCTGCGCGACCTGCCAATCCTGACGTTCTGTAATAAGATGGACCGGGAGAGCCGCGACACCTTTGATATCATTGACGAGATTCAAGAAAACCTCGCAATTGATGTAACCCCGGCCAGTTGGCCAATTGGGGTCGGCCGTGAGTTCATGGGCACCTATGACATGCTCAACGATCGGCTTGAACTCATGGATCGGGCCGACCGGAATGTGGTGGCTGAGAGCGTTCAGATTGAAAGCCTGGATGATCCGAAGCTGGCGGACCATGTGCCGGAGCACCTGCTTGAGCAGTTGCGCGAAGAAGTTGAGATGGCCAAAGAGCTTTTGCCAAAACTGGACCCTCAGGCGGTTCTGGAAGGCCATATGACGCCGATCTGGTTTGGCTCTGCGATCAACTCTTTTGGCGTTAAGGAACTGATGGATGGTATTGGCATCTACGGGCCGGAACCACAGATACAGACGGCTGAGCCACGCAAAATTGCACCCGAAGAGAAAAAGGTCGCCGGTTTTGTGTTTAAGGTTCAGGCCAACATGGACCCGAAACACCGCGACCGAGTGGCCTTTGTACGGATGGCCTCTGGCCACTTTAAACGCGGCATGAAGCTGACCCATGTACGCACAAAGAAACCGATGGCAATTTCCAATCCGGTGCTGTTCCTGGCGTCTGACCGCGAATTGGCCGAAGAGGCCTGGGCGGGCGATATCATTGGTATCCCCAACCACGGGCAACTGCGCATTGGCGACACGCTGACCGAAGGTGAAGCGCTGCGCGTGTCCGGCATTCCCAGCTTTGCGCCGGAACTGTTGCAAGGCGTGCGTGCGGGCGACCCACTGAAAGCCAAGCACCTTGAAAAGGCGCTGATGCAGTTTGCCGAAGAAGGTGCCGCGAAGGTGTTCAAGCCGATGATTGGTTCAGGCTTTATTGTGGGCGTGGTCGGGCAGCTTCAGTTTGAAGTACTCGCCAGCCGGATTGAGATGGAATACGGCCTGCCCGTGCGCTTTGACCAAAGCCAATTCACCTCTGCCCGTTGGGTACATGGTGACCGGAAGGCCGTTGAAAAATTTGCGGATATGAACAAGCAACACATCAGCTATGACAATGATGGGGACGTGGTGTTCTTGACTCGCTTGCAATGGGACATCGACCGCGTAGGGCGCGACTATCCCGATGTCACGCTGAGCGCGACCAAGGAAATGATGGTCTGATACACTCTGCGATTGCACGGGGTTTCGCCCCGTGCAAACATCGCGCCATGTCAGAAAAAACTCTTACCTATCCGGGCGGTTATGCCTATATGATGGAGCGCTACGACGGACGGCGCGATCCATTTGATTTTGGCCCTGAAGACCTGCCGCCGGTTGACGTACACCTGTCGGTTCTAAGGAATGCGATTGTGCCGGAACGGGCCGCGCAAAAGGGGCCTGCCGATCCAAACACCAGTTGGGCCCGCAAGCGCCGTCAAATAGCGGAAGAGTTTGTGGGAATAAGCGAGCTCGCCTTTCTGAATGCACAGTTGGTTTCAAACCTACGCAAACGGGAACACCCCCCACAAACTGCAGCGTTGTTTTGCCGAATCTGGGCGGAAGAAGCGGAGCACCTCATTTCCGAATTGAACCTACGCTGGCTGGTGAGTTCGGTTCAGACCTTTGCCGATCACGGTGAAACACCTGCGCAGCGAGAAGTCGGCCAAGGGCTGCGTATGTTGTTTGGCATGATGAAACTTTATGAGTTTGAGCGCACATTTGGCGGGTTGGAGCCGAGCAAAGAGTATGGCTTTGGCAAACGCACAAAAACGCGGTTGCCACTGGACATGGAGCCATTTTCGCTGATGCACGGCGGGCTGGACATCAACGTGATCGCGCCGATCTGGAAGATGGGCAAGAGCGATCCAGTGATTGCGCCTTTGGTCGACCATTTGCTGCAAGAACTGATTGAGGAACCCAGCGGTGTGTTTCGTCGATTGGCCCAAATGCGATCGAAGAAAGAACGCCAGCAGGCCCGAAAATGAGCAACACGATGCCCACATGGGGTGTAGTTGCAACCATCAAAGCGCCCGCCGTCGAAATCCTGAATTTTGTCGCACACCATCTGGAGTTAGGCGCGACCCATGTTTGGATTTACCTGGATGCGGCCAACCCGGATGCCAAAGAACAGCTCAAGCCACATCCGCAACTCACTGTAGTGCGCACCGGCGACAACTATTGGCAGAAGACACGCGGCAAAAAACCATCGATGCATCAACCGCGGCAGTCTTTCAACGTTCGGCATGCCTACAATCGCGCGAAGAAGGTGGATTGGCTGCTGCATATTGACGTGGACGAGTTCCTCTGGCCGGATCGATCAATCACCGAACAACTCGCGGCTTTGCCAGAAGAATGTCTTGTGGCGCGTGTTCGCCCGGCGGAAGCGATGGCTTCAGTGGACGATAGCGGCCTGATCTATTTCAAATCATTTATTGCCGACAGTACGCTTCGCAATCAAATCGTGGCAAAGACTTACCCGAAATTTGCCCCTTACCTGAAAAACGGCTTTGTCAGCCATGTGGCGGGGAAGATGTTCCTGCGCACTGGGCAAAAGGACATGGCGATCAAGATCCATAATGTCGCGCAGAACGGACGGCAAAATCCGGGCCAGGTGGAACTGACGGATGTAGCCTTACTGCATTTGCACACTACCAGCTGGGGGCATTGGATGCAGAGCTTTGCCTATCGGCATAAAAAAGGCTCTTACCGTAACGAATTGGGATCGGCCATTCCGGAAGAACAAGGTGGGCTGAACCTCCATAAACTGTTTGCACATTTGGCAGAGGAACCGAATGGGCTGCAGCATTTTTATGAGGAAGTCTGCGTCGCGACGCCAGAGTTGCGAGAGAAACTGGAATCACATGGCCTGTTACGAAGACATCGCTTGGAACTCGACGCAAAACGGTTGAAACATTTCCCTGACTTTGACGCCTAATGTTTCCTAAATATGGCCAAGTGTCTGGCGCAAGTTTGGTTTCATTGACCTGACGGCTTTGGTGCGATAGAAGGCCACGTGGATCAAAAACGCCATTGACGCGGGGCCAACCGGGCCCGATCCGAGACGCCGCTACGGGCCAAAGAGTGTCCGTAAATCACGGATACATATGACAAAATTTTCTGACCTGAACCTCAACCCGAAGGTACTCAAAGCGATTACCGAAGCGGGCTATGAAACCCCAACCCCAATCCAAGCAGGAGCGATTCCTTCGGCATTGGATGGACGCGACGTGCTTGGCATTGCGCAAACCGGTACCGGTAAAACCGCAAGCTTCACACTGCCAATGCTGTCTCTGCTGGCGCGTGGACGCGCGCGCGCGCGGATGCCGCGCAGCTTGGTGTTGTGCCCAACACGAGAGTTGGCGGCACAGGTCGCTGAAAATTTCGATACTTATTCAAAGCACCTGAAGCTGACCAAAGCGCTGCTCATTGGTGGGGTAAGCTTTAAGGAACAAGAGTTGATCATCGACAAAGGGGTGGATGTTCTGATCGCCACCCCGGGCCGTTTGCTGGACCATTTCGAGCGCGGCAAGCTGATCCTGTCTGACGTGAAAGTCATGGTGGTGGATGAGGCCGACCGGATGCTGGACATGGGGTTCATTCCCGACATTGAGCGCATCTTTGGTCTGACGCCGTTTACCCGTCAAACACTGTTTTTCTCCGCCACAATGGCGCCGGAGATTGAGCGCATCACCAACACGTTCCTGTCCAACCCGGAACGGGTGGAAGTGGCTCGTCAGGCAACCGCCAGTGAGACCATCGAACAGCAGGTTGTGATGTTCAAAGCATCGCGCCGCGACCGTGAAGGCAGCGAAAAGCGTAAAGCTTTGAGGGCGTTGATTGATGCGGAAGGTGACAAATGCACCAACGCGATCATCTTTTGCAACCGCAAGACCGACGTGGACATATGCGCCAAGTCATTGAAGAAGTATGGCTACGACGCCGCGCCGATCCACGGTGATCTAGATCAATCTCAGCGCACGCGCACACTGGAACAGTTCCGCAACGGCGAGTTACGCATTCTTGTGGCCTCCGATGTGGCGGCCCGCGGTCTGGATGTGCCCAGCGTGAGCCACGTGTTCAACTTTGATGTACCAGGCCACGCCGAAGACTATGTGCATCGCATTGGCCGTACCGGCCGTGCAGGGCGCGAAGGGAAGGCGATCACGATCTGCAGCCCGCGCGATGAGAAGCAGTTCGACGCTGTTGAAGCGCTAATCCAGAAAGAGATTCCGCGTCTAGAAAACCCGGTCAAGATCGAGCCGCGCAAACCTCGCAAACGCAAGGAAGATGACGCGCCGAGAGCGGAGACCAAGCCAGAAGCGGTCGAAACCGTTGAAGCCCCTGTGAAAGAAGACAAACGTAAACGTGACGATTCCCGTGGACGTGACCGCGATGACAACAATCGTCGTGGGCGCGGTCGGGGGGGCAATGACCGCCGTGATTCCAACAACAGGGTTGTTGGCATGGGTGACCACATGCCGAGCTTCATTGCAATGAGCTTTGAAGAGCGTCGCGAACAGGGCGCGCAATGATACCAGCACGGTTTGAGCCCATTCTTTTTGGGCTCATACTGTCTGGCATGATGACCAATGTGGTCACCTTCATCTCAACCATTGTGGTAAGTGGGTTTGTCGGCGGCTTCGTCGCGATGTGGCTGAGTGCGTGGATTGCGAGCTGGATGGTCGCGTTCCCTCTGGTGTTGGTTTTGGCGCCTTTGACACGCCGGATCGTTAAAAAAATGGTCCGCAAGCCATAGGCAAGCGGACCACTGATTTCACTCAACTGACGTTTGTTCGCGCTGCTTAGCTCAAGCGGCTGACAATCACTGTGACTTCTGGTTTTTTACCAATCTCATCGCGGGCAGAATTGCGCACGATGCGGCGGATGTCGCCTTCGATTTTGTCGTCGTCGCGTAGGGTTTTCTCTTTGGCACGGCCCAAAAACTGCGTGACATCTTCCTCGAGCACATCCACCAAAGGCGCTTGCGAGCGGCCCAATTCAGGCAGGCCCATCAGCTCACACCACGCGTCGCCCAGTGGCTCATCGTCTTCGTCCAGCAGCACGGTCACAATCACATGGCCGTTGAGCGCCATACGGATGCGGTCCCGAATGATTCCGTCGAGAGCCCCAATTTGGATGTTACCGTCCAGATAGGTGCGGCCAGTTTCCACATAGCCTGCGATGGAAGGCTGGTCGCCAGTCAGATCCAACATAGTACCGTTCACAGCAACGATAGACGCGCGGCCAGCTTCGTTTGCCAGTTTTGCGTGCTCGCGCAGGTGGCGGTGTTCGCCGTGGTTCGGGATCACCATGGTTGGGTTCACAATTTCATGCAGGCGCGCCAGGTCTGGGCGGTTAGCATGGCCAGAGACGTGGTACTTGCCAGAGCTGTCGTCCACCACATCCACCCCCATCTCGGAGAGCTGGTTAATGATGCGGATCACGCCTTTCTCGTTGCCCGGAATGGTTTTGGAGCTGAACAGGAAGAGATCGCCCTCTTTAAGAGAAATACCGTTGTATTTGCCTCGGGCGAGCTGCGCGCTGGCAGCACGACGCTCACCTTGCGAGCCAGTGACCAACAGCATGAGGTTTTCACGAGGGATCGACGCCGCGTCCTCTGGGCTGACCACTTTGGGGAAGTCCGAGAGCACGCCGGTCTGAATGGCCGCCTCGATCATGCGACGCATTGCTCGGCCCATAAGGCAAATGGAGCGCCCGGCTCGCTCACCCGCCTCGGCCAGCGTTTTTACGCGGGCTACGTTAGAGGCGAAAGTAGTGGCAACGACCATGTTGGGGGCTGCAGCAACCAACTTTTCAATCTCAGGACCAACGGACGCCTCGGAGCGGCCTTCGTGTGGGGAGAAAACATTGGTGGAGTCACAGATCAGCGCCTTGACGCCATCTTTAGAGACGTCTGCCCAGAGCGCGGGATCAAACGGTTCGCCCACCAATGGGGTCTCATCAAGTTTGAAGTCGCCGGAGTGGATCACCCGCCCTGCGGGCGTATCGATAACCAAGGCTGCGCTTTCGGGAATAGAGTGGCTCACCGGTAGGAAGCCCACTTTGAAAGGGCCTGCGTCGGTGGTTTCCGGCCATGCGGAGACCGTGCGAACCACCTCTTCTGGCTGACCACGATCAGCCATTTTATGGCGTGCGAGGTTGGCGGTGAAGGCACGGGCATACACCGGCACTTCGAGGCGTCCCCAGTAATGTCCCACCGCACCGATATGGTCTTCGTGGCCGTGGGTGATGAACACAGCCTCTAGCCGGTGTTTGTTCTCTTCCAGCCATTTGATATCGGCAAAAATCAGGTCAACACCTGGACTTGTTTCCATGTCGGAAAACGCCACGCCAATATCGACGAGAATGAGGCGCTCGTTGTCTGCCGGGCCATACCCGTAGACATAGGCATTCATGCCAATTTCACCAGAACCGCCAAGCGGCAAATAGATCAAGCGGTCGCTCATGCGCCCTGCTCCTTGTTGTAATCATGGATCACGGTCAAGCCGTGCATCGTCAAATCGTCTTCGATGGTGTCAAACAGGTGATCGCCCTGCTCAAACAGCGGCGCAAGACCGCCTGTACCCACCACTTTCATTGGGGCGCCGTATTCCGCTTTGATACGGGCGATGATGCCCTCGATTAGTCCTGTGTAGCCCCAGAACACCCCCGATTGAATACAGCCAACCGTGTTGGTTCCGATCACTTTTTCCGGCTGACTTATATCCACATGTGGCAAAGCCGCTGCGCCGGAATGCAAGGCCTCAAGGCTGAGGTTTACACCAGGGGCAATCACGCCGCCCACATAGGCCCCATCCTCGGCGACCACGTCAAAGTTGGTAGCGGTGCCAAAGTCAACCACAACAACGTTTCCGCCATGTCGCTCATAAGCAGCCACTGCATTTGCCAGACGGTCGGGACCGGGCTGTGTGCCTTTATCCACGCGCGGTTGATGCGGCAGTTTGCATTCGGGTTTACCCACCACCAAAGGACGGCAGTTAAAAAAACGGTCTGCGAAAACCCGTAGGTTCCACACCACACGTGGCACCGTAGAAGAAATGATCACATCGGTGATCTCTGCCTTGATACCATAGTGATTGATCAACGTGGAGTACCAAGTGAAATAGGCATCCGCTGTGCGGGCGTGGTGGGTCGATGTGCGCAGGGTGCAGAGGAATCTCTCTCCATCCCAGATTGAGAACACGGTGTTGGTGTTGCCGCAGTCAATGGCCAGAAGCATGGGTCTTGGTCTCTCTTTGCGCGGGTCAGAAAAAGATGTCAGCCGCAGGGATGGCTACGCGGCCTTTTGCGGTCTTCAACACGAGATTGCCTGCGCTGTCTACTGTTTCGAAGGTTCCGGTCGTTTCGTCGCGGGTTGTGCGAGCAGTAATTACTTCCCCAATGCGTGCGGCGCGGGTCAGCCAAGCGGTACGAATGGGGTCAAGCCCATAGGTGCTAAACTGGGTTTCCCAATGGGCGTAAGCAGGCGCGAGCACATCGAGGAAGTCCTCGGGCGTGACAGCGGCACCGGTTTCACTGAGCAACGAAACAGGCCGAGTGGCATGGACCTCAACTGCGCCGGTGTCGGGCGCATGTGCAAGATTCACACCAATGCCAATGGAGATGTGGCTCACGGTTCCGCCCGCCATGCCAGCGCTTTCAAGCAAGATGCCTGCAACTTTGCCACCATTGAGAAGCACGTCGTTCGGCCATTTGAGCGCCAAACCGTCGGCGCGTCCCGTGACAGCAACAAACGCATCATAGAGCGCCAAGGAGGCTACAAAGGAGCGCAACGCAACTTGATCTGGTGCCTCCGCTGGTCGCATCACCAAAGTGCCCGCAAAGTTTCCGATCGGATCAACCCATGCCCTGCCCCGACGACCTCGACCATGGGTTTGGCGCAATCCAAGAATCCACTCCGGTCCGGCCAACTCGGGCGCGATACGGGCGGCTTCGGCGTTGGTGCTGTCCACTTCCGCCAGCACGCGACGTCCGTATCCTTCCGGCCAATTTCTCATGGTCAATCCGTCTCTCAGCGATTGGTCAAAAACAGCAACGCGCCCCAGTGGGGCGCGTCACATGTCGTTTCTTTACGTGGTGATCAATGTGGCATCAAGGCTGCTGCAGCGGCTTGCGCAGCGGTGTCGACACCAAAGAAGTTTACGATTCCCAGTAGCATAATCGCCGCGCTAGCGATCAGCATCACTTGCTGCACCGGAGAACGTGGCGCGTCCAGTTTGTCGCCTTCTTCTCCAAAGTACATAAAGTAAACGATACGGAGGTAGTAAAAGGCACCAATAACAGAGGCCACAACACCTGCGATGGCGAGCCAAGCAAGCCCCGCATCGACTGCGGCCAAAAGGACACTAAGCTTGCCAAAGAAGCCAAGGAACGGCGGCACGCCTGCCAGCGAGAACAAAAGCACCAAGAGCGCCAGCGAACGCCCGGAGGCTTGTTTGCTGTATTGATTCAGGGACGCAATATCTGTCACCGGCTGGCCGTCTTTCTCCATTGACAGGATAAAGGCAAAGGTACCGACGTTCATAGTGACGTAGATCGCCATATAGATCAGCATCGCTTCGACACCGAGCGCTGTGCCTGAAGCGAGCCCCATCAGAGCGTAGCCCATATGCGCAATGGAGGAATAGGCCATCAGGCGTTTGATGTTGGTTTGACCAATCGCGGCCACGGCACCAAGGAACATCGACAGCACGGACAGCAATGCGAGGATTTGCTGCCAATCGCCAATCACGCCGCCAAAAGCGTCAAACAGAACGCGGGCAAACAAGGCCATCGCGGCCACCTTTGGTGCGGTGGCAAAGAAGGCTGTGATTGGTGTTGGTGCCCCTTCGTAGACGTCTGGCGTCCACATGTGGAACGGCACGGCAGACACTTTAAACGCAAGGCCGGAGATCACAAAGGTCAGGCCAAACAGCAGACCTAGTGGGGTGTGACCGTGGCCAACCGCCTCAACAATACCTGCGAAAGTTGTGGTACCTGCAAATCCATAGACCAGAGACGAGCCGTAAAGCAGTAGGCCAGAGGACAGCGCGCCAAGCAGGAAGTATTTCATACCCGCTTCTGTGGATTTCACCCCATCTCGGCGCAGAGTGGCAACCACGTAGAGCGCCAAGGATTGCAGCTCGAGACCCATGTACAGCGTCATCAGATCGCCTGCGGACACCATGGTCATCATACCCACCATGGCAAGCGCCACGAGGATTGGATACTCAAAGCGCAGCATATTGCGACGTTGCATGTAGTCTGCGCCCATCACAAGGACCGCAGAGCCGGATAGCAATATCGCCACTTTGGCAAAGCGAGAGAAAGCATCATCGTGGAACATGCCGTTAAATGCGACGTTTTCGCCCTCGCCTGACACTCCGATCCACACAGCGAGGATGGCAAAAACACCGGCAGTCAGCCATGTCAGCATCGGCGCCATTTTGTCTTTGCCGGTATAGACCACCGCAAGCAGCGCCAGCATGGCGTAAATCGCCAGCAGGATTTCCGGCAAGATGATATTCAGGTCAGCCTGGATCATATCTCAAGCGCTCCTTAGTGCGATGCCGTCTGGCTGGCGGAAGCGCCTTGGGCCAGTGCGGTGTCATAGTTGGAAATCAAGTTCTCGACCGAAGGGCCAATGATGTCGGTGACCAGAGATGGGTAGACACCCAGGATCAGCGTCATGGCCACCAATGGGGCGAAAATCATCTTTTCGCGGTTGGTCATATCGCTAATGGTCTTGAGGCTTTCCTTGATCAGGTCGCCCATCACCACGCGACGGTAGAGCCAAAGCGCATAGGCCGCGGACAGGATCACACCGGAGGTGGCGATCAGAGCCACCCAGGTGTTGACCTGAAACACGCCCATTAGGGTCAGGAATTCGCCGACAAAGCCTGAGGTACCTGGCAGGCCAACATTGGCCATTGTGAAGAACATGAAGATCAGCGCATAGGCTGGCATGCGGTTCACGAGGCCGCCATAAGCGTCGATTTCGCGGGTGTGCATGCGGTCATAAATCACGCCCACACACAGGAAAAGCGCGCCAGAGATGAAGCCGTGGCTGATCATCTGGAAGATCGCACCGTCAATACCTTGTTGGTTGGCCGCGAAGATGCCCATGGTCACGTAGCCCATGTGGGCCACAGAAGAATAGGCGATCAGCTTTTTCATGTCTTCCTGCACCAGCGCCACAAGCGAGGTGTAGACAATCGCAATGGCAGACATCCACATCACAAGTGGGGTCAGAACCTCTGCGCCGATGGGGAACATCGGCAGGCTGAAGCGCAGGAACCCGTAGCCGCCCATCTTTAGCAGGATCGCTGCCAGAACCACCGAGCCAGCTGTTGGCGCTTGAACGTGCGCGTCGGGCAACCACGTGTGCACAGGCCACATTGGCATTTTCACCGCGAAAGACGCAAAGAAAGCCAAGAACATCAGCGTCTGCATCCCCCCGATCACGGTGATGCCCATGACGTTCATTGTACCGGAGGCAAACTGGTGGGCCATCAGCGTTGGAATGTCGGTTGTACCCGCATCCACAAACATTGCGATCATCGCCACCAGCATCAGAACAGAGCCAAGGAATGTATAGAGGAAAAACTTGAAGGAGGCATAGATGCGGTTAGCACCACCCCAAATACCGATAATCAGGAACATCGGGATCAGGCCTGCTTCAAAGAACAGATAGAAGAGAACAAGATCCAGCGCCATAAACACGCCGAGCATCAGCGTTTCAAGAAGCAAGAAGGCGATCATGTATTCTTTCACCCGCACCTTTACGTCCCACGACGCCCAGATCACAAGCGGCATGATGAAGGTGGTGAGCATGACAAACAGGATCGAAATACCATCGACGCCGAGTTTGTACTTTAGCCCCATCAGCCAGTCGCGTTCCTCCACAAACTGGAAGCCTGTGTCGCTTGGATCAAACCCAGAGAGCACAAACAGAGAGGTTAAGAAGGTGATGCTTGTCGCGGTCAACGCAACACGTTTGGCGTTCCGCTGCGCCATTTCGTCTTCGCCCCGCAAGAAGACCACCAGGATCAACGCTGCGAAGGTCGGAATAAAAGTGACCAGGGAGAGCAACATGTCGTTCATTAGTGCGCTCCTCCGGTGAGCGTCATCAGGGTGATAAGGGCAACGATGCCGATCACCATGGCAAGGGCGTAGGTAAAGACGTAGCCGGTCTGGGCGCGGCCCGCCAGGCGGGTGACCCACGGAACAAAGCCCATGGCGACACCATTAATGGTCCCGTCGATCACATTGGTGTCACCGCGTTTCCATAAGAAGCGTCCGATGGCGGCGGCTGGGCGCACAAACAGAAAGTCATAGGCTTCGTCAAAGTACCACTTGTTCAGCAAGAACAAGTACAGCGGACGTTGAGCTTCTGCCATACGTGCGGGCATGGATGGGTTCCAGATGTAGAACCAGAGCGCGAACATCAGACCGATGACCATGGCGATAAACGGGCTGACTTTGACCCATTTCGGGGCGTGGTGCGCGTCGTCCATCACGTGGTTGTCTGGATGCGTGAAGATTGCGCCATTAGGCGCTTCGCCGTGGTGCCCTGCTGCCACAGTTGCATGTCCCTCATCGCCGTGGGACACGGCATGATCATCTCCATGCGCTTCGTCTTTGGCATGGTCGTCACCGTGGCTAGCTTCTTCGCCGTGGCCTTCACTGCTTTCCGCATGGTGCGATGGCACGCCGTAGAATTTGTTCACAGTGTCATGATCGCCAAAGAAGGAGCCAAACCAGATCATCCCGGCAAAGATCGCACCCAAGGACAGAACGCCCAGCGGGATCAGCATAACCATCGGGCTTTCATGTGCATGGTCGTGGGTATTCTTGTTGCCGCGTGCTTCGCCAAAGAAGGTCAAGAAAATCAAGCGCCAACTGTAGAAGCTGGTGAGCATGGCTGCGATGACCAGCATCCAGAAGCCGTAACCACCTGCGGTACCGGCCCAAGCGCTTTCAATGATTGCGTCTTTGGACAGGAAGCCTGCGAAACCAATGTGCGTGAGCGGGATGCCAACGCCGGTGATCGCTAGCGTACCAATCATCATCGCCCAGAAGGTATAAGGTATTTTTTTACGCAGCCCACCGTAGTTTCGCATGTCCTGCTCGTGGTGCATCGCGTGGATCACCGAGCCCGCGCCCAGGAAGAGCATCGCCTTGAAGAAGGCGTGGGTGAAGAGGTGGAACATTGCTGCGGAGTAGACGCCAACGCCCGCAGCCACAAACATGTAGCCCAGCTGGGACATGGTGGAATACGCGATAACGCGTTTGATGTCGTTCTGCACAAGACCGATTGTGGCGGCCACAAAAGCTGTCGAGGCACCAAGGAAGACGATGAACGCTTTGGTGTCACCTGCGTATTCGATCAGTGGCGACATGCGCGACACAAGGAAGACACCGGCCGTCACCATGGTTGCCGCGTGGATCAGCGCTGACACAGGGGTCGGGCCTTCCATCGCGTCTGGCAACCAAGTGTGCAGGAACAGCTGCGCCGATTTACCCATCGCGCCGATGAACAGCAGGAAGGCCAGCAAGTTGGCCGCGTTCCAGTCACGCCACAGGAAGTGCAACTCCATCTCGGCCAGCGCAGGCGCGGCAGCAAAGATGTCGTCAAACTTGATGCTGTCAGTCAGCATGTAGATGCCGAAGATGCCCAGCAGGAAGCCAAAGTCACCCACCCGGTTCACAACAAATGCCTTGATAGCGGCGGCGTTGGCCGATGGCTTTTTGTAGTAGAAGCCGATCAGCAGATAGGACGCGACGCCCACGCCTTCCCAGCCGAAGAACATCTGCAGCAGGTTGTCGGCGGTCACCAGCATCAGCATGGTGAAGGTGAAGAAGGACAGGTAGGCGAAGAAACGCGCCTTGTAGTGCTCGCCTTCGCCCCAGTTCTCGTCATGCGCCATATAGCCCATGGAATAGAGGTGCACGAGGGCGGAGACCGAGGTCACGACAATCAGCATGATCGCAGTCAAACGGTCAACACGGATCGCCCAGGCGGTGTCGAGGTGGCCGGACTGTATGAAGTCCAGAACGTGGATCTGTTTGACTTGCTCGGCGTCAAGGCCAAGGAAGACAATCCAGCTCAAGAAGCAAGCCCAGAACAGGATCGCCGTAGTGACGTATTGCGCAGCTTTTTCGCCAATCAGGCGCCATCCGAAGCCAGCGATCAGGGCACCGACAAGCGGCCCGAAGAGAATGAACGTTTCCATGATCGCTTAGCCTTTCATCACGTTGACGTCTTCGACCGCGATGGTGCCACGGTTCCGGAAGAAGGAGACCAGGATCGCCAGGCCGATGGCGGCTTCTGCGGCGGCTACGGTCATTACGAAGAGCGCAAAGACCTGGCCGGTGAGGTCACCGAGGTAAGACGAAAACGCCACCAAGTTGATGTTCACAGACAGCAGGATGAGTTCGATCGACATCAACAGGATGATGATGTTCTTCCGGTTCAGGAAGAGGCCGAAAATGCCGATGACGAAAAGCGTCGCCGCCACGCCTAGGTAGTGTTCCAAACCAATCATATTTGGTCCCTCGGTTCTTTTTATCTCTTCCGGGGGGGCTTAGAGCCCCTGCCCCGGTTTTACGTCTTTCAATTCCATCGCGTCGGCTGGGTCACGCCACATCTGCTCCAGCACATTCTGGCGCTTCACGTCCTTGCGGTGGCGCAGGGTCAGCACAATTGCGCCAATCATCGCGACCAGCAGGATCAGGCCGGACAGTTGGAACAGCAGGAAGTACTGATCGTACAGGATCAGGCCCAGCGCCGCGGTGTTGTGAGTGTCGGTTGGTGTTGGGGCTGCGCGCAGGCTTTGTGCCGTGTCGGAAAACTCCCAAGGGCCAAACACCATGCCAAGTTGCATCAGGAGAATGGCACCGATCAGCAAGGACAGCGGCAGGTATTGTGCCATGCCTGCTTTAAGCTCAGCAAAGTCCACATCCAGCATCATCACCACAAAGAGGAAGAGCACGGCCACCGCACCCACGTAGACGATGATCAAAAGCATAGCCACGAACTCGGCCCCCAACAGCACAAAGAGCCCGGCAGAGCTCAAAAACGCCAGGATGAGCCAGAGCACGGAGTGCACTGGGTTGCGACTGATCACGGTGAAAAATCCACCGGTGATCACGCAGATCGAAAACAGCCAAAACGCATATGCCGCGATGGTCATGTGTCACTTCCCTCTTGTTCCGCCAGAACCTCTTGCACCAGTTCCATGGCGCGGGTGGTGGCGGGAATACCGGCGAACATCGACATCTGGCCGATGGTCTCCACGATTTCCTGTTTTGTGGCCCCGACTTCCACCAAGTGGCGAACGGTGAGCCGAATTTGTGCATCAGCCTGTGCACCCAGCATAGTGAGCGCGCCAAGGGTCAATAGCAGGCGTGTCTTGGCATCCAAGCCGCCCTTGTTCATCGTATTGCCAAAGAACATCTCCATGACGTCTTTGGGCATGGTGGGCCAGAGCGCCTCAAACCCTTTGGGCGTGAAGCTTTCCAGCGCAGGATTGAAGGCTTTCGCCATCTCCTGATACTGGGCGAACATCGCCTCATATGGGTTTTTGCTGTCGCTCATGGTCCTAGGTTCCCTGATCAGCGGTACGGCGCGTCGATTTCGAGGTTACGCGCAATTTCAGCTTCCCAGCGGGCGCCGTTCTCAAGCAGCTTTTCTTTATCGTAGAACAGCTCTTCGTGGGTCTCGGTGGCGAATTCGAAGTTTGGGCCTTCGACAATCGCGTCTACCGGGCAGGCCTCTTGGCAGAAACCGCAGTAGATGCATTTGGTCATGTCGATGTCATAGCGCGTGGTGCGGCGGGAGCCATCCTCGCGCGGCTCGGCGTCAATGGTGATCGCCTGAGCCGGACAAATCGCTTCACACAGCTTACAGGCAATGCAGCGCTCTTCGCCGTTGGGATACCGGCGCAGAGCGTGTTCGCCACGGAAACGTGGGGACAACGGGCCTTTTTCGTGCGGGTAGTTTACAGTGGCCTTGGGTTTGAAGAAATACTTCATGCCCAGTTTGAAACCACCTAAGAAATCCTTCAGCAGGAAGTAGCCGGCGGCGCGTTTGTAGTCGATTGCCGTCATATCAGCCTCCGATGGCCCAGCGGGCATAGGCACCGCCGAAGAGTTCGAATTTCGCAAGGAACGACACCAGCACAACCCAAACGAGGGACATGGGCAGGAAGACTTTCCAACCGATGCGCATCAGCTGGTCGTAGCGGTAGCGCGGGGAGATGGCTTTCACCATCGAGAAGATGAAGAACACGAAGCAGATCTTCAGCAGCATCCAAAGGATACCGTCTGGAAGACCCGGGATCGGGGAGAGCCAGCCGCCGAGGAACAGCAGCGACACCAGCGCGCACATCAGAACGATTGCGACGTATTCACCAATCATAAACAGCAGGAACGGAGTGGAGGAGTATTCCACCTGATAGCCTGCGACGAGTTCGGACTCCGCTTCCGGAAGGTCAAACGGAGGGCGGTTGGTTTCCGCCATGGCCGAGATCAGGAAGAGGAACATCATCGGGAAGTGCGGCAGCCAATACCAGCTGAAGATGCCGTAGTTCCCGTCTTGAGCGGCGACAATGTCGCCGAAGTTCATTGAGCCGGTGGTGATGATCACACCGATGATGATCAGGCCCAAAGACACTTCGTAAGAGATCATCTGCGCCGCAGAGCGCAACGAGCCCAAGAACGGGTATTTGGAGTTGGACGCCCAACCACCCATGATCACGCCGTAAACCTCCAGCGAGCTGACAGCCATCACATAGAGGATCGCAACATTGATGTCAGACACCACCCAGCCGTCGTTAAACGGGATCACAGCCCAGGCGATGAGCGCCATCACCAAGCTGACCATGGGAGCCAGCAAGAAGACCACTTTGTCCGAGCCTGCAGGGTAGACGATTTCTTTCACTGCGTATTTGATGAAGTCAGCAAAACTCTGCAGCAGGCCAAAAGCGCCCACAACGTTTGGACCGCGACGCAGCTGCACCGCCGCCCAGACCTTACGGTCGGCATAAAGCAGGAATGCCAGTGCCACCAAAAGGGGCACGACAACCGCCAGCACCTGCCCCAATGTCAGGAGAGTGATGCCGAGGTATGTGGTGGTAAAGAATTCAGTCATGGGTCCTCACACCGTAGGTATTCCGTTGTCTTCGCAGTTCGCGACAATGACTTCGGCGTCGATTGTTTTGAGACCACGGGGCAGCGCGGCGGAGATGGTGTACACTGCATCCCCTGTCCACAGGTCGCCCTGATTATTGGTTGTTGTGCGCACATGGCGCGCGAAGCCAAAGCCGCGAATAAGCGCATATTGCGCCGCCGCACATTCGGCGTAGTCGTGGACGTCTTTTTCGTTCCGCGCGCCAGTCATGGCGACGTGGAAGTTGACGAGGTCCCCTTCCAGCAGGCGCGTGTCCACACTTGTATAATGCGGATCGAACCCACCTCCATCACGTGTCACACCCGAGCCGGTCTGCGGAGTGCAGGCCGACAGCCCGGCCAAAGTGGCCGCGGCGAGTGGGATATGGAGGCGGGAGATGATCATCTGATGACTTACTCTGCGGCGATCTGTGCGCTCGTGCGCGCCGTCGCGGCAGCAGAGAGCTCCGCCATCAGCGTACTTGCACGTGCAACTGGGTTGGTCAGGTAGAAATCAGAAATCGTTGTAGAGAAGTCACCTGTCTTCAAGGTAACCGGCTCAAGTGGCTGCCATGGGTTTTCTACCACCTGGTCGATCTGTTTGAGATGCGGCACCGCAGCCACCAGCGCCTGGCGCAGTTGAGCGAGGCTATCATAGTCCAGAGGCGCGCCTAGTTCAGCGCTCAAAGCCCGCAGGATCGCCCAGTTTTCTTTGGCTTGTCCTGGTGCAAAACCGGCGCGCATCGACAACTGAGGGCGACCTTCGGTGTTTACAAACACGCCATTTTCTTCGGTGTAGGCTGCCGCTGGCAAGATCACATCTGCGCGGTGCGCACCACGATCCCCATGGCTGCCTTGATAGATCACTATCGGACCATCGGCGATTTCAACTTCATCTGCACCAAGATTGAAGATCACGTCTGCACCTTCAAGTGCTTTGGGCACGCCACCTTCAGTCACTGCCCCCACATCAAGCGCACCCACACGTGAAGCGGCTGTGTGCAGAACCAGCATCTTGCCGCCAAGTTTCTCGGTCGCGGCCATACACTGGCTGAGTACAGCCACAGCATCGCCCTCACCAAGGGCACCTTGACCTACAATGACAATAGCCCCGTCTTTAGGTTCCAAAGTGTCTACCAATTGAACAAGTGCTTCACGGCCCGCACCTGCAACCGTGTGGTCATAAGTCAGGTTCATGCCAGATTGACCGATCACGGTGACGTTTGCACCTTTGGTCCACGCTTTGCGAATACGCGCGTTCAGCACAGGCGCCTCGTCCCGTGGGTTGGTGCCAATCAGATAAATTTCTTTGGCGTTGTCGATGTCTTCGATAGACGCGTTGCCCACATAAGCAGACCGGTTATCAGTAGGCATCGGCGCGCCGTTGGTGCGGCATTCGATGGAACCCTCGAGCCCTTCGACCAATTGTTTGAGAGCAAAGACTGCCTCAGTTGGGGCCAGATCCCCGACCAGCGCGGCGATTTTCTTGCCATTCATCGCTTCAGCAGCGGCGGAAAGAGCCTCGCTCCAGGTCGCTGGCTTCAATTTTCCGTCGACACGCACGTAAGGCTGATCCAGACGCTGGCGACGCAGACCATCCCACACAAAACGCGTTTTGTCTGAAATCCACTCTTCATTCACGCCGTCGTGGTTGCGCGGCAGTATGCGCATCACTTCGCGGCCCTTGGTGTCCACCCGTATGTTAGAACCAAGCGCGTCCATCACGTCGATGGTTTCTGTCTTGGTCAGTTCCCACGGGCGCGCGGTGAAGCTGTAAGGCTTGGAAGTCAGCGCGCCAACCGGACACAGGTCAATGATGTTGCCCTGCAAGTTGCTGTCGAGTGTCTGGTTCAGATAGCTGGTGATCTCTGCATCTTCGCCACGGCCCGTCTGGCCCATCTGGGTGATACCCGCCACTTCAGTAGTGAAGCGCACGCAACGGGTGCAGGAAATACAGCGTGTCATAGTGGTGGACACCAGTGGACCAAGGTCCAGATCGTCAACCGCACGCTTGCCTTCATTAAAGCGGTTTTCGCTGATACCGTATGCCATGGCCTGATCCTGAAGATCGCACTCGCCACCCTGATCGCAAATCGGGCAATCCAGCGGGTGGTTGATCAGCATGAACTCCATCACACCTTCACGCGCCTTTTTCACCATTGGCGAGTTGGTTTTCACTACCGGTGGCTGACCTTCCGGACCGGGGCGAAGATCGCGCACCTGCATCGCGCAAGAAGCGGCAGGCTTGGGCGGGCCGCCCACAACCTCGACAAGACACATGCGGCAGTTGCCGGCAATCGAGAGACGCTCATGGTAGCAGAAACGCGGGATTTCCACGCCTGCTTCTTCGCAGGCCTGGATCAGGGTCATTGCGCCCTCTACCTCGACTTCAGTCTCGTCGATTATGATCTTGCGGAGGTCAGACATTGCTTATTTCGCCCTCAAATACACGCCGATCGCGCTGTTACGTTCGATTTCCGCGCGTCCAAGCGCACAGACAGATTCCGGATCTTCCAAAGAGACACCTTTGTGTTTCAAAAAGGCGTCGCCACGCTTGCGCATGCGCTCTTTCTCTTCGTCGGACTTGATAAATGCTTTTATTTCCTCATCGGAGTAGCCGAGCTTACGCGCTTTGCGAATGAGCCCCCAACCATCCGCCACTCCTTTGAGTTTGCGTGGCTCTAAACTGTCGCAGTTTTCACTGAGTTCGAAAGCCACCAATGCCCAATACAATGGGTCATTGATTTCCTTCACCTCACGCAAAGGCGGATTTGCAACAGCGGCGCCACTCAACAGGATGGTTGTAGCCACAAAGATGGATGTCAGACGGATCATTTGCTCACTCCTTTTGAAACGGCAAAGTTGTCCTTTGCCAAGGAGGACAGAGGCAAAAGCCCCGTTGATAGGCAATAACAGCCGGAATATGTCGGATAACCGATCACGGGCGGCAATATCCTTCCAGCCTGATTTTATCATCTACGGGAATGATGGTTTCCGTTTCCGGCCCAATCACCCAATCCATTTTCGAAGTACCATATTCTTTGATGCAGTATTTGACCGCCTCAAAACCGCCAGCCTGACGCGCTCCGGTCAGGTTTTGGTTGGCCCGCGAAACAACCACCTCAAAGTGATCGCGCTCTTCTTTGGATACTTTGTTGGCTTTCGCCTTGTACTGATAGCCCTCAAAAAGGACTCGCTCGCGTTTGCTCTTAAAGCTAGCACGCCAGTTGTCGCCACAGGCCGAAAGCGCCGTAGTTGCAATAAGCAACCCGGTGATGATGGCTGGCGTCTTCCGCTGGCGTGAAATCTTCATATTGAGCATTCTTCGTACTTACTCCGCCGCAAAGGCGCCCATGCGCCCGGTTTGGTTAGCCTTAATCCGGTCTTCAATCTCTTCACGGAAATTGCGGATCAAACCCTGAATTGGCCACGCTGCCGCGTCGCCCAAAGCGCAAATTGTGTGACCTTCGACCTGTTTGGTCACATCCCATAGCATGTCGATCTCTTCGATCTCGGCTTCACCACGCACCAAACGATCCATTACGCGCATCATCCAACCGGTGCCTTCGCGGCAGGGCGTACATTGGCCACAGCTTTCATGCTTATAGAACTTGGACAGGCGCCAGATCGCTTTAATGATGTCAGTCTGCTTGTCCATTACGATAACGGCCGCGGTGCCGAGACCAGAGCCGAGATCGTTGCGCAGGTAGTCAAAGTCCATGATCGCGTCGCGCATATTTTCACCGCGCACACAGGGTACCGAAGAGCCACCTGGGATCACGGCCAGCAGGTTGTCCCAGCCGCCGCGGATGCCGCCACAGTGTTTTTCGATCAGCTCCTCAAAGGAGATCGACATCTCTTCTTCAACAACGCAAGGATTGTTCACGTGGCCGGAGATGCCAAACAGCTTGGTACCAGCGTTGTTCGGACGGCCGAAGCCAGCAAACCACTCGCCACCACGGCGCAGGATGGTGGGCACAACCGCGATGGATTCCACGTTGTTCACTGTAGTTGGGCAGCCGTATAGACCTGCACCCGCCGGGAACGGCGGCTTCATGCGCGGCATGCCTTTTTTGCCTTCGAGGCTTTCCAGAAGTGCGGTTTCTTCGCCGCAAATGTAGGCGCCTGCCCCATGATGCAGGAAGAGATCAAAGTCCCAACCAGAACCAGCTGCGTTTTTGCCCAGAAGGCCAGCGTCGTAAGCTTCGTCGATTGCGGCTTGCAGTGCTTCACGCTCGCGGATGTATTCACCGCGAATGTAGATGTAGCAGGTGTGCGCGTTCATCGCGAAAGAGGCAATCAAGGCTCCTTCGATCAGCGTGTGCGGATCGTGGCGCATGATTTCGCGATCTTTACAGGTGCCAGGCTCGGATTCATCAGCGTTGATGACCAGGTAGGCAGGGCGACCATCGCTTTCCTTCGGCATGAAGGACCACTTCAGACCGGTTGGGAAACCCGCACCGCCACGCCCACGTAGGCCAGACGCTTTCATGGTGTCGATGATCGGTTCCCGCCCCTGCTGGATCAATTTGGCGGTGCCATCCCAGTGACCGCGCGCCTTTGCGCCCGCCAATGTACGGTCATGCATGCCGTAGAGGTTGGTAAAGATACGGTCTTGATCTTTGAGCATCCCGTTACCCTTTGTCTGCCTGACGCGCGCGCCAGATCTGATAGATGTTGACCAACGCCCAGATCAGCGCGGCCATTGCAGCAAAATCAAACAGCAACGCAAAGCGCCCTGGCAATCCCGCCATCTTTCCAATCACGTTGAGGGCCAGCCAAATCAGAATGGTTCCGGCGATCACCACCGACACCAAACGGCTTTTGCGTGCCGTGTCCTGATCCGATTGTCTCTCAGTCATTTATCAATCCTCGTAGACGTCGCCTTTGGCGACTTTCTTGGAGAACTCAGTTTCCTCGCCAGCGGCGAGACGTTTGGCTTGATCGACCCAACCGTCGCGTTCGATACGGCCTTTGAACGACAGTTTGTCGTCCATGTCGGCGATATCTTCTGCGTTCCAGGCCGCTATCTGTGCAAAGGTTGTCACGCCATTGTCGTGCAACTTCTTCTCCAACGCAGGGCCTACACCCTTCAGCTGTTTCAGATCATCAGCGCCGCCTGCGGCGGAGGCTTTCTTAGCGGCAGGCTTCTTTGCCTTTGGCTTTTCCGCCTTGGCCTCTGCCTTCTCAACCTTTTTCACCTTAGGCTTCTCCGCCCTCTTTGCTTCTTCGGCTTGCTTCACAGCGGGTTTCGGCGTTGGCGCGGGCTTCGGCGGTTGACCTTCGGCAGCGCGGCCTGCAACAACACCGTCCTTGCCGATCCACGGCGTGAGCATTGGCACTTCGGTACCGTCGATGCGCTTGATACTGTCGCCGATGTCCGTCGCCAGCTGAGCGGAGGCATTGTACTGTGTTTTGCCGCTGTCGTATTCGGTCAGGCTGGTCAGGCCGGAGAGCGGTTCTGAAGCATAGCGACCGTTTTGCGGACCGGGTGTTGGCACTTTGCCAGCGGCCATCTCATCCAGCATTTTGGCAAATCCGTCTGCGGTCAGGTCCTCGTAGTAGTCTTTGCCAATCTGCGCCATCGGTGCGTTGGTGCAGGCCCCTAGGCATTCGACCTCTTCCCAAGAGAATTTGCCGTCCGCAGACAACTCATGTGGCTTGGTGGCGATTTTCTCGCGACACACCGCGATCAGGTCTTCGGCACCGCAGATCATGCAGGAAGTGGTGCCGCAGATCTGAATATGGGCGACTGAACCCACCGGCTGCATCTGGAACATGAAGTAGAACGACGCCACTTCGAGCACACGGATGTAGGCCATGTCGAGCATGTCGGCGACAGCTTCGATCGCGGGCTTTGAGAGCCAGCCTTCCTGCTCCTGTGCGCGCCACAAAAGTGGGATCACAGCGGAGGCCTGACGGCCCTCGGGGTATTTGGTGATCTGAGCCTCGGCCCAGGTCTGGTTTGCCTCAGTGAAAGCAAAGCTTTCCGGCTGTTCGTGATACAAACGACGGAGCATTAGTTTTCAAACTCCTCAAACGGAATGCAGGTCGCGGACACCGCGCCCTCCGGAATGTCTTCGCCCTGCGCTTGCGCGTCAAAAGCGGCGTCTTTGACATCCATGCGGCACAGAAACCCACCATCGTCGGTCTCAACCAGGACGACGTTTTCACGAATGTTCAGATACCCGTTGGAATTGGCAATCATCTCCGGAAAGGAGGATTCTGCACAAACAGGTGCAGCCAGCGACAATAGGGAAGCTGTAACAAGGGTGTATGTTTTCACCTGTCGATCTCCCCGAACACGATGTCCATAGTTCCGATGATGGCGGCCACGTCGGCAAGCTGGTGGCCGGTAGTAATGTGGTCCATCGCCTGCAAATGCAGGTAGCCCGGCGCGCGCAGCTTTGCGCGGTAAGGTTTGTTGGTGCCATCGGCCACCATGTAGACGCCAAATTCGCCTTTGGGCGCTTCAACCGCAGCATAAACTTCGCCAGCAGGGACGTGGAACCCTTCGGTGTAGAGCTTAAAGTGGTGGATCAGGCTTTCCATCGAGGTTTTCATGTCGCCGCGCTTGGGCGGGGTAAGTTTGCCGCGAGACAACACGTCGCCAGTGGCTTCGCGTAGTTTGTGGATCGCCTGACGCATGATCGACAGAGATTGACGCATTTCTTCCATGCGCATCAGATAACGGTCATAACAGTCGCCGTTCTTGCCGACCGGGATCTGGAATTCAAATTCGTCGTAACACTCATAGGGTTGCGCGCGGCGCAGATCCCATGCGAGGCCAGCAGAGCGCGCCATGACGCCGGACATCGCAAAGTCCAATACGTCTTGCTCTGTCACCACGCCAATGTCGACGTTGCGCTGTTTGAAAACACGGTTTTCGGTCAGCAGCGCGTCAATATCGGCCAGCACTTCGGGGAACTCAATCGCCCATTCTTCGATGTCGTCCACCAGCTGATCGGGCAGATCCTGATGCACACCACCGGGGCGGAAATACGCCGCGTGTAGACGAGCGCCACAGGCCCTCTCATAAAACACCATCAGCTTTTCGCGCTCTTCAAAACCCCACAGCGGCGGGGTCAGCGCGCCAACGTCCATCGCCTGTGTGGTGACGTTCATCAGGTGGTTCAGAATCCGGCCGATTTCGCAGAACAGAACACGAATGAGCTGTGCACGACGAGGAACTTCGGTGCCGGTCAGCTTTTCAATTGCCAGACACCATGCGTGTTCCTGATTCATCGGCGCCACATAGTCGAGGCGGTCGAGATACGGCAGGTTTTGCAGGTAGGTGCGGCTTTCCATCAGCTTTTCGGTGCCGCGGTGCAGCAAGCCAACGTGCGGGTCGCAACGCTCAACAATTTCACCATCTAACTCCAACACCAGACGCAGCACGCCGTGCGCCGCAGGGTGTTGCGGGCCGAAGTTGATGTTGAAGTTGCGGATCTGCTGTTCGCCGCTCAGCGCATCCACGCTGCCGTCGTCAAATTTGGAGCCGTCCATCATTTCGCGTCCCCTTTCTCGTCACCAGGTAGGATGTAGTTGGCACCTTCCCACGGGGACATGAAATCAAACTGGCGGTAGTCCTGTGTCAGCTGCACAGGCTCATAAACCACGCGTTTTTGCACTTCGTCATAGCGCACTTCGGTGTAGCCAGTGGTGGGGAAGTCCTTGCGCAGCGGGTGGCCGCGGAAGCCATAGTCCGTCAGCAGGCGACGCAAGTCTGGGTGGTTGGAGAAGATGATTCCGAACATGTCGAAGACTTCACGCTCAAACCAGTTGGCGGACGGGTGCACCGGCACAATCGAAGGCACCATTTCATCTTCGCGCACCGACACGCGCAGGCGCACGCGTTGGTTCTGATACATGCTCAGGAAGTGGTAAACGACGTTAAAGCGCTTGGACCGTTCCGGGTAATCCACGGCAGTTACGTCCACGAGGGTTGAGAAGCGACAAGTTGGGTCCGTTTTCAGGAACTCCACGAACGGGGCAATATTGGCCGGCGTGACGTTGATTGTCAGTTCGTCAAACTCCACATCCCAACCCAGCACGCAGTCCGGGCGCTTGAGTTCGATATGTGCGCCAAGTTCTTTCAGGGCTTCGGTCATCGTTCAATGGTCCCCGTGCGGCGGATTTTGCGTTGCAGCTGCAACAGGCCATAAAGCAGCGCCTCTGCGGTGGGCGGGCAGCCCGGCACGTAGATGTCGACCGGCACGATACGGTCACAGCCGCGCACAACGGAGTAGCTGTAGTGATAATAACCGCCGCCATTGGCGCAGGAGCCCATGGAAATCACATAGCGTGGCTCTGGCATCTGGTCATAAACCTTGCGCAGTGCCGGCGCCATTTTATTTGTCAGCGTGCCAGCCACGATCATGACATCGGACTGGCGCGGGGAAGCACGCGGCGCGATGCCAAAACGCTCTGCATCGTAGCGCGGCATTGAGGTGTGCATCATCTCAACCGCACAGCAAGCCAGGCCAAAGGTCATCCAGTGCAGGGAGCCTGTGCGCCCCCAGTTAATAAGGTCTTCGGCGTTAGTCAGCAGAAAGCCTTTGTCCTGCAATTCGGAATTCAGCGCCTTGGTGACAACTTCTTTGTCCACACCGGCAGTGTTTGCGCCTGTCATCACTCCCATTCCAGAGCTCCCTTCTTCCATTCATAGGCAAAGCCAATGGTAAGTACGGCGAGGAACACCATCATGGACCAGAAACCGACCATAGAAACGTCCTTGAAGGCCACGGCCCAAGGGAAAAGGAAGGCGATTTCCAGATCGAAGATGATGAAAAGAATCGACACGAGGTAGAACCGAACGTCAAATTTCATACGGGCGTCATCAAAGGCGTTGAAACCACATTCGTATGCTGAGACCTTTTCAGGATCTGGCTTGCGTACGGCCAAGACAACGGCTGCGAGGATGAAAACAAGACCGAGACCGATGGCAACGGCAGCGAAGATGAGGATGGGAAAGTACTCCCGCAGCATCTCTTCCAAGGGTAGCTCCTTTCATGCACGCCAGCACGGTGCAGTCAAATGGCTGTATAAACTCCTCTCGAGGTTTACCCCTGCCCCTAGGCGGGGTCAATATTTAGCGCAAGTTATGAGCAAGACGTGACATTGATGTTTTTGGTTTAAATTTAATAACTTAGCCTGTTTTGCATCTATGTGCGGCATTAAGCCGGTGTCATTTTTTCCCGCCCAGCACTTGAAACAGGACAAATTGACCTTTTGATTCCGCCTCCCCTCAAAATCCTAGAAAATCGCTAGGGAACAGGCATGCCCATAACAAATGGCATGGCAGTGACTGACATTCGTAAAAATCGTGATCTATCGGTTATTTAGAGTTTAACGGCTGTGAGGGCACATGTGCGCCTTTACAGAAAAGGTATTCAGATCAGGACACCCAAGATGGCTTTTGCTTGGTAAAGAAGGCGCCGATGCCGTCTTTGGCCTCTTGCCCTTCCCAACAGGCTACCAACTCGCCAATGGTATGGTCGATCACATCGTCATCAATCTTTGGCCCCAACGTCCGAGCAAGCGCCTTGGCTCGTGCCACGGCTTGTGGCGCGCATGCTAAATAGGGCGCGACTTCCGCTTCCACCGTAGCGTCCAGCTCCTCGGCAGGTATTGCCTTTGCCAAGAGTCCCAGCGTGACCGCCTCTGTCGCTTTGAAAAGGCGGGCAGACATAAAGACCCGACGGGCCATGGCTTCCCCCATGCGTGACAGAACGTAAGGGCCGATGGTGGCTGGAATCAAACCAAGCTTGGTCTCGGTCAACCCCATGGTCAGGCTGTCCACCCCAATGGCGACATCACAAACGCTGGCCATGCCAACACCGCCGCCAAAGGCATTACCCTGCAACCGGCCGATGAGCGGCTTGGGCAGGGTGTTGAGCGCTTGAAGCGACTCCGCCAGTTTGCGTGCCTCCACAAAACGGGTGTCCGGATCAGCCGCCATTTGCGCATGCATCCAGCCAAGGTCGCCTCCGGCACAGAAGCTCTTTCCTGCACCGGTCAGTACTACCACACGCACAGCGTCGTCCGCGCCCAGCGCCTCGGCAGCCTGCTTCAACTCGACGATCATCTGTCCGGACATCGCATTATGCTTTTCCGGTCGGTTCAGAGTGAGCGTGGCTACACCGCGTTCGTCGACGGTGATAGTGAGGGTTTCGTAAGCCATTCTATCTCCTCTCAATTAGACATCGACTACACGCATGGCCAGCGCCATCTCTGCGGCTCGCGAGAGTACGGCTGTGTCGAGACCTGTCTCATAGCCCAGCGCCTTTAGATGCGCATCCACGGCTTCCGATGCGACATTGCCTTTAGCACCCGGCGCGTAGGGGCACCCCCCCAGGCCACCAGCGGCAGCGTCATAAACGCGTACGCCTAAATCCAGCGAGGCCTCGATGTTCGCCAAGGCGCGACCAGCCGTGTCGTGATAGTGCCCTGCCAACTTGTTTGCAGGCACCCCTTCCAGGACCGCTTTCAGCATCGCAGAGATACTCTCTGGTGTGCCCTGACCAATGGTGTCGCCCAGGCTGATTTCATAGCAGCCCGCATCAAACAGGTGTTTCGCGACCTCCGCGACCTTCTCTGGCGGTGTGGCGCCATCATACGGACAATCAGTGACGCAGCTCACATAGCCGCGCACAGGCAGGCCGATGTCTTTGGCAGCCGTCACCACTGGCGCAAAACGTTCCAAGCTCTCCGCGATGGTGGCATTGATATTAGCTTTCGAAAAGCCTTCAGAGGCAGAGCCAAAAATCGCAATTTCATCCGCTTTGGCCGCAACCGCGCCCTCAAAACCGCGCATGTTGGGCGTGAGGGCAGCGTAGCTGATACCTTCCGCACGATTGATCCCAGCAAGGACATGCGCAGAATCCGCCATTTGTGGCACCCATTTCGGGCTGACAAAGCTGGCCACCTCAATGCGCTTGAACCCCGCTTTAGACAAGCAATCCACCAACGCAATTTTCTCGGACGTCGGGATTTGGCGCTTCTCGTTTTGTAGCCCATCCCGCGGGCCCATTTCGAATATTTCAACTGTGTTGGACATGGTTACGCCCCCTGCTCCGGCACATCATAGAAGTCTTGCGTATAAAACTGCTGTTCCCCTTCAGCGGCCTGTGCCGCCTGATAGGCCGGACGTGCTTCGATGCGCCGCAAATAGGCCGTGGTCAATGGGTAGCTGTCAAACCGCACATAGCGGCTGGCGCTTTCGAGCGTGAATCCCATCATAACGTCTGCGGCCGAAAATCCGCTGCCCAACAGAAACTCTCTTCCGTCGGCCAATACGCCTTCAACAGCTTTCAACGCAATCGCCAGCCGTTTGGTTTCAATCCCCATCACGGTGGGCGACTTCATCCAGTTTTTGGGCAAAAACAAGTCCTGCATATTAAGGTTCTCAATGCCCGCTGCGATAGTTTCTTCGTAATGCAGCCATTGCAGCCAGTCGGCACGTTCGTCGCTGCCAACCTCTGGCACCAAGCTGTGCCCCTCGCGGGTTTCGCAAAGATACTGCACAATGGCGCCGCTTTCATACAGCACGCGCCCATCGATCTCCAAAGCCGGCACGCGCCGGGCTGGCGACATGGCTTTGAATGCGGGCTGTTGCAGTGAACCATCCATGATCTGGTAAGGCACAATCTCCACCGCTTCGCCCAGTTCGTGCAAAAGCCAGTTCACCCGAAAGGAGCGACTGCCCGCGATGGAATGCAGGACCGCGCTCATGCCTCGTCTTCTTCCAGCAGGATCAGGGCGGTGCCGTCCTCAACCTGCGCGCCCTCGGTAGCTAAGACATCCGCCACAACACCATCTCGCGGTGCGAGCAGCGAATGCTCCATTTTCATGGCTTCCAGAATGGCCAAGCGATCGCCTTCGCTGACTTCTTGACCGGCTTCTGCAAAAATAGCTTTCACTAGGCCTGGCATCGGTGCGGCAATCACGTTGCCGCCCGCCCCGCCTTCATCTTCACGGTCGAGCGGGTCCACAACAGTGAAACGATAGCCGTTGCCCCAGAATACGGTCAGCTCATCGTCATGTTTTGCGGCGCGCGCGGGCACTTTGACTGTGTCAACCCACCAGCTGCCGCCTTTGTAGGTGACAGTGTGTTCCGCCTCGCCAACTTGAACCGTGTAGTTGGCGGTGCCATTCACACGCACATCTACATCAATACGCTCTTCATTGTGGATCAGAGACACGCTGTGTGTGAGCGGAGACCACAGCACCAGCGTTTCGGCTGGCGCAGATCCATCCAGTGGCCGCAAGCCCAACGCGGTCAGCGCCGCCACCGAGCGCGCCTTTGTACAGGCCGTCGGCTGCACCGCCAGCGCATCGATGTGGCGCTCGATCAAACCGGTGTCGACATCGCCCGCCACAAAGTTGGGCTGCGCCGCCAGCAAGGCCAGGAAGCTCACGTTGGTCACTGTGCCGCCAACATCCGTCCACCGTAGGGCGCGCTCCAACTGCTTAAGCGCTATCTCGCGGGTGGAACCGTGCACCACCAGTTTGGCGATCATCGGATCATACCACGGGCTGATGGTATCCCCTGCCCGCACCCCACTGTCGATGCGTGCTTCAACAGGGAACGCCAAATGTGAGAGTGTACCGGTTGCAGGTAAGAAGCCTTTCGGCACGTCCTCAGCATAAATGCGTGCTTCAAAAGAGTGACCGGTGATGGTCAGTTCATCTTGCTGCTTCGGAAGTGGTTCACCGGAGGCAACACGCAACTGCCATTCCACAAGGTCGACGCCAGTAATAGCTTCGGTAACAGGATGTTCCACCTGCAGGCGGGTGTTCATTTCCATGAACCAGAACCCGTCCGGTCGCAGACCGTCTGACCCGTCCACAATAAACTCAATGGTGCCAGCGCCTTTGTAGTTGATCGCCTCGGCCGCGCGCACAGCGGCGTCGCCCATCGCCGCGCGCATCTCTTCGGTCATACCGGGCGCGGGGGCTTCTTCGATGACCTTCTGGTGGCGGCGCTGCAAAGAACAGTCCCGCTCAAACAGATGCACGGCCTTCTCACCGTCTCCAAAGACCTGAACCTCAATGTGGCGTGGGCTTGTGACGTATTTTTCGATCAGAACATCGGGGTTGCCAAAGGCCGTGGTGGCCTCTCCCTGCGCCGATGCCAACGCATCCGCAAACTCCGCAGGTTTCTCGACAAGGCGCATGCCTTTGCCGCCACCGCCCGCGACGGCTTTGATCAACACCGGGTAGCCGATGACCTCGGCTTGTTCAGCCAAAAATGCCGCGTCCTGATTGTCGCCATGATAGCCTGGCACAACCGGCACATTGGCTTCTTCCATCAACGCCTTGGCGGCGTCTTTTAACCCCATGGCGCGGATGGCTTTGGCGGATGGCCCAATGAAGATCAGGCCAGCCGCCTCGACCGCTTCCACAAACTCCGGATTTTCCGAGAGAAAGCCGTAGCCGGGGTGGATGCCTTGCGCGCCGCTGTCCAGCGCGGCGGCGATGAGCACGTCACCTTTAAGGTAGCTTTCCGCCGGTGCCGCACCGCCAATGTGTACAGCTTGATCTGCCAGCGCGACATGTTTTGCCGTGGCGTCCGCATCCGAGTAAACGGCGACGGTTTTCACGCCTATCTTGCGGGCGCTTTCAATCACACGACATGCGATTTCACCACGGTTGGCTATCAGGATTTTTTCAAACATTCTTTTTCCTCACCACCAAGATCCGTTGGATCGTTGTGTCAGATGCGCACGCACATAAGCAGGCAACCGCCAAGCTTCTCTGTCCATATCGCTAATTTTTCCAAGGTACCCATCGCTGTACGCATGATCGTAGAGTTCACGATGGATTGTGATTTCTATGCGCTCAAGCGCGGTTTCGACCTGTGATTTGGTTTTTTCGATTTCATCGCGCAGTTTGGTCCCATCACTTTTGGCGGTAAAAACCCTCGCAATGCCAAGTCCCTGCATCACCTTACTGCCAGCCGACAAAGCCAAGGCGAGCACCAAATTAGACACCAGCCCTCCAACAAGATTGATCGCATTGCCGAAACTCAGCCAACCCCATTTTGAGTTTTTGCTCGCGGCAAGTTCGGTGCGCATGCGATCAAACTCATTTGCAAAGACTTCGCGGAACTGCCGGGCAAACAGCGTTCGACTAAAGTCGGCGCGCCCTGCAAACACTTGCAATACAGGGCGGACAAAAAGGCCGGACCGAGATTTTTCCACAAACTCCTCAAAGTCGAAGAGAAAGAAGTAGTCTTCGGCATCGTTGGAATTGTGCACCAGGTACACAGCAATTTCGACCTCTCGCGTGACATCCGGCCATGAGAGATCACCAAGCGAAACGCTTGGCAGTTTTTCCATAAGCTTTTTCCCGAAATCACGCATTGTTCTTTACTTTACCCTTACATCCGGAACACGCCGAATTTGGTCTCCTCAATTGGTGCGTTCAGGGAAGCCGTGAGGCTCAGATGCAGCACGTCACGGGTCTTGCGTGGGTCCACAATGCCATCGTCCCAAAGGCGAGCGGAGGCATAGAGCGGGTGGCTTTGTTCTTCGAACATGTCCAGCGTGGGCTGTTTGAAGGCGGCTTCTTCCTCAGTCGACCATGTACCACCCTGACGCTCGATGGCATCGCGCTTGACCGTTGCGAGAACGCCCGCAGCCTGTTCGCCGCCCATCACGGAAATGCGGCTGTTGGGCCAGCTCCAGAGGAAGCGCGGTGAGTAAGCACGGCCGGCCATACCGTAGTTGCCTGCACCAAAGGAACCGCCAACCAGCATGGTGATTTTGGGCACTTTGGTGGTGGCCACGGCGGTCACCATTTTCGCGCCGTGACGGGCGATGCCTTCGGCCTCATATTTCTGGCCAACCATAAAGCCGGTGATGTTTTGCAGGAACACCAGCGGGATACCGCGTTGAGAACAAAGTTCGACAAAATGCGCGCCTTTGGCGGCACTTTCGGAATAGAGCACGCCGTTGTTGGCGATGATGCCGACCGGGCAGCCCTTCACATGGGCAAAGCCACAGACCAGCGTTTCGCCAAAGCGCTTTTTGAATTCGTCAAAACGTGAGCCGTCCACGACACGAGCAATGACCTCACGAATATCGTAAGGCGTGCGCAGGCCACCGGGCACCACGCCAAGGATTTCCTCCGGATCATACGCTGGCTCTTCCGATGTTTGCCAATCTACGTTTAGCGGCTTTGTCCGGTTGAGGTGCTTCAGAGCGTCGCGCGCTAGAGCAAGCGCGTGGGCATCGTCATCTGCCAAGTAATCAGCCACACCCGACAGCCGGGTGTGCACATCGCCGCCGCCTAGGTCTTCGGCACTCACAACTTCACCGGTTGCAGCTTTCACCAGCGGTGGCCCTGCGAGGAAGATGGTACCCTGCTCTTTCACGATGATGGTCACGTCCGACATGGCGGGCACGTAGGCACCACCGGCGGTACACGAGCCCATCACCACAGCAACCTGAGGGACGCCTTTGGCTGACATGTTCGCTTGATTAAAGAAGATACGGCCGAAGTGATCGCGATCCGGAAAAACTTCGTCCTGTTGAGGCAGGTTGGCGCCGCCGCTGTCCACTAGATAGACACAGGGCAGATTATTCTGCTCGGCAATCTCTTGGGCGCGCAAGTGTTTTTTGACGGTCATCGGGTAGTAGGTGCCGCCCTTCACCGTGGCGTCATTGCAGACCACCATGACCTCTTGCCCATGCACGCGGCCGATCCCGGCCACGACACCGGCACAGGGCGCGGCCCCGTCATACATGCCATGCGCTGCGGTTGCGCCTACTTCCAGAAATGGCGAGCCGGGATCAAGCAAGCCGGCTACGCGTCGGCGCGGCAGCATTTTTCCACGGCTTTCGTGACGGGCGCGAGACTTCTCGCCCCCCCCCATCCGAGCCGCCTCAGCCACCTGACGCACATCGTCAATCATCTGAAGATGCGCAGCGCGATTTTCGGCAAAGTCCTCAGACGAGGTGATCACCTTGGATTGAAGTTTCATGAGACCCCCATTTTGGCGTCGGGCAAACCCTGCTGGTTTGCGACAATTGAAAGGTGCGAAAACTGCTCGGGAGGCAGACATTGGCACGTGTTATTCAGCCTGTGTTCCCGCAAGCCAAAAGATGTATCTAGCAAACATATTCCATTTTCTTGATCTATATCAGAGAAGCGACTCGGCGGCATTGATAGGCACGCTTTGTTAACTGGAATTTCTAACGAAGAATGGGTTTCACCATGAAACGTATCAGCGCAACATTGGCTCTCACCACAGCTTTGGCCACCGTGATTGGTGGCGGAGCCTTGGCCCAATCCGCTGGAGACTGGACCTTGGGTGTTGGTGTTGGCTACTTGAAGCCGAAATCTGACAGCGGAACAATCGCGGGCGGTAGCGGCAGCATCGACAGCGATGTGCGGCCGATCTTCACCGCAGAGTACTTTTTCTGGGACAACGTCGGTATTGAGCTTCTCGCAGCAACCCCATTTAAACACGATATTTCCGTGAATGGTGGCTACGCCGCAACGACAAAACACCTGCCACCCACCCTGTCGGTCAACTACCACTTTGACACCGGTTCCAAATGGAAACCCTATGCCGGAGTTGGCGTCAACTACACCAAGTTTTTTGATGAATCGACTCCTCTTGGGACGATCAGCCTTGATGACAGTTGGGGTGTCGCCGTGCAGGCCGGCCTGGACTATCAGGTCAGCGAACGCGGAGCTGTGCGCTTGAACGTACGTTGGTTTGACATCGACACAGACGTCACCCTGAACGGCGCGCCTGCTGGCACTGCCGAAATTGACCCTATTCTGGTTGGCGTGTCTTACGTTCATAAGTTCTGATCCGGTATGGGGCGCTTAGGCGCCCCAGCTGCAGTATTGCATGGCTGGTTGTTCCCTCAGAACCAGTCATGCATCTTTTTCTTAGGCCTGTGCTGTCATCAGCTCACGGCCAATCAACATGCGGCGGATTTCGCTGGTGCCAGCTCCAATTTCCATCAGCTTGGCATCGCGGAAAATTCGACCCACAGGATTGTCTGACAGATAACCAGCCCCGCCCATGGCCTGAACCGCTTGATGAGCTTGGGTCATAGCAACCTCAGACGCGTAGAGACAGCAGGCTGCAGCATCTTGACGGGTGATACGGCCTTCGTCACAGGCTTTAGCACACTCATACACGTAAGCCCGAGCGGAGTTCATCGCGGTGTACATATCCGCGATCTTGCCTTGCATCAGTTGAAAGTTACCGATGGATTGGCCAAACTGTTTGCGCTCCACCATGTAAGGCATGATTTCGTCCAAACAGGCCGCAATGATACCGGTGCCGATGCCTGCCAGAACCACACGTTCGTAATCCAGACCGGACATGAGAACCGCGACACCTTTGCCTTCTTCACCGAGGATATTCTCAAATGGCACCTCAACATCTTCGAAGATCAGTTCGGCGGTGTTGGAACCGCGCATGCCAAGCTTGTCAAAGTGCAGAGAGGTGGAAAATCCCTTCATCTCTTTTTCGATCAGGAAGGCGGTGATGCCACGCGGGCCAGCATCCGGATCAGTTTTGGCATAGACCACAAGTGTGTCGGCGTCCGGCCCGTTGGTGATCCAGTATTTGTTGCCGTTCAGCACAAAGCGATCGTTTCGCTTCTCCGCCCGCAACTTCATCGACACCACGTCGGAGCCTGCTGAGGGTTCGGACATTGCCAACGCTCCAACATGCTCACCCGATAACAGCCGAGGAAGATACTTGGCTTTCTGCTCGTCATTGCCGTTGAGCTTGATCTGATTCACGCAGAGGTTTGAGTGTGCGCCGTAAGACAACGACACCGAAGCAGAGGCGCGGGCGATTTCTTCCACCACAATCACATGCGCCAGATAGGACATGCCTGCCCCGCCAAATTCCTCAGGAACGGTGACCCCCAACAGACCCAAGTCGCCAAATTCGTTCCAAAGCTCATTGGGGAATTCGTTTTTCAGATCGATGTCCGCGGCCATCGGCTTGATGCGCTCTTGCGCAAAGCGGTGCACCATCTCGCGCAGCGCGTTGACGTCTTCACCCAGATCAAAATTCATCGTGTGCATGAACATGGGGCACCTCCTCCAGTTATTGAACAGTTGTTCAATAACTAGACCGAGTCGGGATCTGGATCAAGAAAATTTCGCGCCACCTGTCCTGCAACCACTCAAAAGGGCGGCATGAAACCATGCCGCCCTGCAAAACCTAATAATTACCTCAAAGACTTAGACTGTCACCGCGCAGCGCGCGCCTCCAAGGCGGGGTAACGCATGGCCAATGTCGCCCCCCGCGCCACAAAACTCACCATCAAAGCCAACCAAAGACCGTGGTTACCCAAAACAGGCATCAACAGCGCCACTGCGGCGAAGTAGATTATCGTTGAGAGCATCATCATGTTACGCATGTCTTTGGTTTGTGTCGCTCCGATGAATACTCCATCCAACATAAACGGCGCGACACCAAGCAGGGGAGACACGATCACCCAAGGCAGGAAATCACGCGCCAAGGAACGCAGCGTCTCGGAAGTGGTCATTGCGTCGATGATCATTCCGCCAAAAATCCAATAAACTACCGCGATGAAAAACGAGCCAATGACAGCCCAGACCGAGGCCATATACGCAGCACGGCGGAAACCAGCTCTATCCTTGCCGCCAAAGGCCTGTCCTGCCAGAGTTTCCACAGCAAAAGCAAACCCGTCGAGCGCATGGGCGGTGATGTACAGGAACTGCAACAACACCTGATTGGCAGCCAATGTGTCATCACCAAAGTCCGCACCCAAAAACAGAAACGACATAAAGATTGCCTGCAGCATTAAGGACCGCAGCAGAATGTCTCCATTGACGCCAGCCATTTCCCGCAAAGCGGCGGGGTCCAGCACACGCGCCTTTTCCCTCCAACCTGGGTTTTGAAAGACGCCCCGACACAACCACACAGCTAAGGCACAGCCAGTGACTTCGGCAAAGACAGTGGCAATGGCCACGCCTTCCACGCCCCAGCCCAACCCCAGCACAAACCAGAGGTCGAGTAGGATGTTCACACCGTTCATCCAAAGCTGAATGACCAATACCGCCTTGGTCCGCTCTTGCGCGATCAACCAACCCGTCAGGCCGTAAATCGCAATGGCCGCAGGCGCGGACCAGATGCGGATTTGCAGATATTGGCGCGCAAGCGTTTCCACTTCTGGGGACGCGGGAGAAAGCCAAAACGCGGCTCTAAAAAACCAGACTTGCCCAAAGATCAGCAATAGCCCTGCCGCGACACCGATCAGTACGGCACGGGTCAACATCGCTGCGACCTCGTCATGACGCCCTTCGCCCTTTGCGCGCGCTGTCAGCCCTGTGGTACCCATCCGTAGGAAACCAAAAATCCAGTAGAGCCCCGCAAGAATAACTGCGCCGATGCTGACAGCTCCGATGGGTGCGGCCTCGCCCATCTGCCCCACAACGCCAGTGTCCACCGCTCCCAGGATGGGCACTGTGGCATTGGACAGAACGATTGGCAGCGCAGTGTGCAGGATACGCCGATGAGTGATATCGCCGACTCCATCAGCCTTCGACATGTCAGTCATCTTTGGACGGCATCAAAAAATGGCCGGTGGCCTGCGCAAACAAAACATCGCGCTGGTCCTGCCAAGCTTCGACGTGCACAGAGGCATAGCGGCGACCGGATCGATTGACCCGCGCACGCGCATAAGCGTCGCGCGGCAAACCTGATCGCAGATAGTCAACTGTGAAGTCGATGGTTTTTGGCAGGCGCGGCAGATGACCTTCGGTCAAGCTTTCCAAGGATATTTGACCGCTTTCGATGTCATCCCAAAGGCCGGACCACGCCAAGCCAATCACGGCTGTGGTCTCTAAGAATCCCGCTGTCACTCCGCCGTGGATTGCAGGTAACAAAGGATTGCCGATCAGCTTATCGTCAAAAGGCAGAATAGCGGTTAGTTCATCACCACGGCGTTCGAATTCGATGCCAAGGAAATTAATATATGGCACGCCATGCACAAGCGCAGAAAGCGCTGCATCGCGACGTTGCTTCACCACTTGAACAGGCTCAGGACGGGGACGCGGCATAGTTACTTCCTCTGCACAGTGAAAGCGCCAGTGGCAGTTGCCACGGGTCGGCTGTCGTCATCATCAAAGGCCGTAGCCCGCACGAAAGCGACCGAACGCGTGATGTGGTAGCACTCAGCTTTAGTGCGCACATTTTGCCCTGGCGTTGCCGCGCGCATGTAGTCGATCCGCAGATCAATTGTAGCGGTTCCGGACGGAGAAGAGGGGTGGCACATTGCTGCCGCACCACAGCAGGTGTCCATCAAGGCCGACACAGCACCACCGTGCAGAACGCCGGTTTCCGGATCGCCGACAATTTTGTCATCATAAGGCAATTCCATCTCGGCCTTGCCGGCTCCAATATCAGTCAGCCGCATGTTGAGCGCCTTGCAATGGGGAATCGCATTGATGAAATGCTCCGCCATTTTTGCTTTGTTTGGTTCCATGCCCGCCCTCCGATTGTATAGGCCTCTTATGAGCGCCAATTGTTGTTGGCTTCAAGGGGGCGGTTGCTCTTGCTGCAGATGCAAACTAAGTTTCGCTTTCAAGGAGGCCCCGCAAATGTCTGATACTCGCCTGAGTTTTAAGGAAATGTGCACACGTTTCGACGTCACGCCAAGAACGTTGCGTTACTATGAGTATATCGAACTACTTCAACCGGAGCGTGAAGGACGCAGCCGTTTCTTTGGACCGCGCGAGATTGCCCGGATGACCTTGATCATGCGCGGGCGTCGCTTTGGCATTAAGTTAGAAGATATCCGCCAATGGCTGTTGATCTACGAAAACGACGGCACTTCGGCGCAGATGCAGGCTTTTGTTGAAATGGCGGATAGACAGATGGCTGAGCTGGAAGAGCAGCGTCAACAGCTGGACGAAGCCATGCGTGAGCTCAAAGAGCTGCGCGACGAAACGGCAGGATTTCTAACCAAAGCAACCTGATCTCCACTTCAAATCCAAACACGTAAAGGCGCCCAATGAGGCGCCTTATTTTTTGCGACCGCACCGTAGCTCTCTATACGCAAAAGTCCGCTCAACTTGAGAAAACTGATCCCACGTCACTTCAAAATGTGACGTGACGTCTTACTTACGTTAACGTCAAGCTGTATAGTAACTCAGTTCCCGAAGCCCATTTTGTTCCCAACTTCCGATAAGAAAGGACGCAACGATGAGCCAAGAAACGATGACCATTCGCGAAATGTGTGATGCTTATGACGTCACCCCTCGCACTTTGCGTTTTTATGAGTCCAAGGAACTGTTGTTCCCTGTTCGCGAGGGCCAGAAGCGCTTGTTTACCAAGCGCGACCGCGCCCGTTTGAAACTTATCCTGCGCGGTAAGAGGTTTGGTTTTTCCCTTGAGGAAATCCGCCAGCTGCTCGACCTTTATGACATGGGCGACCAGCAGGCGACGCAGCTGCAGCGCACTTATGAGGTTGCGAAACATCGCCTCAAAGACATGGAAGAGCAACGCGATGAGCTGAACGAGGCGATCGACGATCTGCGCGAACAGCTCAAATGGGGAGAACAATTCCTCACCGATCTCACAAACCAAAAAGATGCTGCTCAATAAGCAGCGTCACCAAAACTCCGCCTAGGATCATCCAAAGGGAAAAGCCATATGCCGACATATACCGCGCCTGTAAAAGACCTGCAGTTTGTACTGCATGACGTGCTGAACATCTCCAATTCCGACATTCCTGGCTATGACGAGCTGGACCCTGATTTCACCAACGCCGTGCTGGAAGAAGCCGGCAAGCTGACCGGCGAAGTGCTGACACCGCTAAATGTCGTGGGCGATCAAGAAGGTTGCCGTTTGGAAAACGGAGTGGTCTATACACCAACCGGTTTTAAAGCCGCATTTGAGCAGGTGAAAGAAGGCGGCTGGCCCGGCCTGGACATGCCGGAAGAATATGGCGGTCAAAACATGCCGCAGGTTCTAGGCACCGCAGTGGGTGAGATGTTCTCCTCCTCAAACCAAGCCTTCACCATGTATCAGGGCCTGACACACGGAGCGGCAGCGGCCATTCTCGCGCACGGCAGCGACGAACAAAAAAACAAATGGCTGCCCAAGATGGTCTCCTGTGAGTGGACAGGCACCATGAACCTGACCGAGCCGCATTGTGGTACTGATCTGGGCCTGATGCGGACCAAGGCAGAGCCGCAAGACAACGGCACTTACAAAATCTCCGGTCAGAAGATCTTTATCTCGGCTGGTGATCACGACATGGCCGACAACATTGTACACCTCGTTCTGGCAAAAGTGCCGGGCGGCCCAGAAGGCATCAAAGGCGTTTCCCTGTTCATCGTACCCAAATTCCTCGTGGACGACGCAGGCACCATTGGCGCGCGAAATGGCGTGACTGTGGGTAGCATCGAAGAAAAAATGGGCATCCACGGCAACTCCACCTGTGTGCTGAATTACGACGAGGCCGAAGGCTACCTGTTGGGGGATCTGAACAAAGGTATGCGTGCCATGTTCACCATGATGAATGAAGCCCGCCTGGGCGTGGGCATGCAGGGCCTGTCTGCAGCGGAAGTTGCCTATCAAAACGCCGTCGAATACGCCAAAGACCGCTTGCAAGGCCGGGCTGTCACCGGTGTTGAAAATCCCGATGGACCAGCCGATCCGTTGATCGTGCATCCGGATATCAGACGCTCCCTGATGGATCAGAAATCCTTCACCGAAGCTGGCCGCGCTTTCATCCTGTGGGGCGCCAAGATGTTGGATGAATCCCATCGAAAAGGCGACAAGGACGCTGACGGTTTGGTCTCCCTGCTCACCCCTGTCATCAAAGGCTTCCTGACCGATGAAGGCTATGACATGACTGTGAAGGCGCAGCAGGTCTACGGTGGCCACGGCTACATCGAAGAATGGGGCATGAGCCAGTTCACCCGCGATGCGCGTATCGCGATGATCTACGAAGGGGCCAACGGTGTACAGGCGCTGGACCTTGTCGGGCGTAAGTTGGCCGTAGATGGTGGCAAGCACGTGATGGCGTTCTTTGAGCTAGTGAAAACCTTCTGCAAGGAAAACGGCGAAGACGAAGCGCTGAAGGACTTTGTAGGCCCGCTGAAAGCAGCATCCAAAGATCTGCAGGCCGCAGGTATGTACTTCATGCAGGCTGGCATGAAGAACCCCAACGATGCGCTCTCTGGGTCCAACGACTTCATGCACCTCTTTGGTCACGTCTGCTTGGGCCTGATGTGGGCACAGATGGCGAAAGCAGCCAATTTGGCGCTTGAGGCGGGTAAGGAAGACAAAGACTTCTACGAAACCAAGCTGACCACTGGCCGCTACTACATGGCGCGCCGCCTGCCAGCGACCGGTATGCATTTGGCCCGCATTCAATCCGGTGGCGACACTGTGATGGCTCTGGCCGCAGACCAGTTCTAATCAGGTCGGGCGGGAGCACTCCCGCCCTTGCCTCATGCAGTGGCGTCATCAATGGAGGACGGATGCCCAAACGTTTTCGACTGACCCGCCGCTTCCCTGTTGCGATGACAGAGGACGGGTACCGCAAGCTCAGAAGCTTTGCGGCGGAAGCAGGTCTGGACGAAGGTGAGGCGCTATCGTTTTTATTTGAGAACTTCGAAGCAGTGACTGACGAAGATCAACTGGCGCATCGCTTGCGCCAGTTCAACGCGACTTTGGATGACCGCAAACGGTGATCAAGGCCGCGCATAGATTTGCCAAGGGGAGGACGGCATGACAATCAAACTCTACTGTTTTGGGGAAAGTGGCCATTCTTACAAAGCTGCTTTGGCATTGGAACTTTCCGGCCTGAGCTGGGAACCGGTGAAAGTGGACTTCTTTGCGGGCGAAACCCGCTCTGAAGACTACCGAAGAAATGTCAATGAAATGGGCGAAGCGCCTGTTTTGGTCGATGGTGACTTCAGCCTTACACAATCCTCGGTCATTCAGGATTACATTTCCGAAAAAACCGGAAAGTTTGCTGGCCTTGACAACGGCGAACGCCGCGAAATCTTGCGTTGGCAGTTCTGGGACAACCACAAGCTCAGTTCGTTTGCAGGTATGACCCGTTTCCTGATTAATTTCATGCCAGAAGACAAACAGCCCAAAGAAGTGATTGCCTTCAACCAAGGCCGCCTCAAGGGCGCTTACGACGTCCTGAACAAGCACCTTCAGGGGCGCGACTGGATTGTGGGTGACGGCCTAACAAACGCCGACCTGACTTGCTGTTCTTACCTCTACTACCCGGAGCCCTTTGGCTTTGACCGTGCCGAGTGGTCAAATATTGACCGTTGGCTGACCAATATTTCCGAAACGCCGGGGTGGAAACACCCCTACGACCTGATGCCCGGCTCCCCTGCGGACCGCGCCTGATCTCGCCTGATAATAGGAGACCACAATGACCGAAGCCTATATCTATGACGCCGTGCGCACGCCGCGCGGCAAAGGCCGCAAAGACGGCAGCCTGCACGAGGTGACCTCTGTTGCGCTGTCCACAACTGTGCTCAACAGCCTGAAAGAACGCAACGGCTTGGAAGGTCACGCCGTTGAGGACGTGATCTGGGGCAACGTGACCCAAGTGAAAGAACAAGGCGGCTGCCTCGCGCGGACCGCCGTTTTGGCCTCAGATCTGGACGAAATGATCCCTGGCCTTGCGATCAACCGGTTTTGTGCTTCCGGTATGGAAGCTGTGAATCTCGCGGCCAACCAGATCAAGGGTGGCGCAGGCGACGCCTATATCGCCGGTGGTGTGGAAATGATGGGCCGCGTGCCGATGGGCTCTGATGGAGCAGCCATCGCGGTAGACCCATCTGTGGCAATGGATATGTACTTTGTGCCACAGGGCATTTCTGCGGACATCATCGCAACCGAATATGGCTTTACCCGAGATCAGGCTGATCAGTTGGCGGTGGAATCCCAGCGCCGCGCAGCAGTGGCATGGGACGAAGGACGGTTCGACAAGTCCATCGTGGCGGTCAAAGACATCAATGGCCTAACCATTCTGGACAAAGACGAGTACATGCGTCCAGGCACCGACATGCAGTCTTTGGGCGGCCTGAAGCCAGCTTTCAAAGAGCAAGGCGAAGTGATGCCTGGCTTCGACAAGCTGGCGATCATGAAGTATCCGCACCTTGAGAAGGTCAACCACATCCACCACGCGGGAAACTCTTCGGGTATCGTGGACGGCTCTGCCGGTGTTCTGATCGGCAACAAAGAGTTTGGTAAGAAGTACGGCATCAAACCACGCGCGGTGATCAAGCAGACCTGCAAAATTGGTCTGGACCCAACCATCATGCTGACCGGTCCGGTGCCTGCGACACAGAAGATCCTGAAAGACGCTGGCATGGCGATCAGCGACATTGACCTGTTTGAAGTAAACGAAGCCTTCGCCTCTGTTGTGATGCGTTTCCAGCAGGCGTTTGAGGTTGATCCTGAACTGATCAACGTCAACGGCGGCTCAATCGCAATGGGTCACCCACTGGGCGCGACCGGCGCGATCATCATCGGCACATTGCTGGACGAGCTAGAGCGTCAGGACAAAGAAACCGGTTTGGCCACACTCTGCATCGCGTCCGGCATGGGCGCCGCCACCATCATCGAACGCGTGTAACCGGCTGACACTAGGATAAGAAACATGACTGATTTCACAATGAAAGTCGGCGACAACGGTGTCGCCATCATCACCTGGGACGTG
>JAAENN010000162.1 GCA_024224295.1 Shimia sp. | reverse complement strand
TGGGGGTGACCCATGAGCTGCAAAGCAGGATAAGCAAGGTGGTTCTGTCCTCTGCCAGCTATCCATTTTATCGCCATGAAAATTGGCGGGAGTTGGATCAGTTCTATCATATGTCTGCCATCTTGGGGCGGCATTGGCCGGGCATGTTGCGGCAGATCATTCCGTTTCTGGTGCGCTCCATTCTTCAGAATAAAGAGCGGTATTTTGATCGGTACTGCAAGCGCTCCCGCAGTGCGGACGACATTCGCATTCTGTCTTGTCCAGTGATCCGACGTCGTACCGCGGAATTGTTGGCCTTGCGCACAGCCTCAGGCATGGAGGGGATGGTGGAAGAGAACCTTCTCAATGCGCAGGGATGGGACTTTGATCCGTCTGATATTCACACGCCAGTGGAGGTTTTTCAGGGACCGGATGACAATGTGGCACCCCTCCAAGGCGCGGAGCTGCTGGTGCAGCATTTGGGGGATGCGCAGCTGACTGTTTTGGAAGGCAAAGGACACTACCATCACATTGAGAACTGGCCTTGGTTGGCAGCACGGGCCGCTGGCAAAGAAATGACGCCGGACAGTTTGCGATACGACATTCCTGCGTTTTGACCTGATGGTAGGGAATACCTGAGGATTGGTTGAATATCCCCAATTGGGGATAGGGAAATCACCGTAAGATCCGATATTTTTGAACTCATTGAACAGGAAATTATTTATCGGGGGGCGCGGTTATTGTTGGCCTATGTTTTTGAGTTTATTCAGGCGCTCCCCAAACCTGTGTCAACGGTGTGTGGCGTGTTGGGGTTTTGCCTTTACCTGACCAACTATACCCTCATCACCTTTCGCATTCTCAGCAGTCAAGATATCCCCTTCTTCGTTATCAATATTTTTGGTGCGGGGCTTGTTCTGGTGAGCCTGGTGCAGGACTTCAACCTTGGATCGTTCATGATTCAGGTGTTTTGGATCTGTTTGGGTTTGATTGCGATTGCGGTGCGGGTGAAGTCACGCGCAGCCTGGAGACGGCAGGGGATACACGCGCCTCTGTCTCCGGCCTTGGAGGCTCCCCATTCTCGCTAAGGTTGGAGTGTGTACCGTAAGAAGGCCGCCCCACGTTCTGGTTATTACACACAGACCGTGGGGCATTTCGGTTTAGGGCTGGCGAATTGTGTACCTGATCCTTTAAGGTTTTTCGAACGCGGTTAGACGCGGGATAGCTGGGCAAACCAAAAGGATAAGGCCATGTTGAAGGGCCAGGGTGAGGCGGTGGTTGTGACCGCGCTGGGCGCGATGTCAGGCACGTCATTGGATGGTGTGGATGCGGCTGTGGTGCAAACCGATGGGCAGGGTATCCATGGGTTTGGGGCGACGGCCTATCGTGGCTATTCCGAAGCAGAGCAAGCGGTGTTGACGCAAGCGCTGGGCCAGTGGTCCGGGGCGGAGGCTGAGGCGGCCGCGGCGGTGATTGAAGCGGCCCACGCAGAGGTGTTGGGCGGTTTTGAGGGTGTCGATTTGGTTGGCTTTCATGGGCAGACGTTGGCGCATGAGCCGCGTGGGCGTGGGACCTGTCAGGTCGGCGATGGACAAGCCTTGGCCGAGGCGCTGGGCGTGCCGGTGGTCTGGGACTTTCGATCTGCCGACGTGAAACTGGGCGGCGAAGGGGCGCCGCTGGCGCCGTTTTTCCATTTTGCCTGTGCCAAGTGGTTTGGTGCAGTTGAGCCGGTGGTGTTTTTGAACCTGGGCGGTGTGGGCAATATCACCTGGGTGGACCCGCGCAACGCCGCGCCGGAGGAGGAAGGCGCGTTGCTAGCGTTTGATACGGGACCAGCCAATGCGCCGTTAAATGACATGCTGCGCGCGCGGCGGGGCCTAGCGTTTGACGAAGGGGGCAAAGTGGCCGCCAAAGGCACGGTGGCCACCGGGGCGCTGGAGCTGTTTTTGCAGGAGGCGTATTTCTCACGGATGCCACCGAAGTCATTGGATCGGAATGATTTTCCAGAGATGATGGATCTGGTGCGGGAGCTGTCTGATGAGGACGCTGCCGCAACCATGACCGCGATGTGTGCAGCGGCTGTGGCGCAGGGCATGGGGCATTGTCCCGAAGCGCCGAGCCGGGTGTTGGTCACAGGGGGCGGGCGTCTCAATCCGGTGTTGATGGAGATGCTGCAGGTGTCGTTGGACTGTCCGGCGGTACCGGTGGAAGAGGTTGGGCTAGATGGGGATATGCTGGAGGCGCAGGCCTTTGCTTATCTGGCTGTACGCGTTGCGCGGGGCCTGCCGACAAGCTGTCCCAGCACAACCGGAGTGATGGCGCTTGTTGGCGGCGGCACGGTCAGTGAGCCTGAGGGGTAAACACGTTGGGTGATGCTCGGCGCGACTTTTGAGCAAGAGTCAGCGCGGAATGTCAAAAGCTGGTGCCGCTAATTCAAAACCTTCAAATTGAAACGCCGGGGAAACGGTGCAGCCGACCAGCGTCCAATCGCCGGTGCTGCGGGCGGCTTGCCAGTGGTCCTTGGGCACGATGTGTTGCGGAAACTGGCCTGCGGTGAGGTCGGCGCCAAGCACATGATCGGTGGCGGGGCCTTGGTCAGTTTCTGCAAGCGATAGGATCAGCGGTGCACCGGCGTAGAAGTGCCAGATTTCGGCGGCATCGACGCGGTGCCAGTGCGAGGTTTCGCCCGCTTTTAGCAGGAAATAGATTGAGGTGCCTGCGGGGCGGGTGCCGTCTTCGCTTTCGGCAATCCAGGTCTGGCGGTAGTGGCCACCTTCGGGATGCGGTGCGAGGTTGAGCCGAGCGATGATCTGATCTGCGGTCATGAGCTGCGTCCGATGTCGTTCATTGGCGACATAGGCGCAGTTTGGCGCAGTGGAGGCAAGCGGAAAGCTGTCAGCTGAGCCGGTCCAGAGCGGTGCGGGCTGCAGCAGCAACTTTGCCGGGGGCTTCCAGCGGCAACAAGTGGCCATAATCAGGCAGGGACTGGAAGGTTATGTCCGGGCGGTTGTTGCGTAGGCTGTGGGCGATGGATGGGTCCATGAACAGGGACGGTTTACCGACGATGATCTCAGTGGGCACAGACAGGCGTTTGAGGGTTGGCAGGATCAATGGCGGCGTGGCGTAGAGGTGAGCTTCCCAATTGCGCGGGTACTCCAGCTTGAAACCGGTCGGATCGGGCACGGTAAGCGCCTCGATCAGGCCGCGCAGGGTGGCGTCATCAAAGCGGCGGTAGGCTTTGGAGGCGCGGTAATAGGCAAATGCGGCGGCGAGGTCTGGCCAGTTGGTCGGGCCGTTGAGCACCTCGGCGGCGGGGCCTTTGGTTTGCCGCAGGCGGTAGGGCAGAAGTTTGAGCAGTAGGCGGATGCGGCGGGTGACGCCGGATGGCTCAATCAGCACCAGGCCTTTGAACAGGTCCGGGCGTTTCACCGCAGCCATAGCCGTGGTGGCGGCGCCGATGGAGTGGCCCATTGCCAAGACTGGCGCGTTTTGCGTGGCCTCGATCCATTCGATCATGTCGTCGGCAAAAAGATCCCACTCACGCCGAGGATTGGGCGGCGGGGCGTCTTGCCACAAGGGGCGCATGGCGAGCGCCTTGAGGTGGTAACTGTCTCCAAGTGCAGAGAGGAACGGCGCGTAGCAGCGTGGGCCAAGAGCGGTGGCATGGTGGAACACCACGGTCGGGCCGGTGCCGTTGTTCTGCCAGGCAGCGGCGGTGCCGCCGGAGAGCTTGCTTTGGTACCAAGTCATCTGCATGCGACGCAGGCTAGTCGCGCCTAAGCTGTGCGCAAGGGTGACGTTGGGGACGGTGTTGGTGCGGAAATTTCGAAAATCCGAGGAGCTAGACTTGAAACGCTGCATGTCGTCGTCCACATAGGCTCAAATTTGCTTCTAGTTAGAGAGAGAGGTACTCTATCGTGGCCATCACTGAATCCGAACTGAACGCAGCACGTGAAGCCTGGGGCGCTGGCCTTGTGGCGGTTTCCAAAGCCTATGAGGCGGGCGGAATTGATGAGGCGCGATCTGTGGCTGAAGGGGTTCTGGATGCGGCCTATGGCTACAATCTGGGTCCAGTGCTTTTCAAACCCACTTTGGCAAGCGGCGATCAGACCTTTCGCCCCACCAAGCAAGGCGCACTTTCTTATTTTGTCGCCCATGACGAGGAATACCCGCTGGACGGTGGGTTTGCGCTTTTGGGATGGCGGAATGTCGAGATGGTTACCGCTGCAAGCTTCATCGAGGGTGATGTCGCAATGTGGCAAGGCACGGGCATTATGACCGACAAAGACGGCAATGTCACCAAAGCCAACAAGAGCTTTGGTTATAAGAAAGACGCCAATGGCGTTTTGCGGATTGTTCTGCACCACAGCTCGCTGCCATATCAGCCGTAACGGTTGAGAGATTTTGTGAGAAAGCCCCGCCTTCGTGCGGGGCTTTTTGTTTGTGAGTGGTATCGGTGCCAGACTTGCTTCACCTCCGCTTGTGCACCATCATCGCCTTTAACTGGGTCAGTTATCTGACGTGACAGGCGGGGGATGAGATGCGGGTTTTCTTTACGGGTGGTAGCGGCAAAGCAGGCAAATGGGCCATTCGGCATCTGCTGGAAAAGGGCCATCATGTGGTCAACGCGGACCGGGTGCCTTCGAGGCTGGACTGTTCCGAACTGCTGATTGATCTCTGTGATGCAGGGCAAGTGATCGGCGCGATGTCGCAGTTTACGGATTTTCACGAATTAGACGCGGGCATAGGCGTGCCAAGCTATGATGCGGTGGTGCATTTTGCGGCGGTGCCACGGGTGATGATTGGCACCGATGGCGAGTGTTTTCGGCAGAACACCTTAAGCACCTACAACGTGATTGAGGCAGCGGTGAAACTTGGCATTCCCAAGGTGATCTTTGCCAGCTCGGAGACCACCTATGGCGTGTGCTTTGCTGATGGCGAGGTGAAACCGGATTTTGTGCCAGTGGATGAGACCCATCCGACTGTGCCCCATGACAGCTACGCCATGTCCAAGGTCTGTAATGAGGCCACCGCGCGCAGTTTTCAGGCGCGCACCGGTAGCGACATTTATGGGTTGCGGATCAACAATGTGATCGAGCCGCATGAATACGCCGAGATGTTCCCGGCCTTTGTCACAGATCCGGCCCTGCGGCGGCGCAATATCTTTGCCTATATCGATGCAAGGGATTTGGGTCATATGGTGGATTGCTGTTTGAAGACCGACGGGCTGGGCTATGAGGTGTTCAATGTGGCCAATGATGACAGCTCCGTCGGCATCCCTTCGGCTCAGGTGATCGCGCAGTTTTATCAGGGAGTGGAGGTGCGTGGAGCGATGGACATTTACGAGACGTTTTATGCCAATAAGAAAGCCAAAGAGATGGTTGGCTTTGAGCCAACACATGGCTGGCGGGATCGTTTAGAATAATTGCGGAAACCCTGTGCATTTTAAAATGGGACAGCAGGGTCGATCGGGTTTTCTATCTCCAGTTTGGCGAGGGCGTTCTCCAGAAACCTTTTGCTAGACTCGTTCTGCGCCATGTTCGCCGCAGTGCGATAGGCTTCTTTGGCATCATGAATACGCCCCGTTTTCACAAGCACATCCGCGTAGGCCGCAAAATATGGTTGAAAGGTGCGCAGGTCGGTTTCCAGTGTTTCGATCTTTTTGAGTGCAAGCTCAATTTCCCCTAGTTCCGCCATCACGGTTGCCCAGTTTAGCGCCACGACGGGTGTTGGTTCATAGGGCCAAAGCGCACCGTACAGCAGGGAAATTTGTTGCCAATCGGGCGTGGGGCCGGACATATGGCAATCCGCGATGGCCGCTTTGATTTGATAGGGGCCGGGACATCGGCGCTCCATGGCTGTGTTGAGCAGAGCGCGGCCTTCCTCAATCATAGGCGTGTTCCAGAGCTGGCGGTCTTGGATTTCTGGTGGCACGCTGGCACCGTCTGCACCAACGCGTGCTTCACGGCGCGCCTCGGTCAACAAGACAAGAGCCAAAGCGCCTTCGATTTCGGGATCGTCCGGACATAGTTTGTTGAGCAGGCGCAGCAAAAACAGGGCTTCTCCGCCAAGGTCGCGGTCGCTGCGATCCTCGTTTACATAGCTCACTGTGTAGATCAGGTAGACTGCAGACAAGACGGTGTTCAACCGTGTTGGCCACGCGTCCGGTTCTGGGATTTCAAAGCCGATGCCCGCGTTTTTAAAGGTTGTTTTGGCGCGGGAAATACGTTGCCCGATGGCGACATCATTGTCCAAAAAGGCGGCAGCAATTTCTCGCGTTGTGAGATTGCACACCGTGCGAAGCGTCAATGCGACGCGGGACTTTTCGCCGAGTATTGGGTGGCAGCAGGCAAAAATCAGGCGCAGCCGTTCGTCCGGGATTGGGTCTTCATCCGGGACATTTGTCCAACTGGGATGCACCATACCGAAATCTTGGCTCTTTCTTGTTTCGCTTTGCCCTTTTCTGATCCGGTCGATGCCTCGGTTGTAGGCGACTTTCATCAGCCAGCCGGTTGGCGCGTGCGGTAGGCCGGAGCGTCCCCAATGCGACATGGCTGAGATTAACGCGTCCTGAAGGGCGTCTTCGGCAAGTTGAAAGTCCCCAAGACGTGACACCAGGCCAGCCATCAGCCGCCCCTGATCCTTCTGAAGCACATCTTCAATGGCTTTATAGATGGCAATGGGGGCGGCTGCGTGTGTCATTAGTTTCCTGCTGGATTATAATCCATCAATGCGCGCACCTCGATGGTGCCCCATTTGGCGGATGGGATCAGTTCTGCATAAGAGATTGCGGCATCCAGATTAGGCACGTCGATTATGTAATACCCGCCCAGATATTCCCGGGTTTCGGCAAACGGCCCGTCCATGGTCTCGGTCTTGCATTCTTTGATACGTACTGAGGTGGCGGTTTTGGGTTCTGACAGGCTCTCGCCGTCAACCAGCACACCGTCTGCCTTCATTTTGTCATTTGCAGCAAAGAACCCTTGCATCATGGCGTCAAACGCCTCTGTCCCGTAATCGGGTTGTTGCTCAGGGTTGTTGTAGATCAATAGCATGTATTTCATTGGAATTCCCTTTCCTTGGGGGCAAGTAAACTGGAGATTGTGCGACTTTAGAAGCCTAGAATGTTCACGCCGAGGCAGATCACCAGGTTGAGTGTAGCGAGCATATTGGTGCCATTGCCGACGTAACGCAGGATGTGGCTGGCGTTGTCTTTTTTCAGACCAAAGGGATGGGCAATCCGCCCAATGAGCAACAGTACGCCACTGATATGAAGATACAGAGCGGGGGCGCCCATGCCTTCGGCGAGGATCATCAGGATCAGAAGAAAGCTTGTCCATTCCGCGCAATTGCCGTGTTGGCGGATGCGCAGAAGCAGATCGGTGTCACCGCCGTCGCCGATGGATTGCCCTAATGCGCTGCGTTTGGATGTGACCCGCATCCAAAGAACCATGTAGATCAGAGATGCCGCCAAGGCGTAAATTGGTGTTATTGTGAAAATCACGATGTGTCCCTCCTTTGGGTGTCTGTACCCCAAGGACGAGAGCAACCTCCGGATTTCGACACCGGAAAGAAAGATTTTTGCGTTTTGTGGCGGTTATTTTTTAAGTATCAGATTTTGCTTCAGAAAATTGTTTCTTCTTGCCACAGTGTTCTTCCGCTCACACCACTTTGATCCAGGTGCGCATGCCCGCCGCAGCATGGGATAACATGTGGCAGTGCATCAGCCATTTGCCCGGCGCCCCAGCGATGAAGGCGATTTCGCGGGTTTCGCGGGGCTGCATCAAAAGCGTGTCTTTCAATGGGCCAAAGCTGCCGCCCGGCAGGACTTCCTGAAAATGGGTGCCGTGCAGGTGCATGGCGTGGGCAAAGGACGTGTCGTTTAGCATCGGGATGCGCACGATCTGGCCTTGGGGCACTTCGACCAGCGGCGTGTCGCTCAGCCCGGCCTGGCCGTTGAAGGCCCAGACCTGGCCTTTGTCGACCAAGCTGCGCACGTCTAGTTTTTCGCCCTGGTAGGTTGCCTCACGCAACCCGCCCATGGCGCCACCTTCCATATGCAGGGGCACGGTCAGGGCGTCGGTGAGATCGGTGAGGCGTGGCATTGGGTTGGCTGGTAAAGGCTGGATTGCCTCGCGGGCGGGTTGGGTGCCTGCGATGGGGATTTCCTTGAGCAGATAGCCTGTGTCGCCCTCTTGCAGGACGATCTGCAGCGCGTTGGCCTCGTTGGCTTGCGCGTCTATGATGACGTCGGCGCGCTCGGCCGGGCCAAAGGGCATGGCGTCGAGCGGTTCGGGGGTGTTCAGCGGCATGCCATCGCGGGCGACCAGTTTGCCGTCGCCGCCTTGCACCGAGACGGTGATGACACGGTCTGTGGCGACGTTGACAAAGCGCAGGCGCAGGCGGGCGTTTTCCGGCACTGCTGCTGGCTGCTCGGAGAGCTGCGCGTGGATGTAGTTGCCAAGCCGTCCGGCGTGGGTCCAGTCGTGCATGGCGTTAAAGTCGTCGGTGATTTGGGCCTCGTCACTCAGCCGCCAATCGTCCAGTACCACGACAATGTCGTGATCCACGTCGGGCGCGTTGGTTTCCTCCACCACAATCACACCGTAGAGGCCGCGGGCGACCTGTTCCGTGGATTGGTTGTGGGAGTGGTACCAGTAGGTGCCGGCATCTTTGAGCGGAAATTTGTAGTGGAAGCGGTCGCCGGTGGGCACCGCGTCCTGGGTCATGCCGGGCACGCCGTCCATGGCGTTAGGCACGCGGATGCCGTGCCAGTGAATGGCGGTCGGACTGGGCAGGCTGTTGAGCAGCTCTTGTTTGAGCGTATCGCCTTGTTTGAAGTGCAGGAGCGGGCCCGGAACAGAGCCGTTGTAACCCCAGACCTCGGTTTCCGGATAATCGCCAAACTCCGCATCAATCAGCTGCACCCGGCCAGTGGTGGCCTCGATCACCGGGGTGGCACCGGCGAGACTGGTTTTAGGGGCGATCGCGAGGGCGGCGGTGCTGGCGAGGAACTGGCGGCGGGTGAGGGGCATGGGGGTACTCTTAGAGATCGGTTGTGAGGCGGATACGTGTCGGTGGTGTCAGGCGTTTAAAAAATGCCGTTTTCGCGTTGCAGTTCACGGACGTAAGCCACGATGGCTTTGACGTCGCCTTTGGTCAAGCCTGCCACCGGAGGCATGTTCCCAAAGGACCAGTGGTGGGCACGCACGCCGTTGTCGACGGCCATGAAGAAGGCCATGTCCGAATGGTGGCCGGGCTCGTAGATTTTGTGCACCAGAGGTGGGGCAATGCCGTCCTGACCAGCGGCGTTGTCGCCGTGGCAGGCGGCGCAGGTGGCCTCAAAGGCGCGTTTGCCCATTTGCGCCAGCTCGCTGTGGGCGGCGGGCTGTTTCACTGCAACCATGGCGGAGGCGCTTGCTGTTTTGGGGGCGGTGACTGGCTGGACTGGGGTGGGCTGAAACTGGATGGCGGCAAATGTGGCCGCGCCTACAGCCAGCACCACGCCTGCGAGGACGAGTGGCTTGGTCATGGACTTGGGATCAGATCAGTTTGACTTTGGTGCCGACCTTGGTGCGGTCAAACACCTCTTCAATGTGCTCGTTGTAGAGGCCGATGCAGCCGTTGGAGGAACGACGGCCAATCTTGCGCGTGTCATGGGTGCCGTGGATGCGGTAGTACTGCCACGAGAGGTATAGCGCGCGGGTGCCCATAGGGTTGGCCGGATCGCCGCCCTTGATCAGGGCAGGCCACTCCGGGTTACGCTCCCGCATGGAGGGTGTGGGTGCCCAGCTTGGATTGGCCCGCTTTTCAGTGACTTCGGTGTAGCCGCGTTTGGTGAGGTCATCGGTCAGCGGCACGGAGGTTGGATAGATGCGCATTTCGCCATCCGCCGTCCAGTGCTGCAACACGCGGGTGGTGGTGTCGGAGATAATCAGACCCGCGCCAAGCGTGTCAAAATGATCCTGCCAGTCATGGGTGCGGAAGGAGGAGACGTTGCGCTGTACGCCCGGCTCTGGCTCGTCCTCAGTAAGCGCCAGCGCGGGGGCGGCGGCCACAAACGGCGTGAGCGTGCTGCTGATCACGAAGGACCGGCGGGTGAGCCGAGGAGTTTTGGGGGAGTGTGCCATGCGTGCCTCATGATTTTCTTTGTGCAAGGTGTGACAGGTTCCAGTGGGGGGAGGTCAACACACATTGGCGTCACGAAGGCGTGAAGTCGGCGGAGATCAGCTCAGCGGTTCCGACTTCGGACAGCTATCTTTGGCAGGTTCCCGTGAATATTTCCCAGACTGGACAACCCAAATTTCAGTCTCTTTGGCAAAGGTTAAGAGTTTCGCAACATGCATAGCCTACCAACAGAAAACCGCGTGCCAGAATTAACACAATTTCAGCGACAACGGAGATCCAAATGAGCAGCAACAATGGGGGTACAGACGCGAAAGTAGGCTCTATCCATCAAAGTCACCTAAGGCGTAGGCTTTTTGCTACGATCGCTGTTCTGCTGGTTCCCATGTTTGTTGCTAGCGTGGCCTCTGTGTACTTTCATCAGTCTGCGGCTGCGACGACACGGTACGTGTTGACCATGGGGCAAATGGTTGAAGCGGTGTCTAAACTGAAAGGCTACGCGGCGCAGTTAGAGACGTCTCGGGGTTACGACGCTGCGGAGGCGCAGGAAACCTATGTCCGAGCGTTTGGATACTATTCGGCTTTGCGGGCTGCGGATCCAGATGGCGACGAAATCGAAGAGGACACTGAGGCTGTAACCCGACAGGCATTGAACGAACGCACACGTGAGGCTGGCGTTGATCCGATTGCTTTGGGCACCGAATTGGGGCTGCTCGGCAATGAAATGCCTGAGATTTTGGAAGACATCTGGGAAGAAGAGGAAGAGACCTGGGAGGCAGGCGCCGGCGAGGAAGTTTCTTTGGAGAACGTGATTGGGACTATCCTATTGGCCGCGGCGGAGATCTTTGCCGATGGCAAGACTGATCCGTCCTCTCTGGAAGTGTTTTGGGCTGAGGTCAACACGCTGTCTTCCGAGCAAATCGATCATGTGAACGCGGTGCTGACGCAACAATCCCAGACCGCTGGCGAGTTGCCGGTTTTCTTGTCCGTGCTGGTGTTTGTGATCGCGCTGTTCGCGGCGGTTTTTGCCTGGTTCACGGTGGCCCGGCCGCTTGTCGCGGAAATTCTGCGCATTCAGTCTGAGCTGCAAGAAGAAGCGCAAGCTGCGCGGGCCTCGGATATGGCCAAGACGCAGTTCCTTGCTACCATCAGCCACGAGCTGCGCACGCCAATGAACGGTGTGATTGGGGCCGCACAGCTTTTGGAATTGGTGGACTTGCCGGAAGAGGACAGAGAGCTGATCGATATTCTAAACTCCTGTGCAGACAGTCAGATGGCACTGATTGAAGAGATTTTGACATTTGGTGAGATCGAGGCGGGGGCGCTGCGCATGAAATCCGAGCCGATTGAGGTGAAGGGCTTTATGAAGAATGCGACCAGCTTTGCGACGATCTTGGCACAGAAGAAGGACTTGTCCTTCCACCTTGAAGTGCCTGAGAATACGCCCGAGATTCTAGGGGATGCCAAGCGGTTGCAGCAGGTTGTTGTGAATCTGGTTGGCAATGCGGTGAAGTTTACCGACGCAGGCTCCGTTCACGTCAGCGCGACTGTTGTGCAAGCTGAGGGAACGGAGGACGCAGTGTTTTCCGTGGCGGTCACGGATACAGGTGCGGGGATTGCGCCGGCGGATCAGGCCAAGATCTTTGAACGCTTTGTACAGGCGGACAGCTCCTCTATTCGCAAGGCTGGCGGAACCGGGCTGGGCCTGTCAATTGCGCAAGGCATTGCACAGGAAGCAAACGGCGATATCACGCTTGAAAGTGAAGTGGGCAAGGGGTCCACGTTTACGCTCACCATACCAACGAAACTCAGCACTGCCAGCAATGGCGCATCGCAAAACAAAAGGAACGCAGCATGACCAAGCCAGACTTTTCTGCCCTCAATCCGCGTATTTTGGTGGCCGATGACGAACCGATCAATTTGAAGGTGATGCAGCGACTGTTGAAGCACTGCGGCATCAATTGCGAGGTCGCAAATGACGGCCTTGAGTGTGTGCAAAAAGCGGAGTCCGGGCAGTATGATGTGATCTTGATGGATATCAACATGCCCAATATGGACGGCATCGATGCCACCCGTGAGATCAGCCGGTTGCTGTCCCCGGAAGGGCCAAAGATCATCGCCGTGACCGCAAGCGTGTCCAATATGCAGAAGAAAGAATGTGACGACGTTGGCTTCGCCGGGTTCATTCCAAAGCCGGTGCGTATCGACAAGCTTGTTGAGGTGCTGTCTGAGCACCTGCACTGAGGCAGTAGGCGCAACTCCAGAGAAAGAAAAACCCCGCTCAATGGCGGGGTTTTTTGTTACTTATATGCACGAAGGCTTACTTCAGCACGGAGCGGCCTGCGTATTCGGCGGTTTCACCCAGCGCTTCTTCGATGCGGATCAGCTGGTTGTATTTGGCGAGACGGTCAGAGCGCGACAGGGAGCCGGTTTTGATCTGGCCGCAGTTGGTGGCCACGGCGAGGTCGGCGATGGTGGCGTCTTCGGTTTCGCCAGAGCGGTGGGACATCACGTTGGAGTAGCGCGCGCGGTGGGCCATATCGACGGCTTTCAGCGTCTCGGTCAGGGAGCCGATCTGGTTCACTTTCACCAGCATGGAGTTGGCCACGCCCTGCGCAATGCCGTCTGCGAGACGGGTTGGGTTGGTCACAAACAGGTCGTCACCCACCAGCTGGACTTTGTCGCCGATCAGGTCGGTCAGGGCTTTCCAGCCGTCCCAGTCGTCTTCGTCCATGCCGTCTTCGATGGAGATAATCGGGTAGTCGTTGCAGAGGTCGGCAAGGTATTGCGCGTTTTCTGCGGAGGTCAGGGATTTGCCTTCGCCGACCATCTCGTATTTGCCGTCTTTGTAGTACTCAGAGGAGGCGCAATCGAGGGCGAGGTAGATGTCTTCGCCGGGCTTGTAGCCGGCTTTTTCGATGGAGGTCATCACGAAGTCCAGCGCCTTGCGGGTGCTTTCCAGAGCCGGGGCAAAGCCGCCTTCGTCACCAATACCCGTGTTGTAGCCTGCGGTGGAGAGTTCTTTTTTCAGGGTGTGGAACACTTCGGCGCCCATGCGGATGGCTTCGCGGATGTTGGCCGCGGAGACAGGCATGATCATGAATTCCTGAATGTCGATTGGGTTGTCGGCGTGCTCACCGCCGTTGATGATGTTCATCATCGGCACTGGCAGCACACGGGCGGAGGTGCCGCCGACATAGCGGAACAGCGGCTGTGCAGTGTGGTCTGCGGCGGCTTTAGCAGCGGCGAGAGACACGCCGAGGATGGCGTTGGCGCCGAGGCGGCCTTTGTTTGGGGTGCCGTCCAGCTCGATCATCGCCTGGTCGATGGCAACCTGCTCGGTCACGTCCATGCCGACGAGGCATTCCGCGATTTCGCCGTTCACGGCGTTCACAGCTTCCAAAACACCTTTGCCCAAATAACGGTCTTTGTCGCCGTCACGCTTTTCAACCGCTTCATGGGCACCGGTGGAGGCGCCGGAAGGGACAGCTGCGCGGCCCATTGTGCCGTCTTCGAGGATCACGTCGACTTCGACGGTTGGGTTGCCGCGGCTGTCGAGAATTTCGCGTGCAAAAATATCAATGATGGTGCTCATGTCGGAGGATCCCTCGGAAAGCTACAAATGTCGGGCGCAGCTATAGCAGGGCAGGGGCAAAAGTAAACGCTGTTTGATAGCGCTAACGGTGGTTTTTCCACAGGTTAGGGCTAACAGTGACAGGAGGACGCTGTTTTGCTGGATTTGCCTAGGCTTGTGCGGGGGCGGTGGCTTTGGCGAGGCGGTGTTCTCGCATAAAGGTGAAGAGACCGGAGCCGATGATCAGCGTGGCGCCTAGCATAGTTGGCAGGTCAGGGCGTTCGCCAAAAGCCACCATGCCCACGAGAATGGAGAACAGCAGGCGTGAGTAGCGGAAAGGAGCCACGACTGAGGCTTCGCCAAGACGCAGTGCGGTGACCACCCCCCAGTAGCCTGCGGCGCCAAAGGCGACGGCACCAGCGATCATGGTGAGGTGGGAGGTGGTGAGAGTCGCATAGTCTGCTGAGTTGAAAAGCATAAGGAGCGGGCCTGCGAGCACAAGTGAGGCGAAGCTCTGGAAGGAGACCACAAACGAGGAGACAGAGGCGTCGATGGTGCGGGTGATCAGGTCGCGGATGGCCACGACAATCACGGCGCCGAGAACAAGCAGGGCGTTTGGGTCAAAGGCGTCGGTGCCGGGGCGGATGATCAGCAGGACCCCGGTGAAGCCCACCAGAATGGCGGTGAGGCGGCGCCAGCCCACTTGTTCCCCCAAGAAAAGCGCCGCGCCGAGAGTGATGACCAGCGGCAAGGTTTGGAACACGGCAGCAACGGTGGAGAGGTCGACGCGGGACAGGGCCGTGGCAAACAGGACGGCCCCCCCCGCTTCACAGGCGGTGCGCAGCAACATGCGCGGGGACCAAGCGGTGGGGGCAAAGAGGTTGTCGCCTCGCAGGATGGCAAGCACAGCAAAGACCGCGCCGGACCCAAGACCCAAGGCCAAAAGAATTTGGCCTACCGGGACTGTCGCGGAGAGCGACTTGATGAACATGTCTTCGAGCGTGAAGCCAAGCATGGCTGCCACAAGGATCAGAATACCGTGTACGTTTTGCATAATGTTACCCGCGCGTCAGATGGTTCACAGGTGAACAGCAACGGGCAACATAGCAAGTCTGATTCCGACAAACACTCGCAAAGCCTCATTCAATTTGATGATGAGGCCCATCACGCACAGTGCTGGGATAGGCCGGTTTGTCGGTTTAGAGCGGGCGGATTTTCAGATCGGTGATCCGGTTGGCTTCGCGGCCGGTGACCTCAAAGCGGAAGCCGTGGAAGGAGAAGACCTGCCCCACGGTGGGGATCATCTGTGCCTCATGGATCACCAGACCGGCGATGGTATTGGCTTCGTCATCAGGCAGGGACCAATCGGTGGCGCGGTTGAGATCGCGGATGGTCATGGCGCCCTCGATCACGAACTGACCGTCCTCCGATTTGCGGATTGGATGATCGGTGTCCTCGTCAAACTCGTCGGTGATTTCCCCCACGATCTCCTCGAGGATGTCTTCGAGGGTGATCAGGCCTTGTAGGGAGCCGTATTCATCCACCACCAGTGCGAAGTGCGCGTGGCGGCGCAGGAATTCACGCATCTGGTCGTCCAGAGAGGTGGTTTCCGGCACGAAGTAAGGCTCTTTGGCGACTTCGGTCAGATCGAAGGCCAGCAGGTCGCGCGGGTTGGTCTCTTCCTGCATGGCGCGGGTGTACATGCTGCGGAACAGGTCTTTGGCGTGCACAACGCCGATGATGTTTTCCTGATCTTCTTTGTAGACTGGCAGACGGGTGTGGTTGCTTTCCAGACATTGTTTGAGAATGTCAGCGGGCGCGTCGTCGGCGTTGATCATCTGGATGCCTGAGCGGTGCAGCATGATCTCTTCCACCACACGATCAGACAGATCAAGCGCGCCCAAGATGCGGTCGCGGTCTTCCTTTTCCACGATGCCTTCGGAGTGGCCAAGTTGTATCGCGCCGGCAATTTCCTCGCGCATTGCGAGCACCTGACTGTCCGGGTCGGTTTCCACGCCAAACAGGCGCAGAACGCCGCGCACGAGCACACGTACGGCTGCGACGATAGGTGAGAACAACGTGACAATCACGCTGATCGGGCTGGCCACGGTTGATGCGGCGTCTTCGGGGCGGGTGATGGCGTAGGTCTTTGGCAGCACTTCGGCAAAGATCAAAACCAGAAGGGTCATGACCAGAGTGGCAAGCGCGACGCCACCTTCGCCAAAAGCCCGGGTGAAGAGAGCTGTTGCCAAAGAGGTTGCCAGGATGTTGACCAAGTTGTTGCCCAGAAGAACAGAACCAATCAGGCGCTCGCTGTCCTCCGTGACGTTCAGGGCACGCTGGGCGCCGCGGCTGCCTTTGTCCGCCTGTGCACGCAACTTGCCGCGCGAAGCCGCGGTGAGGGCCGTTTCGGAGCCTGAAAAGAAGGCCGACAACGTGAGCAAAAACAGGATAACGCCAGCGGTGATCCAGAATGCGGTGTCAAAAGTGGTGGTGGGCTCCATGGGGTCCTCTGAAATCTCAATTACTTAGGTTTATGGGGGCGCGGACAGGGCGGATCAAGGGGGCGTGCACTGCTTAAGCCTTCTTTAGTTGCTTTCGTTTAAGGGGGCGGCAGTTCAAACACATATGGAGTGGGATCCAATGAAAGCTTTTGTATTTGCAGCCCTTGCGCTGCCAACCGTCGCTTTGGCAGACGGGGCGAGCGTTTCTTTCTTGACCGAGGACTATGCGCCGTATTCCTGGATGGAAAATGGCGAACAGAAAGGACATGGCATCGATCTGATCCACGAAGTGGCGGAACGCGCGGCGCTGTCACATTCAGTAGAGATCACCAAATGGACCCGTGCGATTGCGTTGGCGGAAAAAGATGCGAGCACCTGTGTGTTCTCTACTGCGCGCACGGCCGAGCGGGAAGCCAAGTTCCAATGGGCGGGGCCGATGTATGTCGAAGGCACCTATCTGATCCAGAAGTCAGGCGCGAATGCGGATGTTTCTTCGTTGGAGCAGGCGCTGGCCAAATCGATTGGCACACAAGTGGGTGATTTCACCGTTGATCTGTTGCAAGAACTGGGCGCGGCCAATGTGGACGCGGCACCGGATCTGGACAAGACCATGAAGAAACTGGCGGCGGGACGTCTGGACTATGTGGTCCTTGGGCAAGAGAGTGCCACCGCGCTCACTGCGGAGAATGCGGGTCTGGAGATCGCGATGGAAGTGTCTCGTGATGAGTACTTCATCGCCTGTTCGCATGACACGCCTGCGGAGGTTGTTGCCGAGATTGATGCGGCGATGGATTCTCTCATGACCGATGGTACACAGGCAGAGATTGTGTCGCGTTACTGACGTAAAATCCTTGCGAGAACGTTGTGGCAAAGCCGGGGCAGATGCTCCGGCTTTTTCCTTTGAAAAACGGGGCTTTGAAAATTGGAGGTGAGCCAGGTGCGCCTGTTTACGTTGCCTTTAGATATCACAGCCAGAACCAACGGCAGAGATTTAAAGCGAGGAAATCCACCTATGAAAACTCTAGCACTCTGCGCAATGGCCCTGTCCACCGCAACCGTGGCACAGGCCGCGGACGTGAAGTTTTTTACGGAAGACTATGCCCCTTACAACTACGTGGAAAACGGTGAGCTGACCGGCCACGGTGTGGACATCATCAACGAGGCGTTGACGCGTTCAGGTGTGTCAGCGGATATGGAGGTGACCAAGTGGTCGCGCGCCATCACGCTGGCAGAGCAGGATGCCAACACCTGTGTGTTCACCACCGCGCGCACACCTGAGCGTGAGGACCGTTTCAACTGGGCCGGTCCCATGTACTCCGAGGCGATCTATCTGATTCAAAAACCGGGCGCGAATGGCGATGTGGCCTCTGTGGAGCAGGCGCTGACTAAGAAGGTTGGTACGCAGACTGGCGATTTTGCCGTGGCGTTGCTGGACCGATTGGGAGCAAGCGATATCGATCTGGCACCAGATGCGGAGATGACCTTGAAGAAGCTGAGTGCAGGCCGTGTGGATTACATGGTGGCGCTGGAGTCTGCAGCAGCGGTTGCAATTGAAGACGGCAGCTTTGAGATTGCCATGGAGATTTCCCGCAACGAATTTTTCCTGGCCTGCTCCAAGACCACCGATGAATCCGTGATTGCGCGCATGGATGACGCGATTGACTCGATCCTCGCTGACGGCACCCAAGAAGCCCTCGTAGCGAAGTACGACTAAGTCTCAGTTGAGATGATGTCGGGAAGGCCGGGCCAAGTGTCCGGCCTTTTTTGTGGCTGACAACCTTGTGATTGGTGCTTTTTGAAGGGCGTCGTAAACCTGCGGCTAAGACATGGCGGAGGCGGGCAGTGCGATATCAGGATTTGGGTGAGCTGGTAGGGCCGGTGGTGCTGTTTGGCGGGCTGTATTCCAATTTGCAGGCAACCGAGGCGATGTTGGCGCAGACCGAGGCTTTGGCGGTGCCTTCAGGTAATGTGATCTGCACCGGCGATGTGGTGGCTTACTGTGCACAGCCCGCAGAGACCGTGGCGGCCGTGCGCGCCGCGCGGGTCGTTGTGGTGGCGGGCAATTGTGAGAAGCAGCTGACCGCCAATGCGTTGGATTGCGGCTGTGGTTTTGAGGCAGGCACGGCCTGTGATCTGTTGTCGGCGGGGTGGTATGCCCATGCAAATGCCGAAGTGGGTGATGAGGCGCGGCGCTGGATGGCGGGGCTGCCGGATGTGGTTACGTTTCAACATGCGGGAAAGCGCGTGGCGGTGATCCATGGCGGGGTCACAGATGTGGCGCGGTTTGTGTTTTCAATGTCGTGGGAGGCTGTGTTTGTTGAGGAGATTGCTGCTCTAGAGACGTTGGTTGGATCGGTGGACGTGGTGGTAGCGGGGCACTCAGGCATCGCGTTTGAGAGGCAGCTGGGTGACGTCAGATGGGTGAATGCCGGTGCTGTTGGGATGCCGGAGCACGATGGGCGGCGCGAGACGCGGTTTGTGATCTTGCGGGACGGCACCGCAGAGATCAGAGAATTGACCTATGATGTGGAGGCTGCGTTTGCGGCGATGCAAAAGGTTGGGCTGCGGCAGGGCTATGATCAGGCGCTTCTAACAGGGTATTGGCCTTCAGAGGATGTCTTGCCTCAGGAATTGCGCTTGCCGTCTTTGGCCAAAGGATGATGTGTGGTGACCAGCTCGCGCAAGCGTTCATCCAGAACGTGAGTGTAGATTTCGGTGGTGGCCACATCGGCATGGCCAAGGAGCGTTTGGATCACACGTAGGTCGGCTCCGTTGGCCAGAAGATGTGTCGCAAAGGCGTGGCGCAGTGTGTGCGGCGTGACCTTGGCCGGGGAGATACCGGCGGTGACGGCCAGATCTTTGATCAACATGTAGAAGCGGTGCCGGGTGAGATGCCCGGAAGCTCCGCGTGATGGGAAAAGGAAGCGCGAGGATGGCTTGCCTTTGGTGCGAGCGGTGTCCTCAGCGTCGTCTCGACTGTTTAGCCATGCTGCCAGCGCGTCACGCGCTGGAGGGGAGAGTGGCGCCATGCGTTCTTTACCGCCTTTGCCCATCACCAGAAGCATTTGTGGGTCGCCTCGGGCGGCTGAGACCGGCAGGCTGACCAGTTCGGTCACGCGCATGCCTGTGGCATAGAGCAATTCCATCAGACAGGTGTTGCGCAGGCGATCGGTCGGGTTGCGCCCAAAGGTGCGAGCAGCGGCGAGCAGGTCATCGACTTCAGTGACCTCAAGGGTTTTGGGCAGGCTTTTGACGCGACCGGGGCCTTTGATCTGGATCGCCGGGTTGTCACAGCGCCAGCCCTCTTCAAAGGCAAAGCGATAAATCTGTTTAATCGCAGACAGGCGTCGGGCGCGGGTGGATTGAGCGAGCCCTTGGGCGTCGCAGAAAAGTAGGTAGTCTTCTATGTCGGACTGCGTCAGGGCGTCAAAGTCATGGGATTTGCGGTGCGCCCAAGTGGCAAAATCACGCAGATCACGGGCATAAGCAGCTTGGGTGTTGGGAGATGCGCCGAGTTCAGCAGCTTGTGCCTCAAGAAAAGTTGAAATCCATTGCAGTGTATCGGCGGGTGCGGCCATGCTTAGCCTCGTGTGTCCAGAAGCGCCACTTGCAGCGCAGCGCGGCGGGCGGTGTCTTCGAGCCCCACGGCGCGGAAGGTTGCGAGGGCTTCTGTCAGCGCGACGAGGTTGCCAGCCGCTCCGTCATCCATGAGCTCCATCGCAGTGAGTAAGCTTTCGCCGAGCTGGCCTCGGGCCAACATGGTGGAGATTTCCTGTGGCACACCCGCGTCATGGAAGGCGTCAGCAATAGCGCGGTGTACCGGATCGCTTGGTTTGCGGGACGGGGTGCCGAGGGCAAGCCCTGCGAGGAAATCACGCGGGCCGGAGCGCGCAGCACGCTCGTAGTCGGATGACAAAAGCGCGATGTCGCGGGCCAGACGAGCAGTCACGCCTTGCAGCGGCAATTGCAAAAGTTGTGAACCATAAAGGCGTGCGAAAGGCACCTCAAGGTGGACCTGCTGCATGGCGGCCCAAGCTTGCGGCAAGGTATCTGAGACGTCCCGAATGTCTTGCGCGGTCATGGCGCGGTCAAAGGCTTGCAGTGCGGCGACACGATCCCAGATCATGCCGGAGGCAGAGGGAGACCCTTCGGTGTAGATGCCAAGCAAAGCGTTTTCATGCAGGGCGGAGGTGCGGGCGAGGCGCTCAGCCGCCTCCAGTTGAGCTTTCCAGCCGGCGGTGTCGCGCAGGTCAGCGTGCGCGTACGGGCGTGGTAGGCGGGCGGCGGTTTGGCCTTCGCCAATGGCCTCGTACAGCCGAAATTTGAGCGGGTCGGGCCCGTTAGCGGCAACCAGAAGCGGCTCGCCTTCAAACAGTTCCGGATCGAGGAAGCGTAGTAGGAGCGCGTCCATTTCTTCCGAAATCAGGCCCAGAGCTTTGGCTGTGTCGAGTGTCAGGGCAGCGGCCCGCCAATCGCCGGCGCGGGCGGTGCAGAAGATGCGGGATGCATAATCGGTTGTCAGGTGCGGTGCGGCCATTAGGGCGTCGCAAGCGCGGGTTTCCTGACCCATCAAGAGGGTCACATCAAACCAGCGTTTGAACAGCGACGGTGTGGTGGGGCCTGCGCGTTCCAGTAGGGCCTCGGCCTGTTCCAATGCGCCCATTTCGACGAGCTTGTCGACGCGCGCCAAGAGAAGTTCATTGGTAACGCCGGTTTCGCGCGGGGCATCTGCTTCGGCCAACAGCAGAGTATATAGCAGCGCTTGCATTGCGGGCAAAACCTCCGGGCGCTGCGTATCCACCAGTTCGGCAAGAGTATCAGCATCAGAGGCGGACCAGAGAGAGGCGGGTAGGCCGGTAACATTGGATGGCAGCAGACCAACGGCGTCCTGCGAAGTTTCTGAGAGCGGGCTGACGTTGACTGTGGGTGTTGCTACGCCCTCACTTACTGGGGCTTCGTTGAGGGGCAGGCCGATGTCCAAAGTCACGGTGGGCGTGTGGTCGAGCCAATCTATGGCGGAGAGAGGCGCATCCTGAGCGCAAAGCGGCGCCGTGCTCAGCAGGAGGGCGGCGACAGAGCTGCGAAGCGGGTGGATCACCTGTTATTGTCCCGTCAGTTCGAGGGGAATGCGCACCTCGGCTTGGGGGGCGGAGAAGTCCGCACCAAAAATCGGTCCGAGATAGGCGTAAGCCACCAGCGCAACTGCTGCCAAAACTATCAGAAACAACAAGGCTCGAAAGAGTCTGCCCATAATATCCTCGATTATCCTGCCTGTTTTTTTTAAACTTATAACTGGCCTTTTACACAAGATCACGTCATTCAATGCGCAAACCTAAATTTTGGGCAAGGCTTAGCCGATTGCGGGCGCTTTATGAGTTATGAACTGAAAAAAACTGTTGTGTTTGTTGGCATGATGGGCGCCGGAAAAACCGCTGTTGGCAAGGCGTTGGCGGCTAACCTTAATGTTCCCTTTATCGATTCCGATGCGGAGATCGTGAAGGCGGCAAATATGAGCATTGCCGAGATTTTTGAGCGAGACGGAGAAGCGTTTTTCCGCCTAAAGGAGAGTCAGGTGATTGCTCGTCTTCTGGAGGAGGAGCGCTGTATTCTATCTACCGGCGGTGGCGCGTATCTTGCGGAAGGCAATCGCGCAGAGATTTCAGCGCGCGGCGTGGCAGTGTGGCTGGATGCGGATGTGGAACTTTTGTGGAATCGTGTGAAACACAAAGACACCAGGCCGCTTTTGCGCACAGAAAACCCCCGCAAAACGCTGGAGGAAATTTATGATGCGCGAGTACCGCTTTACAGCTTGGCGGATTTGCCGGTGAAGGCGGAGGCCGGGTTGAGCATTGAGGAAATGGCAGATCGGGTGGCGCAGGCGTTGTTGGACGCGCGTCCCGATGTTTTGGCGGGGTCGTAAGCCGAGATGGAAACCGTACATGTGGGCCTTGAGGGCCGGGAATATAACATTCACATCGGCCCCGGCCTGCTGGCGCAATCCGGTGCGCTGATTGGTCCGATGCTTGCGCGCAAGCAAGTGTGTGTGGTGACGGACGAAAACGTCGCGGCGCTGCATTTGGAGACATTGCGCGACGGGCTGGCAGCGGATGGCATTGCCATGGAGGCGCTGGTGCTGCCCGCGGGGGAGAGCACTAAGAGCTGGGCCTTCATTGAGCGAACTGTTGAATGGCTGCTGTCGCAACGTGTGGAGCGCAAAGACCTCGTGGTCGCGCTTGGCGGCGGCGTGATTGGTGACCTGACCGGGTTTGCGGCGGCCATTTTGCGTCGTGGCGTGGGATTTGTGCAGATCCCGACCAGCCTGTTGGCGCAGGTGGACAGTTCTGTGGGCGGGAAGACCGGTATCAATAGCCCTTTGGGCAAGAACCTTGTTGGGGCGTTTCATCAGCCGCGTTTGGTGCTGGCGGATATTGATGTGTTGGGCACGCTGACGCCCCGTGATTTCCTGGCCGGCTATGGCGAAGTTGTGAAATACGGCATGCTGGGTGACGCTACTTTCTTTGAATGGCTTGAAGCGCAGGGTCCTGCGTTGGCAGCAGGGGATGAGGCGGCGCGGATTGCGGCGGTGAAACGGTCTTGTGAGATGAAGGCCGAGATTGTGATGCGTGATGAGACCGAGCAGGGGGATCGCGCCTTGCTCAATCTCGGACATACGTTCTGCCACGCGCTGGAAGCGGCCACGGGATATGGCGACCGGTTGCTGCATGGTGAAGGCGTGGCCGTGGGTTGTGCGCTGGCGTTTGAATTGTCGATGCGTTTGGGGCTCTGTGCGCAGGAGGCGCCAAGCCGGGTGCGGGAACATTTGCGCGCCATGGGCATGAAGGTGGATCTCAAGGACATTGAGGGCGAGCTGCCAGATGCTGATGGGCTGCTGGACCTGATGGGGCAGGACAAAAAGGTGGTCGATGGTCAGCTGCGCTTTATTCTGGCGCGCGGGATTGGCGAGGCTTTTGTGACCGCGGATGTGCCGAGTGAGGTTGTGCGCCAGCTGCTGCAAGAAGAGCTGGCGCGGCGATAAACCTGCCTCTAGCCGAATGGCGAAGCCGACCCAGTGGGTCGGCTTTTGTGTTATTTTGCAGCGATTTGCACCAGGTTGGTGATCATCCGTGTGGCGCTGGCCATGTCTTGTACTGAGATCCATTCCAATGGGCCGTGGATTTCCATCATACCCGTGTAGAGATTCGGGCAGGGTACGCCGAGTTCGGTGAGGCGGGAACCATCGGTGCCGCCACGAATTGGCTCGGAGGCCGGATCAAAACCTTCAGTGCGGATGGCCTCGCGGGCGAGCTCCACCGGAGTCATGTCGTTTTCCAACCAATAGCGCATGTTGCGGTATTGCTTGCTGATTTCGCAGGTCACTTTGGAGCCGGGGAAAGCTCCTTCGGCTTTGGTGCAGGCGGCTTGCAGGCGCGTGGCTTGCGCCTCCAGATCGTCCATCTCAAAGGCACGCAGGATGAAACGCAAAGTGACTTCGCTGCTGCCGCCGTCTTGTGCGTAGACATGGGTGAAGCTTTCGCGGCGTGAGGTGGTTTCAGGTGTGGTGCCGGGTTCGTCCAGATCTGAGACAATCTGTGCCGCCACATGCAGGGCGTTGGTGAGTTTGTCTTTGGCGTAACCGGGGTGCGCTGAGGTGCCGGTGATGGTGACTACGGCGCCGTCAGCGGAGAAGGTTTCATATTCCATGGTGCCGCGTTTGGCACCGTCCAGTGTGTAGGCGAAGTCGACGCCAAAATCAGCGGGCAGATTGGCGTGCACGCCTTTGCCGATCTCCTCATCCGGGGTGAAGGCGAGGCGGACCTTGCCATGCTTTAGACCCGGCGTGGTCAGGAGGTGCTCAGCCATAGTCATAATGATGGCGACGCCTGCTTTGTCGTCGGCGCCCAAAAGCGTGAGGCCGGAGGCGGTGATGATGTCTTCGCCTACTTTGCCTTCGAGGTAGGCAGAAGTTAACGGGCTCAGAACCAGATCGGGGTTGTCTGGATAGGTGATGTCGCTGCCGTCCCAGTTGGCTATCACACGTGGTTTCACACCGGTGGCGTTGAACTGTGGCGCAGTGTCGACATGGGCGCAGAAGCCGATGGTGGGCGCAGTTTTCACGGTGGCGGGGACGGTCGCGAGGACCACGCCGTAAGAGGTCAGCTCCACATCAGACGCGCCGATGCGCTTCAGTTCCGCGACCAGATGGCGGGAGACGTCGAGTTGAATTTCGGTGGACGGGATGCTGGTGGAGTGCTCGTCTGATTGGCTGTCGATGGCGCAATAGGTGACCAGTCGGTCTGTGAGTTGTTGGTCAAAACTTGTTTGGTCGCTCATGTCGGGCCTCGCTGAATGATCGTTCACTTGTGCAAGACATTGGGAGAAGTTTGCGCTGGTGTAAAGGTCAGCAGGAGATGGTGCGCCACAAAAAAGAGGCCGCCAAAAGGCGACCTCTGAAACACACTGTGTCTGTGACTTAGAACGGGATTTCATCGTCCATGTCACGGCTTGGCGCTGGACCGCCCTGGTTGCCGCCACCGCCGCCACCGAAGTTTCCGCCACCGCCGCCTTGATCGTAGCCACCGCCGTAACCGCCGCCGCCCTGATCGTAGCCGCCGCCACCGCCACCGCTAAAGCCGCCGCCGTCACCACCGCCGGAACGGCCGTCGAGCATGGTGAGGACGCCGTCAAAGCCTTGCAGCACTACTTCGGTGGAGTAACGGTCCTGACCGGACTGATCCTGCCATTTGCGGGTTTGCAGTTTGCCTTCGATATAGACCTTGGAGCCTTTGCGAAGGTACTGCTCGGCAATGCGCACGAGGCCTTCCTGAAAAATGGCCACAGAGTGCCATTCAGTGCGCTCTTTGCGCTCACCCGTGTTGCGGTCTTTCCAAGTCTCAGAGGTGGCTATGCGCAGGTTGCACACCTTGCCGCCGTTCTGGAAGGAGCGCACCTCAGGTTCGCGACCCAGGTTGCCAATGATAATTACTTTGTTCACCGATCCGGCCATGCGCCTATGTCTCCCACGGATTCTTTTTCTCGATTTGGGGCACCATACACCACTGCAAGGGCGGAATGGGAAGCGGTTTCTTGTGGATAAGATGCGTTGGGAGCGAAGCTGTACGCGCGGGATTTTGCCAAGTGTGTCTCTCAGCTCTGGAAAAATCCCTTCAATTTGGTTAAGAAAGCCGCAAAAGCAGGGTGGAGCAGGCGCAAATGGCGCGCAGGATTTTGGGACTTGTAATCGGATTGGCCTTGGTTTCCGGGCCGGTGGCAGCGCAGAGCCTGTCGACCAAATCCAATGCGCGGCTGTTTAAGAACCAGACAAAAGTGCTCGATGGGCGCGCGTCTGAGCAATACCGCAATTCTGTCCGTCTCAAGCCAAAGCCTGTTTATACGCCATCTAAGTGGGGCACGGGCAGCTATCAGGGCAAGTATCGTGGACCGTATCTTGCGATGGCGCAGGAAGCGGCTTTGTTACATGGCGTGCCGGTGGATCTGTTCCTGAAACTGGTTCAGCAGGAAAGCAACTGGAATGCCACGGCAAAATCTCACAAGGGGGCTTTGGGGTTGGCGCAGTTGATGCCGCAGACCGCGCGGCTGTTGCGAGTCGATCCGCTTGATCCGCAGCAGAACCTGGAAGGTGGGGCGCGGTACCTTAAGCAGCAATACCAGAAGTTTGGCAGCTGGCGTCTGGCATTGGCAGCCTACAACGCGGGGCCGGGCGCTGTAGAGAAATATGGTGGCGTGCCGCCATATGCCGAGACGCGCAACTACGTGCAAGTGATCTGGGGCGGATAAGTCCCCTTATTTCATAGAAAAGTTCAGGCGCGGGCCCGTTTTCGGACCTGACTTGGCGCAGCGCCAAAGTGCTGCTGGCAGAAGCGTGTGAAATACGCGGCGCTGCCAAAACCCAGAGAATCAGCCACGCGATTGATCGGCAGGTCGCTATCCAACAAAAGGCTGCGCGCGCGGTGCTGAGTCATTTGTGAGAGCATCTCTGCCGCGGTGAGGCCTGCAGCTTGGCGGCAAACGCGGGTCAAATGAGTCGGAGTGATGTCGAGCTGATCAGCATACCAGGCCATTGGATGGCCTTTGGTGTATTCGGCGGCGAGGATGTCACAGAATCGTCGCACAATCCGCTCAGACGCGCGGGTCGGCGGCGGCGGACCGGCGTCTTGGAGGTCGCGGCGCAGGGCTACAGAGAGCAGGCGGGCATGGGCGTTAAGAGCTTCGGCCATGAAGGGCCGCTGTTCGCGTAGCTCGCGACGGAGGGCGTCCAAAATAGACGTGAATTCAGCCTGTTCCGTGCCGTCCTGCAATCTAAGATGCTGCGCGCGATCAGGCAGCGTGACGCGGCCATCGTCCGGGATTAACATGGCGAGGCCCTGTACCTGAAGGCCCAGCTCAAAGGCGACCATTTTACCAGCTGGGACAAAGATCGCGTTGTGGGCGCCAAAGCCGCGCCGCAAACCGTGCAGAAGAACGCGGCCTTGGCCGCGTGTCGTCCAAAGTAGTATGTGGTGAGTGCGGACGTGCAATTGTTCCAGCAACCACGGTGCGCCTTTGGTCAGACCGGCAAGTGTTTCTACACGAATTTGCGGTAATGGCTGGTCCGGCGCAATGGGCCGCAGAGTTGGTTTTGGGTCTTTTGGGGCTGCAGGCTTATGCACTGATGCGGACATGCCGCTCATGCCCGGTTTGGTCATAAATGACGGGATATGTAAATTTTTATCAGTCATCTTGCCGCCGATTAAGCGCAGTATGTGCGATTCGAGCAAGTGAAGACTTGGCGCCTTTTGTCGCAAACTGGCGGAAGCCCGCGTGGATTAGAGGCCGTCCGGCGTATAGTGGTGCCAAGTTTTCATTTTGGATCGGAACCAGGTGCGTTGGCGTTTGGCAAACTGACGCGTTGCGATTGTGGCCTGTTCGCGGGCGGTTTCCAGATCAATTTCGCCGTTCAGGTGGGCGATAAGTTCCGGCGCGCCAATGGCTTTAGCAGAGAGATGTGCGGGATCAAAGGTGGCGAGATTGGCCTTCGCTTCTTCCAGTGCGCCGTCTTTCAGCATCAGATCAAAGCGGCGGGCGATGCGCGCGTTGAGCCAGTCTTTGGGTGCGTCGAAGACAATAGGCAAGGTTTCTGAGAGAGGGAGAAGCGGTGGTGGCGTGTTGTCCTGCCAATCGGCTAGCGGTGTGCCGGTCGCGGTCAGTACTTCCCAGGCGCGCTGCACTCGCATCGGGTTTTGTCGGTCAATGCGGGCCGCGGTTTCTGCGTCGAGTTCGGCCAGCAGGGCTTCAAAGCCGTCCTTGGTAACGCGGGCGTTGGCCTCCTCGCGCAGCGCTGGCGGGGTGGCAGGTATCTCAGCTAAGCCTTGTGTGAGAGCGGTAAAGTAAAGACCAGTGCCGCCGACAATGATCGGGCGGGGCCCGTTGGTCAAAAGCGGAACAACATCACGCAGCCAATGGCCTACTGAGTAGTCCACATCATAGGGCACGTGGCCGTAGAGTAAGTGCGGGGCAATGGCTTCGTCTTCCTCGGGTGGACGGGCGGTCAGTACGCGCCAGTTGTTAAACACCTGAATCGCGTCAGCATTGATGATGACGCCACCCTGTTCCTGCGCGATCTGCAACGCCAGGGCACTTTTGCCGCTGGCGGTAGGGCCTGCGATCAGAACCGGTTGATCCGGGATGATAGGCGGCAACTGTGACATGAGATTGACCTGACTTTACCTGACTTTTGTCGGTTATCTCCAACTCTCGCATTGAACCTGCGCGCGTTTTCCGACATTTTGCCCGCAATCCTAAAACGATGCGCAGATGGAGTGCAACATGAGCGACGAAACCGTCCCCTCGGACGCAACCTTTAACCGTGTGATGTTGAAGATTTCGGGGGAGGCGTTGATGGGAGACCAGGGCTACGGCCTACACCCACCAACAATCGCGCGTATCGCTAGAGAAGTGAAATCGGTTCATGACATGGGTGTCGAAATTTGCATGGTCATTGGTGGCGGTAACGTTTTCCGCGGCCTGTCCGGTGCTGCCCAGGGTATGGAACGCACCACGGCAGACTATATGGGCATGCTGGCAACCGTAATGAATGCGCTTGCAATGCAGAGTGCGTTGGAAGAGTTGGGCGTTTTCACACGTGTGATCAGTGCGATCCGAATGGACGAGGTCGCTGAGCCATATATTCGTCGCCGCGCGGTACGTCACCTTGAGAAGAAGCGTGTGTGTATTTTTGCGGCCGGAACTGGAAACCCGTATTTCACCACCGATACAGCAGCGACGCTGCGCGCCAATGAGATGGCATGTGAGGCGATCTTTATGGGCAAAAACGGTGTAGATGGTATCTACGACAAAGACCCGGCTGAGCATGACGACGCGGTGCGCTATGACGAGATTACATATGATGAAGTGCTGGCGAAGCGTTTGCGGGTAATGGATGCGAGTGCAATTGCCTTGGCGCGTGACAACAATCTGCCGCTGATTGTGTTCCCACTAGATGAGCCTGGCGGATTCAAAGGCATTCTGGCGGGTAGGGGCACCTATACAAAGGTTGTCTGAGACAATTCTGTCATTGGATTGGTAACGGAGGGTCTTTGGATCCTCCGGTTTTGTATGCAGGTGTCAAAGGCTGGTTGTTTTTTGTCTCGCAAACTGCGGCAGATAGCCAATCGGCATGCCCAACCAATCCCCCCGGCGCTGCTGCTGATGTTGCCCGTCAATACGGATAGCAGATTGGCGATAAGAACGCTGGTGGACACCGCGGCTCCTGCCAATGTGCGAGCAGGGACGAGGAAGAGGTTGGCGATAGAATGGTCAAATCCAATCGCAACATAAGCAGAAAACGGTCAAACGATAGATAAGACCATGACCATGGCTTTACGGGCGGAAACGCCTTGCCGCCCATCAGTGGTACACTGTCAGTTAAGTCCGTAAAACCGGACTTGGTTTGCGTTTAAATCAGCGCACCCAATGAAATTGAAACGCCGCCAAGAACCGAAAGGGTGATCCGCCTTGCTTGTGACATCTCCGTTTTGGCAATGCTGGCAGGAGCAGATCAATTGGGTGATCTAAGCGGGTTCGTAGGCGTCAAGTTATGTTTGTGTCAGTTGCGTCAGTGTGCGGCTTGCCGAGACGCTCTTGCTGGTTTCCTGCTAAAAAACTGTGGTAGTGAATATACTTAAATCAACTTCCTTGAGGGGCTTTCGCAGTGCGCGACTTGGGATTGCGTGTGACGCGACCTCAAAGGGATCAGGGCTTCACCCGCGCGTGCCTGTGCTATACAAGCTGTACACAATAGCCTAAGAGCTTTGTCAGCAGAACATTAGAGACTGAAAGAGCAGCAATGTCTGAAGAGTTTGAACTTGATACCGTTGATCTGACCCGCCGTATGGATGGCGCTATGGGTGCGTTAAAAACTGAATTTGCCTCGCTGCGTACAGGCCGTGCCTCCGCCACTATGCTGGAGCCGGTGATGGTAGAGGCTTATGGCTCTAAGACGCCAATTAATCAGGTGGGCACTGTGAACGTGCCGGAGCCGCGTATGGTAACCATCAACGTTTGGGACAAATCGTTGGTGAGCGCGGTTGAGAAGGCGATCATGAACTCCGGTCTTGGTATTAATCCACAGACCAACGGCACCATTGTGATGTTGCCTATCCCTGAATTGAACGAAGAGCGCCGGACCGAACTGGCTCGTGTGGCGGCGCAATATGCTGAGCATGCCCGTGTGGCGATACGCAATGTGCGTCGTGACGGTATGGACACCATCAAGAAAGCCAAAGGCGATGGCTTGTCTGAAGACGACCAAAAACTCTGGGAAGCTGAGGTTCAAGAGATGACCGACAGCTATATCAAACGGATTGATGGCGCGCTTGAGAACAAGCAATCTGAGATCATGCAGGTCTGAACAATATGGGTGACGAGATTCCCGCGACCGGCCCGCGGCATGTGGCCATTATTATGGATGGCAACGGTCGCTGGGCTCAGGCACGCGGTCGCCCACGGTTATTTGGGCACCACGCCGGGGCCAAGCGCGTCAAAGAGATCGTACGCGCTTGTAAGCCTTTGGGTGTCGAGTATTTGACAATTTTTGGGTTCTCGACCGAGAACTGGAAACGCACACAAGCAGAAGTGACAGGCTTGATGAGCTTGTTCCGTCAATACATTCGCAAAGAAGCGCGTGGATTGAAGGCAGAAGGTGTGCGGGTGCGCTTTATTGGCGATCGGCCACGGCTGGACGAGAAGCTGCGCGCCTTGATGGACGAATTGGAAGAGTTGACGGCTGAAAACGACGAAGTGAACCTGACCATCGCCCTGAACTACGGTGGTCGTGATGAGGTGGCGCGTGCAACACAGCGCTTGGCGCAGGACGTGGCGAATGGCACGCTTAAACCCGAGAATGTGGGTGAGGAGACATTGCCTAAGTACCTGGATACACATGTGTTGCCAGACCCGGATTTGGTCATTCGTACCAGCGGTGAGGCGCGTATCTCAAACTTCCTTTTGTGGCAGTCGGCCTATGCGGAATATGAGTTTATCGATACGTTGTGGCCGGATTTCTCCAAAGAGGAATTCCGCAAGCTGGTGGATGCCTATGCCCGACGGGATCGTCGCTTTGGTGCGGTGACAGTGTGAGTGGCTCGGCTGGTAAGTGGGGCGATTTGCTGCCCCGAACCTTGTCGGCGGTGGTGTTGCTTGGCGTAGGTGGATTAGCGATCTGGCAAGGCGGCTTTCTGTTCCACGAATTTGTCGTGATCATTTGCGGCGGCATGGTTTGGGAACTGACCCGAATGCTGTCCGGTGGGGATCAAAAAGTGTCGCTGTCGATGGGGGCACTGGCCGCTGTGGTGCTGGCGTTGACCGATTTTGGACCGGGGCAGGCGGTCTTACCCATGCTTTTGGCTGTGCCCTTGGCCGGTGCCGGGCAGCTCAAGAAAGATCGTTCGGTTTACGTGGCTTATGCGGCAGGTTTGATGTTGGCGTGCTATGGGCTGATTGTGCTGCGTGATGTGCGCGGGGCCTATTGGGTGCTTTGGCTGGTGGCGGTTGTGGTGTCGACCGATGTGGCAGGATACTTTGCCGGTCGCATGATTGGCGGGCCGAAATTTTGGCCTAAGGTAAGCCCGAAAAAGACTTGGTCTGGGACCATGGCGGGTTGGGTGGCTGCTGGTTTTGTTGGCATGGCCTTTGGCGGCATACCGTTGATTGTCCTGTCTGTGCTGACGGCGTTTGCCTCGCAGATGGGCGATGCCGCCGAAAGCGCTATCAAGCGACATACCGGCATTAAGGACAGTTCCAATCTGATACCAGGCCACGGTGGTTTGCTGGATCGGTTTGATGCGATGTTGGGCGCGGCGCTTTTGGTGCTGGTGCTTGGAAGTGTGCTGGGGCTGCCAGCGACATGAGAAAAATCTCCATTTTTGGTGCGACCGGGTCGATTGGGCAAAACACCATCGACCTGATCCGGCGCGATCCCGCAAGCTATGATGTTGTGGCGCTGAGCGGGGGGCAGAACATTGCCCAGCTCGCTGCAGACGCGCGTGAGCTGAACGCGGATATTGCGGTGACAGCGGATGAAGCGCGGCTTGATGAGCTACGTAACGCGCTGGAGGGCAGTGGTGTCGAGGTTGCCGCTGGTGCGACGGCGATCCGCGAGGCCGCAGCGCGGCCAGCGGATTGGGTGATGAGCGCGATTGTTGGCGCTGCCGGTTTGGCGCCTGGGTTGATTGCATTGGAGCAGGGCGCGACATTGGCTCTGGCCAACAAGGAATCGCTGGTCACAGCCGGGCGGCTGATTATGGGGACAGCAGATAAATTCGATGCGCATATCCTTCCAGTAGACAGTGAGCACTCGGCGGTGTTTCAGGGGCTGATCGGCGAGGATATGGCTGCGGTGGAGCGGATCATTATCACCGCGAGTGGCGGCGCGTTCCGCGATTGGTCGCTTGAAGATATGGCACGGGCTACGCCGGAGCAGGCCAGTAGCCATCCCAATTGGAATATGGGACAACGGATCACCGTGGACAGTGCCTCGATGTTCAATAAGGCGCTGGAGATTATTGAAACCAAAGAATTTTTTGGCTGTGCGCATGAGCAAATTGAAGTGCTGGTGCACCCTGAATCTTTGGTGCATGCGCTGGTGGGATTCAACGATGGCGCGCTGATGGCGCATGTGGGGCCACCGGATATGCGGCATGCCATTGGATTTGCGCTGCATTGGCCAGAGCGTAAGACGTTGCCGGTGGAACGTTTGGATCTTGCCAAGATCGGCGCGCTGCATTTCCGGGCACCGGATTTGCAGCGTTACCCTGCGCTACGATTGGCGCATGAGGTGTTGGAGCTTGGCGGGCACGCTGGAGCGATTTTCAACGCAGCCAAGGAGCGGGCGCTAGACGGGTTCCTAGATCACCGCATTGGTTTCTTGCAGATGGCCGAGGTTGTGGAAGAAGTTTTGGAACAGCTTTCTCCATCACATTGCCGCAAGAATGCCGAAATGACCCTTGATACGGTCATGGAAACCGACCATCTGGCCCGAAGGACGGCCGATCAGGTCATGCAAAAATTGGCGTAACGCCGAACTAGAGGACGTGCATTTGGATATTTCATCGCTGATTTCGGGAATTGGCGGCGGCGGGTTGACCGTGCTGTGGTTTGTTGTGGCGCTGTCGATCATTGTCGCGATCCATGAATATGGGCACTACATTGTCGGCCGCTGGAGCGGCATAGGTGCGGATGTGTTCAGCCTGGGCTTTGGGCCGGTGATCTATTCGCGTTACGACAAACGCGGTACCAAGTGGCAGATCGCGGCCATTCCGTTGGGCGGATACGTGAAATTTAAGGGCGACGCCAATGCCGCGAGCGGCAAAGACGGCGAAGCCATGGCCGAGATGACCGAGGAAGAGCGGCGCCACACAATGCATGGTGCCCCACTGTGGGCGCGGGCGGCGACGGTTCTGGCGGGGCCGGTCTTCAACTTTATTCTGTCGATTATCATTTTCACTGGTGTGATGATGTTCAATGGTCAGATTGGCAACAAGCTGATTGTGGGCGAGATCTGGGATCTACCGGATGCGCCTTATGAATTGCAGGAAGGTGACGTGGTCACCGCGATTGCAGGAGCTGAGATCCCGTCGCTTGACGATCCTCAAGCCTTTGATGACTTTGCGAGCGAGATGCCTAAAGAAACGGTGCTGGCTTATACTGTAGAGCGCGACGGGGAGGCGATCGACGTATCCGGTCCGTTCCTCTATCCGCCTATGGTGCAATCACTTGCGCCGCGTTCCGCCGCGTACAACGCTGGGCTAGAAGTCGGCGATGTGTTCACCGCAATCGATGGCGAGCCGATTGTCGCATTTTCGCAGCTTAAAGAAGCAGTTGAAGGCGGGGAGGGACGGACGCTAGCTTTGAGTGTGTATCGTGCCGGAGTGATTGATCAATACGATCTTACGCCGCGGCGTGTGGATGAACCGCAAGATAACGGTGGGTTTGTAACACATTGGCGTATCGGCATTGGTGGTGGGTTTGCGTTTGAACCTGCGACGGAGCAGTTGCCTTTCGGCGCCGCATTTATGGCAGGTGTTCGCCAGACTAGTCGCGTCATGGAGGGCTCGGTCAGCGGACTTTACCATATGATCACTGGCGCGATCAGCAGTTGTAACCTCTCCGGTCCTGTTGGGATTGCGCAGACGTCAAGTGCGATGGCAAGCCAAGGCGCGCAGAGTTTCATCTGGTTCATTGCCGTGCTGTCCACCGCGATTGGTCTGTTGAACTTGTTCCCGATCCCAATGCTGGATGGCGGGCATCTGGTATTTTATGCCTATGAGGCGGTTACCGGGAAACCGCCAGCGGACGGTGTGTTGCGGATTCTAATGACGGCGGGTTTGGTACTGGTGCTGAGCATGATGGTGTTTGGCCTGACGAACGACTTGTTCTGTCCATAAACTCGCAAAGTGGGCGCGGGGTTTGCCTCGCGCCCCAATTTCGCCCAATTCCGCAGCTAGGGTTAGCGTGTAGGTAAGAATTGGGTTTGGAACCATGCATACAATCGAAAGCGGATATCGCGCGCTTGGTCTATTGATTGATATCAACTGGGAGCGTTTGTTGTTTCCTGTAGCGATCATCGGGGGATTGTCGCTTGGATCGTATATCGGGACGGTTATACTGAATGGCGGACTGTATTAACGCCAACTGGGCTGGCGGAGGTCTGCGCACTACATTGTGTGGTGTTGATAGGCCGATCCGCTAGGGATGCTGATACATCGCAAGGCGATTCTCTTTGTTTCAAGGCCATTGCTGTTTTGACATCAGCCCCCAGACCCGATAGTCACAATCCAACTGGGATGTACTGCGGAGTTTGGGAATGACCAAACAATCGAAGGCTTTGGTTATTGCCAAAGACGGTGGAGAGGCGCAGAGTAGACGCCTCACTATGGCGTTTTTCTTTGTGATTTTTGCGTTTTTGCTCGCGTTGCCGACATTTGGGCACGCGCAAACGTACAATTTCAACACGATCCGGGTGGAAGGCAATCAGCGTATCGAATCCGCTGCTGTGGCAAACTACGCCGCGATTCCGCGCGGGACAGCAGTGACTGCCGGTCAGGTCAACGCTGCGTATCAGCGTGTGCTTGCAAGCGGCCTGTTTGAAACTGTGGAATTGGTGCCGAGCGGCGGCACTTTGGTGATCAAAGTCACGGAATACCCGACGATCAACCGTATCAGCTTTGAAGGCAACAAACGTCTTAAGGACGAAGCGTTGCAACAGTTGGTGGAGTCGGAATCGCGGCGTGTTCTTAATCCCTCCATTGCGGAACGGGACGCAGCTCGCATCACGCAGGCGTATGCGGAATCCGGTCGTCTTGCGGCGCGGGTGAACACACGGGTTATTCGCCGCAGCGACAACCGTGCGGATCTCGTGTTTGAAGTGTTTGAAGGCGGCGTGGTTGAAATTGAACGCATTGGCTTTGTGGGCAACCGAAATTTCGGTGACAACCGCTTGCGTCGTGTGCTGGGCACAAAGCAGGCGGGCCTTCTGAGAGCTTTGTTTAAGCAAGATACTTTTGTGGTTGATCGTATTGAGTTCGATAAGCAGGTGCTCCGAGACTTCTATCTGTCTCGCGGTTACGTGGATTTTCGAACTTTGAGTGTCAATGCAGAGCTGTCCCGCGAACGTGACGGCTATTTTGTTACCTTTAACGTTGAAGAGGGGCAGCAGTTCAAGTTTGGCAACATCACTGCGACAAGCGAGATTGAGGGTTTGGATGCGCAAATCTATCTGGATACGCTGCGGCTGAAGCCTGGTGTGGTTTACACCCCTACTCTTGTTGAAAACGCGATTGCTCGGATGGAGCGCTTTGCTCTGAAACAGGGACAAGACTTCGTGCGCGTAGATCCGCGTATAAGCCGGAATGACCGAGACTTGACGCTTGATGTTGAGTTTGTTGTCTCCAAAGGCCCAAAGATTTTCGTTGAACGCATTGATATTGAAGGCAACACAACGACCTTGGACAAGGTCATTCGAAACCAGTTCCGTATTGTGGAAGGAGATCCTTTCAATCCGCGTGAAATTCGCGAAAGCGCGGAACGCATTCGTGCACTGGGTTTCTTTGCCGTTGCGGATGTCAATGCTCGTGAAGGCAGCTCCCCAAGTCAGGTCATTGTTGACGTTGATGTGGAAGAGCAACCAACCGGTTCTCTTGCGCTTGGTGGTACCTACTCAACTAACGATGGTATCGGATTGGTTGTACGGTTCAGTGAAAGCAACTTCTTGGGGCGTGGTCAGAATTTTGGTTTGGCGTTTTCGACATCTTCGGATGTCAAGGATTACAGCGTGTCCTTTTCCGAGCCAGCGTTTTTGGGACGCAACTTGACAGCCGGTTTTGGCTTTTTCTATAAGCAGTTTGAACCAAGCGATGCGCGCTTCACAAACTCTGTCGGGGAGTTCTCGCCCTACTTGGGGTTTGAGTTGGGTGACTACTCTAATGTGCAATTACGTTACAAGCTGGAGCGATCTGGTTTGGAAGTGGACAGTTCTGTGGCTGTTACTGGGTCCATTATCGACGCAGAAGCTAAACGTGGTGAGATTTGGAAGAGCTCAGTGGGTTACACTTACCGATATGACACGCGGCGTCGGGGTCTCGATCCTACACGCGGCTATCTGTTCGAGTTCGGTCAGGATTTTGGTGGTGTTGGCGGTGACTACACGTTTGTTTCAACCACTGCCCGAGCCGTCGCTGAAGCCAAAGTGTGGCATGAGGAAGTAACCCTACGTGCCACGTTCCAAGGCGGGGCGCTTTACTCCCCGGATGGTGATAGCCGGATTGATGACCGTTATATTGTGAGTAACCGGAATATCCGAGGTTTTGAGCCATATGGCATCGGTCCTCGGGAACGGGCAACTGATGGGTCTTTTGACGATGCATTGGGCGGCAAGTATTATGCATCTGCACGGTTTGAGGCCGAGTTCCCATTGGGATTGCCCGAAGAGATTGGGATAACTGGCGGATTGTTCTATGACGTTGGTTCGCTCTGGGGATTGGATAATACCAGTGGTGTTGGCGAGATTTTGTACGAAGAGTTTACGCTTCGGCATGTCATCGGTGCGTCGATTTTTTGGACGACGCCAATTGGACCGTTGCGGTTTAACTTTACCAAAGCCTTGCGGAAAGAAGAGTTCGACCGGGACCAGAATTTTGATTTCACTATCAGTGCTCAGTTTTAATTCGCCATGCGGTGGACTGCACTTCGCATAACATTTTTGGCCGGGGCGCTTTTGAGCGCCCCGTTTGTCTTGGCGCAAGAGCGCGTATTGCCACAATCCCAGATACTGACGGTAGACAGGGATATTATGTTCAGCCAATCGCTTTTTGGTGCACGCGTTGCACAGGAGCTGGCAGCGGAAGAGGCTGTTTTGCTGGCGGAAAACCGTCGCATTCAGGCGGAGCTGACGGCTGAAGAAAAGGCTCTCACTGAGAAGCGCAGCGACATGGAGGCGGACGCCTTCCGTGCG
>JAAENN010000161.1 GCA_024224295.1 Shimia sp. | reverse complement strand
GATCTGGCTCAGGAACAGCTGGGTCCGTTCGCTCTTCGGGTTGTTGAAGAACTCTTCCGGCTCGTTCTGCTCCACAATCTGACCTTGGTCCATAAAGATCACGCGGTTTGCCACCTGACGAGCGAAGCCCATCTCGTGTGTCACTCCGAGCATGGTCATGCCCTCTTCCGCCAGTTCGATCATGGTGTCGAGCACCTCTTTGATCATCTCTGGGTCAAGCGCCGAGGTCGGTTCGTCAAACAGCATGATACGCGGCTTCATGCACAGCGAGCGGGCAATCGCCACACGCTGCTGCTGACCACCGGAAAGCTGACCAGGGTATTTGTCGGCCTGCTCAGGGATCTTCACCTTCTCAAGGAAGTGCATCGCGATCTCTTCGGCTTCTTTCTTGGGTGTTTTACGCACCCAGATCGGCGCCAACGTACAGTTCTCAAGGATCGTCAGATGCGGGAATAGGTTGAAGTGCTGGAAGCACATGCCAACCTCAGACCGGATCTTGTCGATATTCTTGAGATCGTTGGACAGTTCCGTACCATCCACAATGATGTCACCGGACTGGTGCTCTTCCAGACGGTTGATGCAGCGGATCAGCGTCGATTTACCGGAGCCGGATGGCCCCGCAATCACGATCCGCTCACCTTCGTTGACGGTCAGGTTGATGTCGCGCAGCACGTGGAAAGACCCGTACCACTTGTTCATGTTGGCAATGTTGATCGCAACCTGATCGGAGACATGCATCTTCGAGCGGTCGATTTGGCGGTCCGTCATCAGTTCAGACATTTGATGAACTCCTTCTTAGTGGCCTTTGTGCAGCTTGCGCTCAAGCCACTGGGAATATTGAGAGATGCCGTAGCAGACGACAAAGAACAGAAGCGCGGCAAACCCGAAGAGCTCCCAATACACGCCGTTCCACTCGGTGGAGGCGAGGATCGGACCTCGGATCATACCCACTAGGTCAAACATCGAGATCACCGACACCAGTGTGGTGTCTTTGAACAGACCCACGGCCACGTTCACGATACCCGGGATCGAAATCTTCAACGCTTGTGGCAGGATGATCAGGCGCATGGCTTGTGGATAGTCCAGGCCAAGGCTGTCTGCGGCTTCATATTGTCCTTTGGGCAAGGCGGCCAGGCCCCCACGGATCACCTCAGCAATATAGGCTGCGGAGAACATGGTGATCATGATCACCACACGCAGGAACAGGTCAACCGTGCTTTCCGGCGGGAAGAAATACGCCAGCATCACCGACGCCACAAACAGCAGCGTGATCAGCGGCACCCCCCGGATGAACTCGATGAAGACCACGCAGATGCCCTTGATCAACGGCATGTCAGACTGACGGCCCAACGCAAGCGCAATGCCCAACGGAATAGACAGCGATACACAGGTTACACCCAGCATCAGGTTAAGCATGAAGCCACCAAGATCACGGGAAGGCACCGCAGGCAGCAACGCATTGTCAGACGCGCCCTCGGGGATAAGCAAACCGCCCACAGTCCAGACGATCAACGCAATCACAATCCCCCCGAAGAAGCCCAGCGCAAAGCTGCTGCGCCCAAACACCTGGAAGAAGGCACCGGCCACAACAAAGCCAACCAGCGCAACCAGAGGCGCGAGAATGGTGCCCCCCCAGATCAGCCAAAAGGCCACAAACGGGTACAGTGCAGTGAAGATCAGCAGCTTGCGCGGCAGATCAAAGAACAGCACCGGCGCAATCGCCACCAGCATCAGCACAAGAGCCAGATTGGGGCGCCAGTACCCATCTGACGGGTATTTGAAGCCATAAATCAGCTGGTGCCACCTCTCGGTGAGAACCGAGAAACACGCCCCTGTTTTGCCCTGCAGAATGTCGCGACATTCAGCCAAAGAGTTGGTCGTCCAGATGCCGTTGAAGATCCAAGGCAAAATCGCAGACAGCACCTGGTAAATCAGGTACAGCGCCACAAGGGTCAGAATGCCATTGGTCACACTGGAGAACAGGTTTTCCCGCAACCACTTGACCACACCCGTTTCGCGCGCAGGCGGCGGGCTTTGTGGGATCACTTCCGTGGCAACAAAAGCGACAGAGTTGTTTTGAGAGTCAGACATACCTCAGCGCTCCTTAAGTTTCACAGAAGAGTTGTAGATGTTCATCAACATCGAAATCAGAAGCGACGCCGAGAGATAGAACAGCATCATCAAGAGCACACATTCAATCGCACGGCCGGTTTGGTTGAGCGTGATGCCCCCCAATGTCGCGGTGATGTCCGCGTAGCCGACCAGAATGGCCAAAGAGGTGTTTTTGGTGATGTTCAAATAGTTAGAGATCAACGGCGGAATGATCACGCGCAGCGCTTGTGGCAGAACCACCAGGTTCATCACGCGGTTTGCACGCAGCCCCAAAGCCGCAGCAGCCTCGGTCTGTCCTTTGGATACCGCCTGAATACCGGCCCGCACGTTTTCTGCAATGAAGGCACCGGTGTAGATCGACAACGCGAACCACAGCGCGATCAGTGGACCGCCAATCTTGATGCCACCTTTGAAATTGAAGCCCTTAAGCGCCGGCACTTCCCAGGCCAGCCCCATGATGAACATCAGCGCGATGAAAGGCACCAACCAGATCGCCAGATTGATCCAAAGTGTCTTTGGACGCACACCGGTGTCCGCCTGAATGTTTGCTGCGCGTTGGTTCACGGTACGGGTTGCGTACCAGGACCCACAAGCCACCAACAGGACCAGCACCCAGTTCAACGTGGCATTGCCGAACAGGCCATTCTCAAAGAACGGCATTGGCACATAGATACCACGGTTGGTGAAGGCAAAGAGATCCAGCACCATGCTGGAAGTCGCGTTATCGCCACGGAACTCCCGTGGTCCCGGCATTACGGCTGTCATGATCGTGTAGATGATCAAGATCCAAATCAGCACAGGAATGTTGCGGAAAATTTCCACATAAAACGCCATCACCTTGGACACGAGCCAGTTGTTGGAGAGACGTAGCACGCCGGCGACGACGCCGAATATTGTTGCGGTAATACAAGCCAGGAACGCCACTAGAAGTGTGTTCAAAATCCCAACAAGCGCGGCACGCGCGTGGGATGATTGGCTATCATATTCGATAAGTCGTTGGTTGATGTCATATCCGGCCGGATCAGACATAAAGTTCAACGAAATATTGAGGCCGGCGGCCCGAAGGTTCTGGATAAGGTTGTTGCCGAGATACCAAATCGCCAGCGCAAGAGCGACGGCTGCAATTGCTTGGAACGTCAACGAGCGATAGCGCGTATCGTTGATCAGCATAGACAGCCGGAACGACTCCTTGGGAGGGTCGGTCAGAGTGGTCATATAGGATCTTCCCCGTTCGTCGGCCGGTTAAATGTTGGCGTCGTTGCGCCGTGGCCGATTATTGTTGTGGGTCTTCAATGCGAAAAGGGCGCGGAGTGTTCCGCGCCCTTTCCGTGATGTGTTTAGCGGAAAGGTGGGGAGTAAATCAGGCCACCATCGGTCCACTGAGCGTTCAGGCCACGGGCCAGACCGATCGGGGTGCTTTCGCCGATGTTACCTTCAAACAGCTCACCGTAGTTGCCGCCCGCCATTACAGCGTTTTTGCCCCAGTCAGCGCTCAGGCCGAGCATCTCGCCCAGGTTGCCTTCGGTGCCAAGCAGACGGTTGATTTCTGGGTTGTTTGTGCCTGCAGCCATCTCACCGATGTTTGCGGAGGTCACGCCCAGCTCTTCTGCAGTGATCAGAGCGTTCAGGGACCAGCGAACCACGTCACCCCAGTTGTCGTCGCCGTGACGAACCAGTGGGCCGAGAGGCTCTTTGGAGATGATTTCTGGCAGCAGAACGTGCGCAGATGGATCTTCGAAGGTCGCACGAGTCGCCGCCAGACCGGATGCGTCCGTGGTGTACACGTCACATGCGCCTGCCAGATACTGCTGCTGAGCTTCTGCGTTGGTTTCGATTGGAACCGGCTCGTAGCTGATGTTGTTGGAGCGGAAGAAATCCGCCAGGTTCAGCTCGGTGGTGGTACCGGTCTGGATACAAACGGTTGCACCGTCCAGTTCCTTAGCGGAGGACACACCCAGTTCTTTTGGAACCATGAAGCCCTGACCGTCATAATAGTTCACGCCAACAAAGGTGAACTTCAGGTCTACGTCGCGGGAGAATGTCCATGTGGTGTTACGTGCCAGCATGTCGATCTCGCCGGAAGCCAGCGCAGTAAAGCGAGTCTTGCCAGTGGTCGGAACAAACTCAACCGCTTTCGGGTCGCCCAGTACGGCTGCTGCAACTGCACGGCAAACGCCAACGTCGAAACCCATCCATTCGCCGTTTGCGTCTGGTGCGGCAAAGCCAACCAGACCAGTGGTCACACCACAGTTCAGCTTGCCGCGCGCTTTAACATCGTCAAGCGTGCCAGCAGCAGCTGCGCCGGCCGCGAGACCAGCAACTGTCAGTGCACCGAAAACTACGGATTTTTTCATTTTTACCTCTTCCTGTTGTCCACCCTATCCCGGGTGGTTTTTGGCCATGTTAGACCGAAAGTAGATGTTCAGAGATTACACCCCCCTCACATCGAGGATCAGTTTGGTCGCATTCATCGCCAAACGTCAAGAGGTCCATCACGCAATACTATCATTGCTTGCGCTATCAGCCTCTTGACCCTGTTTTACACGCAAAACACTCAATTTTTGCTCAGATTGAAGAAGGCGTAAGCGTTCATAAACGCTTGCCTTTTCTTCTCCGCTTCCTCAGCGGCTTCCTCGTCGCGTCCCCATTGATCTTCTTGCCATTGCTCATCGATTCGGCAGAGCTCCCAAAGCGTTTCGATCGAGTGCAAATCACGGGTAGCGGCGAATCCGATGATCAACGATCCAGAGATACCAACCAGATCATGGAACGCGGCCAACTCGAAGTTGTCAAAGCTGTGTGTTTTCTCTCTAAGCTTGCTCAAAGCGCCTGCGTCTTGCGCCGCAAACATCACACCTGCAACGGGCTTTAAGCGGGCATCAAAGGTCTCCGCCGCCCACTCCAGAAGCGGATCCCAAGCCGCCGCCTGACGGGTGATCAATTCTTCGGGAGTAGTGGCGCGATAACACACCAAATCGCTGCCGCCATATTCTGCCAACATGTCGGCGACCTCACCATGTTGGAGGGCCACCTTGTCTATCGCGGCGTTCACAGAGCGCGTGACCGGCATTAAGGTGGGATCAATCGTGCCTTCTTGCGCATCCCACTCTTCGACGACGGCTTTTGCCATCTCTTCTGTTGGTACGACCAACGGTGCCTTCGCTGGCGTTTTTACCCCGCGCCCATCTAACAACACTTTGAATCCACCCTCGGTGGCTTCATAGGTTGTTTCTTTCCAAAACCGTTTCTTGGCCCATTCGCTCATGGTTTCTACTCCCAAACCTGTGCCAAAGCGCCTTCCAGCGCCGCAAAATCCTCAATGACATGGCGCGCAGCGCTCAGGGCGTCGCGTGCGTGATAGCCCCAGCCCACTCCAATGCCCGCCACACCTGCGGCGGCGGCCATTTCCATGTCATAACTTGTGTCACCAATCATCACCGCGTCCCGCGAATCCACTCCGGTTTCGGCGAGTGCCGTGGTAATCATCGAAGGATGCGGCTTTGACGGATGGTCATCAGCCACCTGCGTGGTGACAAAAAACCCGTCCAATGCATGCCCTTCGATCAGCTTGTCCAAGCCGCGCCGCGACTTGCCTGTGGCCACGCCGAGCAGCACATCCTCTTGAGTCCGCAGCCTCTCCAGCACATCTCTCGCTCCAGCAAAAAACGGAGACGATTGCGCCACGCCACTTTCTGCGCGCCGCTGCATATAGCCTTGCTTGTAGCCCTTCACCAACCGCGCCCGCAGCGCCGCATCCGCCTCAGGCATCAGCTTGAACATCGCCACATCCAGCGACAGCCCCACAATCGACAGCGTTTCTTCACGACTTGGTGGCGTCAAACCCTCCCCTTCAAAGGCAAGGTTCATCGCCTCAATGATCAGCCCTTGGCTGTCCACCAATGTGCCGTCGACATCAAAAATTACCAGTTTGAGCCGCATGAGCCCTCCGCGCTTTCTTTGGCGATTGCTTCACCACGGGCGCGTTCAGAGGTCAAGCGTCGTCGACATACGCACCAGATGAATAAGTCAACTCGTAGGAATGGCTATACAACTCCACCAAGTTCCCAAACGGATCTTCGCAATAAACCATGCGATACGGCTTCTGATCGGGATAGTAGTAGCGCACTTGCTGCATCCGCTGCTTGCCGCCAAGCGCCTCAATGCGTTCCACCCGCTTTTCCAGATCGCTGTCCTGTAGGCAGAAGTGGAAAATCCCCGGTTTCCAATAGTCAAACGGCGGCTTGCTGTCGTCAGTCTTGGGAAACTCAAACAATTCGATGCCCACACCGTCGCCTGTGGACAGATGCGCAATTCGAAACCGCCCCCAGCCTTCACCAAACACGTCGTCACACATCTCACCAATGGCACTGCTGTCCTGCAGCACTTCACTGGGAGGCATCAGTAGGTAGAGATCAAAGGCTTTGGTATAAAACTCAACGGCCCGATCCAAATCAGGCACAGTGATGCCAATATGGGAAAACGACACAGCCGGCATGGGCTTCTCCTTTCAAAATGACGTGCAAAAGTAAAAAAGTCGCGGAATGCCTCAGCATGCCACGACTTCGCTTACGCGCCAAATCGACCGGGAGATGACAAAACTTTAGCGCAGACTCTCAAACGGATCGTCGGCCGCCAAATCCTCAGACCAGCCAAAGGTCTCCCAAGTATGCGCCATATGCTCCGGCAAATCCGCTGTAACTGTCACGGGTTTACCTTTCGTCGGATGCATGAAAGTCATCGAGCGCGCGTGCAAGTGCAGCTTGTTGGAAATCATCCCGCCCAGCTTTGCACCCCAGCCATCACCAAGGTTTTCCTGACCGGAACCACCGTATTTGCCATCTCCAATGATCGGGTGACCGATCTCCGCCATATGTGCGCGCAACTGGTGCGTCCGCCCGGTAATTGGCTCCATTGCTACCCAGGCAGCGCGACCCGCAACTCGATACAACGTCGCATATTGCGTTATGGCGCGTTTCGCGCCCGGCGTGCTATCGACTTCGCGCGGATGCACGGCGATCATCTTCTCGCCTTCGCCACGCGCACCATGACCGCCCGCTTTCACCAAGCCGTATTTGATCTCGCCCAGATACGGCGTTGGAACACCGGCCACCACTGCCCAATAAATCTTGCGCGTCTGTTTGTGCCGCATCGCCTCGGTCAGCGCCTTAGCCGCCGCACGTGTGCGCGCCAGCAACAAAACCCCAGAGGTGTCCTTGTCCAACCGATGCACCAGACGTGGCTTCTCTTCCATGTCAAACTGCAAGGCCACCGAAAGCCCGTCCACATGCCGCGTCTGCTTGCTGCCGCCCTGTGTGGGCAATCCTGCCGGTTTGTTGATCGCAATGATCTCATCATCTTTGTAGATCACGCTGTCCAGCATCAGCTTGGCATCTGCCTTGCTGACCTTGGCTGCCGCGCGAGATTGTTCGCGTTGCGCCACTTCATGTGGCTCCGGCAAAGGCGGCACACGAATACTCTGCCCCTCTTCCACACGGGTGTTGGCCTTCACCCGGCCACCTTCCACTCGAATCTCGCCCTTGCGACACATCTTCTCGATCTGTCCCTGTGCCACATGAGGGAACTTGCGCTTGAACCACCGGTCCAGCCGCTGATCACCTTCACCGTCTGCAACGGTCACTGTCTGTACCCGGCTCATGCCAGTAATCCTTTTGTCATAGCCATGCCCAGCATCAGCGCGCCCACCGCGCCAACCACCGAAACGGCCACATAAAACGCCGCAGCGCCGTAAGCCCCACGCTCCATCAGCGTTACAGTTTCCAGCGAAAACGCCGAAAACGTCGTAAATCCACCAAGCAGGCCTGTCATCACCAATGGCGACAAATGGGTCAGCCCACGCTGTACCGCCAGGACAACAAAAGCTCCCATCAGAAACGAGCCAATCACATTCACTGTGATGATCGCCACGGGAAACCCGCTAACGAAGCCCTGCCCCACCAGCCGCACCACTCCGATGCCCAGCAGATAGCGCAACGCCGCGCCCACCGCGCCGCCCAAAGCCACATATGCCACGTTTGAAACCATCACGCGTCTCTCTGCGCTTTGCTTCCCAATGTCAAGAAAACCGCTTTCTTCTTCCCCAAATACCTCGGGTGAGCCGCCAATTTGGCGATAGCGGCTGGCCCCCTACCCGTTCCGCTTGGTGCGCAGCTTGGCAAAATACTCCATGCGCCGCTTCAACTCACGCTCATAGCCACGTTCAACCGGCGTATAGATTACCGGCCGCTTGATGCCTTCCGGGAAGTAGTTCTGCCCCGAAAACCCATCTTCAGCTTCATGGTCATATTGATAGCCATCGCCATAACCCTGATCTGCCATCAACGAGGTTGGCGCATTCAGGATATGTTTGGGTGGCGGCTCTGATCCGGTTTTCTTCGCCAAAGCCCGCGCCCCCTTATAGGCCGCATATCCCGCGTTGGTCTTTGGCGCGAGCGCCAGATAGATCACCGCCTGCGCCAGCGCCAACTCCCCTTCGGGGCTTCCCAACCGCTCATAGGTTTCCCAAGCGCTGAGGCACACGCTCTGCGCCTGCGGATCAGCCAAAGCGATGTCCTCACAGGCCATCCGCGTCAGCCGCCGCGCCAGGAACCGTGGATCTTCCCCACCTTCCAGCATCCGGGCAAACCAATAGAGCGCCGCCTCCGGATCAGACCCGCGCACCGATTTGTGCAGTG
>JAAENN010000160.1 GCA_024224295.1 Shimia sp. | reverse complement strand
GACATGGGCGGCTTTATTGCTGACCACCAGACCTACAGCTGGCAGGAAGCTCTGCCGTTCATGGTGAACGGTGAAGCAGCATCCTACCTTATGGGTAACTTCGCCGTGGCACCGCTGCGCGAAGCAGGCTTAACTGACGATCAGCTGGATTTCTACCAGTTCCCGGTTATCAACCCTGACGTAGCGCTTTCCGAAGACGCACCAACCGACACGTTCCACATCCCTGCGAATGCTAAGAACAAAGAGGCCGCACGTGAATTCCTGCGCTTCGCAACTTCGCCAGCGGAGCAGACCATCATCAACAACGGCAAAAACTTGGGCCAGCTGCCTGTGAACGCCGCGTCCTCCGTGGATGATGACAAGTTCCTGCAGATGGGCTTTGAGATGTTGTCCAATAACTCCACCGGTGGCGTGGCCCAGTTCTGGGATCGTGACGCACCTGCAGAGATGGCAAAAGTGTCCATGGAAGGCTTCCAGGAATTCATGGTTAAGCCAGACCAAATGGACAAGATCCTGGCCAAACTGGAGCGTGCTCGCGGTCGCATCTACAAGTGATGACCCCGTGTCGGGGCGCCGTTGTGTCCTGACATTTCATCTTTCGGGGAAGGCGGGGGGATCCTCCGCCTTTCCACTCTCAATAATCGGGTTCAATTATGACCGTATCCTCAGACCTTCCTGAAACCGAAAGCTGGTTCCATCGCAACCAACAGCGCATTGCGCCGTGGTTGTTCCTGGCGCCAGGCATCCTGTTCTTTGCGGTCTATGTCATCGCACCTGTTTTTCAGTCTTTCAATCTCTCGCTTTATGAATGGGACGGGTTGGGCGAAAAGACTTATGTGGGGATGCGCAACTACGAAGATCTCTATTGGGAGTATGTGGATCGAGACGCGTTTTTCACGTCGTTGAAAAACAACGTTCTGTGGTTGTTTCTCTACCTGCTCGCAATTCCTGCCGGCCTGTTCATTGCGCTGTTTCTGAACCAGACGGTGCGCGGCATTCGCATTTATAAGTCTCTGTTTTTCTTTCCCTTTGTGATCTCTCAAGTCGTGGTGGGCCTGGTGTTTACCTGGTTCTATGATCCAAATTTTGGCTTGCTCAACACTATGTTGGGCTGGGTCGGCATGGGGCCGATCAACGTATTGGGCAATGAACATCTGGTGACCTACGGCATTGTTGCCGCCGGTCTGTGGCCACAGACGGCCTATTGCATGATCCTTTATCTCACCGGCCTCAATGCGGTGGACCCCGAGCAGATCGAAGCCGGGCGTCTGGATGGGGCCAAAGGCTGGTCGATGTTGTGGAACATCATCCTGCCCCAGCTCCGCCCGGCGACATTTATTGCCTTTGTGGTGACCATCATCGGCGCGCTACGCTCGTTTGATCTGATTTCCATCATGACGCAGGGCGGCCCATTCGGCAGCTCGCGCGTACTGGCTTACTACATGTTC
>JAAENN010000159.1 GCA_024224295.1 Shimia sp. | reverse complement strand
TAAACCGGTGGGATCAGGCGCACCTCATGCCCCAGCTTCGCGAACTCGCGACCCCAGCCATGCGCTGTCGCACAAGCTTCCATGGCAATAACGCACTTTGGATGCCGAGCGACAAACGCCAGCAATTGACCACGAGACAGCTTCTTGCGAAACGCGACGGACCCATCCTGACATGCCCCATGGAGTTGGAAGACACGTTTTGCCAAATCAATCCCAATTATCGTAACCTCAGACATCGATCCTTTCTCCTCATGTGATGGCTTCAACAAACATCACATTGGCACATTGCGACGCCGTCAGGGGGAGGCATCCACGCCATCAACAAAGCCACTGCAGTCCATGAACTTGGGCACAGCCTCAATCTGGCGCATCGTTTTGAGCGAGAGGTTGTCCGGGCCGACTCAACGTCTTTCATGAATTATGACTGGCGTTACAGAGGTGGCAACCGGCGGCGCTAGTTCTGGGAAAAGTTCAATTTTAGTTTTGATCCGGATGAACTGGAATTCCTGCGGCACGCGCCACGGAAAAAGATCATTCCCGGCGGCGCGGCTTTCCATTCCGTTACTTATTGGGCGGATGGCAGCGGGGGATGCATGCCGTATCAACCTGAGGGAAATCTGGACATTGTGTCTCTTGAAATCGCGCCTCCTGCTATCGGGACTGCTTTTGCATTTGGGCAACCGGTCTTCCTTGCCGTGCGCTTGACCAATACCAGCGGACAGCCGCTCCAGATGAGCGAACGACTGCTTGACCCAAAAGGAAATTTTTTGCAAATTTCTATCCGCAAACTGAAGAATGGGCTTCGCGGCACTGGCGACAGCCACCATTTTCACCCTATCGTGGAGCGCTGCTTCGACATCGATCCGGGCACTTTTGACATGGTGCCGCAAGGCGCATGTGTTGAAGATAACATTCAGCTAAATTTTGGGTCGGGTGGCTTTGCCTTTGCAGAACCGGGGCATTACGAAGTCCAAGTCTTCGGGTCCCTGTTTATCGGGGGCAACGACAAAGATCCCAGCAATGATCGCGAGCTCGTCGCCGCCTCAAACCTGCTTAAGATTTACGTTCGCCACCCTGAGAGCCGGAAAGAGGAACTCGAAGTGGCCACGGTGCTACAGCATGAGGAAGTGGGTACCGACATTGCTCTGGGCGGCTCGGAATATCTCAGCGCAGCCGCAGGGCGTCTTCAGGAAGTTTTGGCGCGCAGAACAGCGGGTGCGAAAGAGGTTTCTGACCCAATTGCCGCAACAATAATCCGGTGTCTTGGCATCGATAAAGGGCGCCGTTATCCGCCAGTCAGCCTTGGTAAGTCGACATGGACTTACGGGGATCGTTCCCAAGCGGCAGAACTGCTCGCAAAGCTAGGACCAAAGGCGCTGGGCGCTTTTGACCCACTGACTGCGGCTGCAACGCGTAAGCTGATGCAGAAGCATCAAAAAGCGGCATGGGCTGAGCGTTAGTCAAGTTGCCAATCCGCGCTCTAAGTGTGTCGGCAAGCAGAGTTAGGTCTCTGTCTGCGACCCAGCTGAAAGCGCCTGCCAACGTGTGACAAGCCGTGCGCGATCGTGTATGTTGGCGGTCAATTGTACCCTGGTGTGGTTCAGACACATTTCTGCAAATAGCATCGTCTCGTCTATTGGGATAAGTGTCAGCCGCGGTTGATTGCACTGCAAAGGCGTGGTGCCATGACCCTGAGATGGCAGCGCTACTGTGATCTTTTTTAGAAGAGCTAGTTGATTTGCATCGCCGTTTTCCTCGTGGGCCGTCAAATTGATCCAAGATAATGCCATGTCCTCAAATTCCCGGATCAGTGAGGTCCTAGCACAGTCTTGAGCGGCTCCGCGTGCTTGAAATGCCTCATGCAGTACCACATGTGGCCATGACCGCGCCGTGTGCGTTAGCTTAGGCGCGCGCGCGATGATCTCAAACTTCAGTGCCTCCGCACTTACAAACTCCTGCGCTAAGGCTTGCACCACCGCCTCCGCTGTCTCGAGCGTCTCGGAGGTTCTGATCCCTTCGAGAGTCACAAGATGTCGGTTGCTAACCGTCATGTCAGCCACGGCAGCACTGTTTCGCGCGGTTACTCGTATACGGCGGGCAAGGAGAGTCTCACCGATTTCGGTAACAATCTCACTGAGGACCTCCGCTTCAGAGGCAACGGAGCGCCAAACGCCATAGGTTGGGACTCGCTTTGTTGCCAGCTGATGCAACATCTCACGCTCTGCGGCGTCTGATAGCACCGGGCCTTTGGTGGGCTTTTGGTGGCGTGGTGCGATCATTCCGCCCCCGAAATCCTCTGAAGCGTATGCGTACCTTGTGTCACCGCCAAATCCAGATTGCTCTGCCTCTGACTGACGATACATAGGAAATCCGCGCGGTTTTGTGCCCGTAGATAGATACGACTCTCCTCGTCCGTCAGCACGACGGCTTCGCTTGCCTGCGCCGGAGTGGCGCCTATCCTGTCTGCTGTTGCAAAACACTCTGCCGCTTCCGCGCAGAGAGAGTCCAATACTTCGCGTGGCACAAGACTTGCATGAGACGCTTTTAAGATCAGACGCGCCTGAGCATCACCAAAGGCCACCACTTGGCAGTTGGGGAGTGCTGACCGTAAAGTGTGGAGGCGGTCCTCGAGTGTCACAGAGTGCTGCCCTTTCCTGTTAGATTTCGCCGGCAGTATTAAAAGGATGAAGCGTCTTGGATTGTAGTTCTTCGCTGGAGGGGCGAGCTGGTTTGGGCGAGGTGGGGCGTACCCGGCGTGGCACGACTTTCTTTTCTGGCGCGTCTTGCGTGATGGCAGCAGGGACACTGCTCGCCGATGGTGTTTCGAGACTGGCGACGTTTTCGGTGGTCTTGTGTCCTTTTAGATCGACGGAGTTAAATTTATCTTGCCCGGGTGCCTCCCTCTCGCCTTGTTGAACCAACATGCCAACCATCCGTTCAATCAGCGCCGCGCCGCCACTCTTTTGCCAGGCGCCCTCATCCATGCCGGCACTTATGGCGTCTAGAGTGGCAATTGGGGTGATACTATCAAATACCTCACCCGCCTCTGCCTCAAGTCGTGCCAAGACCCGCGCTTGGTCCCGCTCACTGCGCAGCTTGTCAAACTGCGTGACGACCAGATGATTGGGGCCCTGGATCGAATGGCGAATTTGGGCCCACAAAGCTGCTTCAGATTGCCTCCAGGCCTGCGTGGCATGTGTGCACCAAATCACACAATCCACCTCGTCTAGCAACGCCAGCCAGCTTTCGTGATTGAGGTTGGGATCAGAAATACCAGGAATGTCGATCAGGTCACAGAGGTTTAGTATGTCGGAGTCCATGCGAAACCGAATTAATTCTATGTCGGTCATCGGCGCTTCGCTGATATCTGCGCCATTGTAGGCGGCTTCCGACCCGTCTTCACGCACAAGCGTTGCCCCGCGCGCGCCATGGGTCACCCAAACCGGTGGCACCCGTGTTGCAGTGATGCGCACCGGCATAGGATCACAGCCCAACAGAAGGTTCATCAACGTACTTTTTCCAGCGCTAAATTCCCCCATCAGGGCAATGCGCGGTTTATGGTCTTGGGTCGTTGGCATGGTCGCACCCTCTTGTGTGTTCATATGGCGGCGCCTCCGGGGTGGGGGCGCATGGCTGCCAAAAGCGCTTCAATTTCTATGGTGAGCTGTTCCAGCTGCGCCCGCTTCTGACCATCTTCACCTGCGCGAAATAGGTCCTCGATCTCTTGGCTTTGCGGCGTGGCGCTGATGTCTTGAAGGATGTCGCTGTGTTGCGCAAAGAAATCTCGCAGACTGTCTTGTGCTATGTCACGCACCAAAGAGGACTGAATGTCCTTGGATTGCGTAATAAAATCCTCGGTTTCTCGTGCGATCAAATTCTGAAACCGTTTGGAAAAGGCATTGAAGCCGCGAATGCGGTTCCACCAGGAAATCCACCAGCCATCATTAAAATCCAACGCGATGGTTTGGCCCAATGCGATGGGGGCAGGCAGGTCTGGCAAGCTTGGCGGCGCCATCTGAATGCCCTCGACGGCCGCTCCAAAAGTGTTGGCGTAAAGCATCGCTACGTCCGTCATCGCTGCCTCAAACCGCGCTTGTGCCAGCCCGCGCACTTTGGCAGCGAAAGCGGAGTAGGCGGTGCGCAGCAACATCCGAAGACCCACCGGATCATAGTCCCAAACAATGTCCTTTCCGTAGTTCTCCAGATGCGACAAAAGCGAGCGCAGGGCCCTGTCAATAAACTTCGCATGAGAGCGGTCTGCGCGGGTGTGATACTCGCTCACGGTGGCATTGAGTTCTTCCGCAAAAGCTTTTTGATGGAAGTCGGCAATGTCGTGAAAAGCTTTCAGGGCATCATATGTCGAAAGCGGTGCGCGGCCGGTCTCTTTTGTGCCAATCCGCACAGCTCCGGCAGCCAGTTCGCTGGTTGCCACCGTCAGCGCGGCATTTGCCGTTTTTTGTAATAGCTGTTGCCCCTGTTCCTCTATCACCCGCTCCGAGAGCGCCCGATAGAGATGCCCCATGCCGGACAACTCCCAGACCATTTCCTGCGGTCCAAGGGGCCCATGTTGCGGGTCAAGCGCCACTTCCGCCCAGTCAAACAGGCCTTTGCTGGCCACTGTGGGCATTCCCTCGATATTGCCGCTCAGGGCTTTGTTGGCCCAGTAGGCGCTGCCAAACAGGATTTCTGCATCCTCGGGCCCCTGCTTGTTGTGCAGCGTCTGTCGTATGCTGGCTTCAATTTCGGGCACTTGATTGGCCGGGTCTGGCAACTCATCAATCCGGTTCACAAAGATCAGCACGTTGCGCGACTTGAGGTTGGAGATCAGACGGATCAGCCCCATGTCAACCGAGGTCAGCGCCTGACCGGCCGACAGAACCACGACACACATCTTACTGCTCCGCAGGGCCTGAATGGTCACCTGTTCGCGCATCATGAAAGTATCGTTCACCCCTGGTGTGTCTCGCAGGCAAAGTGGCACTGGCACCGTGTCACAGGTCAACGTGAGGTCGGCGGAGGACAGGATATCGGCAAACCGTCCTTGCTCGCTGTCCTCATCGCCGAAATCGTCGCCCAACACGATGTAGCGCTCCAGTAGGTTCTTGTCGAAATAGCCGTAGTTGTGGGTCTCCCCCAGCAACAAATCAAACTTCTTACCGAGCCGCTTCTGCGCCTTGGCCCGGACCTTTTCGATTTGCTCGCTAATTTTGGCCAGCTCACTTTCCGCGCCTGCGCGGCTGGCCATCTCTCCTATCCGCCCACCTTGGTTCAGCAGCCGGTCCCAGTTTTCTTCAGTCATAAATTGAAATTTTGCGCCAGTCTCTGCCGGACGTGACAACGGTTTCAGGTGTAAAGATGTCACCACTGAAGTCCAAGGGTTCACGTCTGACGGCAGGAGGTCGGACCAACCCGCCATCGCATTAACCAGCGTGGTTTTTCCAGATTTGACCTGTCCGAGAACCGTGATTGTCGGCTCAAAGCCATCCATCTCCTTTCGCAGGCGTTCCACGGTTTTGGCCGTGTGTTTACCTGCCACTTGCGACAGTTGTGACAGCAAGCTTTCCAAGGCCTCAAGATCTTGGCCAAGGTGCCTCAATCCTTCCAACCCTGTGCGCAGGTTGGCTATCCGCCGCGAGGTGCGCACATCTGATTTTGTCTTTTGTCTGACCTGCATATTCATGCCAACGCCCTCGCGCCCATTTCTTTTTTCAATTGCAACAGAACCACCACGGCGTCTTCTGCTGCAGTCGGACTTTGCTCGACCTGCAAAAGCATCAGTGTCTCTTCACCATCCTGTGCGTCTGCCAACACCTCGGCGGCTTCAGGGTCTTGAGCAGACTCTTTGGACAGAGACTTGGTCAATGCGTTTAGGGTCGCGGAACAGCGGGTCAACAAGCCCTCTGTGTCCGGGATTTTTCCTGCATCCAGATCGTCCAGCATCTCCTGTGCTGCCAATTGCAGTTGTTCCTGCAAATGCCCCATCAGAGTCGGCTTATCTGCGGCTTGCTGCAGGGCGGGCGCAGGGCGCGCGTCTGATCTCTGGGGTGGGTAGGCAACGGTCTGTCCGTCTTTGCCGAATTGCGCCAGCAACACCATTGCCTGATCTAAATCTGCCGCACGACCTTTTTGAACCTTGGCATGCAGGGCGTCACGCAGGCCGCGCCCGCCTGAGGCTTCCCAAAGCGCAGCTTCTCCCGGACCGACCTGCGCCTTCAATGCGTGTAGCGTCGCTACCGGATGCAATCCCCAAAAGGCATCTGCCACCGCGCTTTCCAAGGCTTGCATGCGTCCGGCAAGATCGCCTTTCATAATATGGCGGTCGGCTTTGGTCAGAGCCAGAAAGCTGTGGTCCTTTACCGTGTCCGGGACGGTCTGCCACAACCTTTGCTCCTCTGCATCAAACGCCTCGCTACACCAAATAAAAACCTGACCATGGGCCAATGCGTCCTGCAAAACACTGTATTGTTGCGTCGGTTCAGCCGGCAGAGACACTTCGCAATACGAGGTTGTTTTTAGCCCCTCTAGCGGCAATTCAATTACTGCGTTCTGTGCTGCTTCCAATGCCGAAGCCGGGATCTGAGTGCCGCCAAAGCTTTGTGATCTTCCGTCCCGCAACCGTAGCGTTACTCGTGGCGCTGTCCCATGCACCACTTCAGCACTTTCCATCTCTGGAGGAAGACATAGGTACTCGCCGCCAAGCAGCATGTTGATCAAGGTAGTTTTTCCACTGTTGGGGCGCCCTAAGACAACGACCTGCACAGGGGAGGTCAGATGCGCCAGGATCTCCGTACCGTGGGCGCGCTGCCGGAATGGCAATTGTCCGCTCTGAACAGCGGATTGTAAGTCGCCAATGATTTGATCTGGAAGAGTTTGCGTCATTTTCGCGCCTTTCGGGTAAGGCTCACCACCGTGCGCACAACACCTTGATGGGTGTTGCGATCAATATGTACGACTTGCCCTGTCTCAAAAGTTGCGGTGTCGCCGCCCCTTGGCAGGCGCCCAGAAACTGTACGGTCTTGTATCTCACCTAAACGGTTCGCCTTCATCACGCAGAGCGACAGGTTGTCTTGCTCTGGGCAGCCTTCAGCCGCCACGGCTTGCAATAGGGCCTCACAGATCTGTCCGCCGCTGTTGTGCTGTTGGGCCCGCAATACGTCCGTCACGGTGTCATCTGTCAGGCTGTGCAGCCCATCGCTGGCCGCTAGGATGATATCTCCATCCTTGAGCGACATCGGCTCAGCGCGGCAATCAATTTGAGCAATCTCGCCTCCGGCAAGAACAGATACCAAAGCGCTGCGATCAGGATGGTCACGCGCTTCCTCCAAAGGAATGATGCCTTGGGCGTGTAAGCGGTCGATTTGCGCCGCATAGGAATGGTCTTCGTTTAGGCGAAACAGCTTTCCCTGCCGGAACAGATACAATGGAGAATCCCCAACCGACACCCAGTAGAGCCTGTTATCAAACAGCACCGGCGCGACCAAAGTCGCCCCCATCCCCCGCGCGCTGGGGTTTTGCTCCTCATAAAGTGCGATGCACCGATTGGCTTCGACGACCGCCTCCCGAAGCGCGGCACCAATTACCTGTTCCATTTCCACCGGCGCCGTGGACAGAAGTTTCAACTCGCTAAATAGTTCCGTGGCGACAATGCCGCTGGCGACATCGCCACTGGCGTGGCCGCCCATACCATCGGAAAGCACGGCAAATCCGACCTCTGCGCCCCGAGGGAAATCCGCCACCACAGTGTCTTCCTGGCGCTCCCGGGCACCTATTGTTAGGCCAGTGGCCACATCATAGCGAAACTCACCCAAGGTTTTCATGTCCCGCTCCGGTGTCACCCCAGACAAAGTCATCCCCACACAAGGCTACAAACCGCAAAGTTGTTTCGCCAATTCGGATAAGGCTGCCGCTGTCCAGCGTCTCAGTGCTCAGCACCGGCCTCCCGTTTAAGCGGACGAGGTTCGCCTTACCACCGTGTCCAAAGAAGAACTGGCGTTGTTCCCCGTCAAAGGCGATGGCCGCGTGGTTTTCCCGTGAGATGGTGGTGTCACCAAAATCAAGCCGCACCGTCTGACCTTCGCCCCGCCCAACTTGTGTTAGCCCGTCAAACAAGGAAAACGATGCGCCTGTGCCGGGACCGTCCACCACAACCAACCAGCCTACAGGGAATTGCGCCTGCGCAGACGCAGGGGCGTCGCGGGTTTGAGCCATGGGGTCGTGCGCTTGCGACGCTGGGGCACTGAATCCCAACAGCCGAGTTTTCACGCGGCCTTTTGATCCGCGACCTGCATTTGGTTTCGCCGGGGTTATATTGGCTTGCAAAGCCGCCAAATCCACCTGCGGAACCGGCGCAGGGTCAGACAGATCCTTTGACGTCTCTAATGATGCGCTCGGCGATACCATCGCTGGGATTGTCTGTTCTGGAGCGGGCATCGCATCGGCGCCTAGCGACGTTTTAGGGCTTTCCGCGGTTGGGCCACGTACTGACGCTTGAGGGTTTTCTACGTATGTATCCTGTGCGCCAGGCCTCTCTTCGACGCCACCTGCAAACCCATTTTCAAATGCAGCAAGTTCCTCGGCCTTTTCTTGCGGCGCATCGATGTCAGGCAGGGTGGCTTCCGGCTCTTTTGGTGCGGAAGGTTCACTTAAGGCTGCCGAGATCGCCGAAAGGTCCAGCGTGGCTTCTGTGTCCTCTGAAACGGTTTGAGGCTTTGGTGCGCTAACCTGCTGGGGAGGGTGCGCCGGGGCAGGCGGGCTATGCGCTTCAATATGCATGGAGGGCGTCGAGGATGCTTCTGTGCCCGCCCGATCCTGCTCTCTGAGCTGCAATGGATACCGCAGCGCCGTGGCCTCTTCTTGGCTGGCAGCTTGAGTTTTTTCGGCAATGATATCGCGAATGAACCGCATAAGATGTCCCTTCAGATTAGGAATAGGCGGGTGTTCGGTGTAGACTGGTCACCTTTCAACCGATCACGGACTTTGTGAAACAGGGTATCGCCTGTTGGTTTTGGCGTCGCCACGTTGGGGCAGTCTACGCCGGGGCGACGCAGGAAATCGCCTTGTTGCAACAGGCGCGTAGGTGTCTTGGCCCGCGCCTTGCACAGGCGATCCTGCTCTTTGAGATAGGCTTCCACATCGTCGATGGGATCGCCAAATATGTCGACATACTGTTTAGGTGGCGGTGGTGTTTGCCGTGCCGTGTCCAACACCTGTTTCGGCTTTTGCAGCGCTTTTGGCAGCCCTGGCGTGAGCACTCGGTTGGTCTTGCTTACAAGTTCTTCGATCACACTGATTACCGCTGGGTCGAACACCGCCAACGGTTTGGGGATCGCCCCGTCCATCACCGACAGCCAGTCATCAGCGCAGCGAAGCCGGTCTTTCGGTTCCAATGCCAATGCGCGATCGGTTGCCATCTTGAGCCGAATGTCGATCTCATAATCCGTGGACTCAAGCGGCACATAGGGGTCCATCCGCCCTGCATCGACCAATTCCAGCCTGGTTTGTGCATCCGGCGGCGCCTCGCCCGTGAAGATCAGGTGACACAGCGCTCCGAGCGAGTACAAATCGCTATAGGCCCCTTGCACACCTTCGGCGCAGTAAAATTCTGGTGGTGAATAGCCATCCTTCACAGCCAGCATACGCTGGTTCTGTCCGCCTTCCGTATCGCCAGAGGAATAGGCCGCGCCAAAATCAATCAGTGTCACATCACCATTGGCACTCAGGATGAGGTTGTCTGGAGCTACATCCCGGTGCAGTACGCCGCGATCATGCAGGTAGCTCAACGCGTCCAACACCTGTCGCAAAACTGTGTCTACCAATCTGGGTGTCAACCGTCCCGGAGCGTGATCCACCAATTCATGAAGGTCCACGCCCTCGACAAAATCCATCGCCGTATAAGCGGTGCCGTTTTCTGCAAAGGTTTGATGCACCCCGACAATACGGGGATGATCCAATCCGGCCAGCTGGTGCGCCTCCGCCTGAAACTGCTCCAATACCGACGCGAAGAACGGCGCGCTTTCCGGCCCCGAAGGCACCACAAGTGCGCCGACGCGACGGCAAATCTGCTCGGGGAAACACTCTTTGATCACCACCACGCGGTTCAGGCTGTCAGAGGCAAGATACGTCAGGCCAAATCCCCCTTGGCCCAAGCTGCGCGTGATCCGGTACTGCCCGCGCAATAGCTCGGTGCCCGCAGGCAGCACAGTTACGTTTTCCTCAGCGCAATTCATCTACGCAGCTTCCTCTCTATCATCCGACCAGGAGGAAATGCGGCAGCAAGTTCTCACCTTCACGGCTAAGCTGTGGAGGAAATGTGTTCCAATCGTGGCAGGACTGCGTAAGCGCTGTGGCACTCCATTCAGGTTTGACGCGAATAAGTGGTGAAGCTGACTAACGTTGTTGCGCCGTCTTTCCGGCTAAGATACGTCTTGGCGTGACCCGAGCTCGGATAAAAAGTGTTTTTTTACATATGCTTGAGTGGCGGTTGAGCTGGATTTTCCACCTTTCCCTTTCCCGCCAACCTTTTAACAAATCGTAAAGAATCGCCCCCAAACACGCGCAACTTTTGTGCCAGCTTGCGGTTGCTGCGCGAACCACCGCCACGCAGCTCGCCTGTTCTCAAAGCCCCTTGATCTGTGCAAAGGTGGGCGTAGAAATTTCTTCTGCATTTTGAAAGCCTTGCGAAAGGACTTGATTTGAGACGCTGGATTTTCAAACTTCTGACCGGTTTTATCGTTCTCACCGTGGTACTCTGCCTGCTCGTTTGGTTGGCTCTGGCGACACCACTTTTTAGCGGCTGGCGTAAAGATTTTGTCGCCAACCTTCTGACCGAGCAACTTGGACAACCCTTTCTGATCGACGGCGACGTGCGTGTTGTCTTGGCGGGAACGACAAAAGTGCATGTCTCCGGCGCCAGCATACCAAGCGAAAACATCGCGGGTATAAACCTCGCCCGTCTGGACCTTCTGGAATGGGAACTGGACCTGCCCGCTCTGCTTGAACGCCGCATCGACATTGACAACCTCACCATCGACGGGCTGCAAGTGAACCTGATCACCAAGGCCGGCGGCACCACAAGCTGGACCAAGTTTGACGTTCCAGAGGCATCCGAAACAGCCCCGTCCACGCAAGCAGAGCAGCCTGGCGTGACCTCAGAAGCCCCGGATCCCTCCATTCTCTCATTTCTTGCGGACCGTACTGTATCCTTCACCAACATCGGCCTGTCCTCAATTGATGAAGAGAGCGGATTTGAGTTCATTTTTGCGCTCGAAAAAATCCTGCTGGAACAGCAACAAGACGGCCAACTGGCTTCGGTCACGGGGGCAGGCACCCTCAACGGTGAGGCGTTTACTTGGGACGGCAAGTTCCCGGACAGCGCCCCATTCACCAATCTGCTAGAATTTGGCGAAATTTCACTAAGCTACAATGGCGCTCGTCTGCCAGGACAGTCGCAGGGCTACTCCGCACGTCTGGAGCTCTCAACCGGTCAGATCGGCGATGTGTTTGAGGTCCTTGGCCTTGCCCGAAGCCTGGAAGGGACCGGAGTCCTGTCGGTGGATGTCATCAGCGCGCCGCAATTGCTGACCTTGGAGAACCTGCAAACCTCATTGGACCTCAGCAAAGGCCAAAACGTGACCGTCACCGGAGAGGTGGGCAACCTCTTGACGCGGACTGGGTTGGACATCCGCATGGATGCGCGCCTGCACCCGGAAGGGCAACCACCGGCGGAGGCGACCAGTCTGAAAGACATCAAGCTGACCGAAATTCACGCTCACGTGCTCAACACAGACGACAAGTTGACCTTTGAGGAGTTGCTCATTCAAACCAACGCGTTTGATCAAGGCTTGGATCGGGTCGGTCCAATCTCGATTGGTCACATCTACCGCTCAGAGCAGAAGACCTTGGGCCTGCGCGACATCGCCTTGCAAGCAGGGCCAGAGGACGAACCTTGTCTGACGTCAGCGCTAATTGGTCCAAATAGGGCGATTTGATAAGGGAGTGTTTCTGTCTCATCGTAACCACTGAGGAGTGGAAGATGAGAAAGACAACAAAGAGCCCCAGCGAGAAGATCGTCAAAGACATCAAACGTG
>JAAENN010000158.1 GCA_024224295.1 Shimia sp. | reverse complement strand
GGATGTTGGCACGAAGCGCAACAGTAAGGGCCATCAGGAAACCGGGATCGGCTACAAACTCCATCTGGATATTGCCGATGGGCAGATCCCCATCAGTGCGCTTCTGACCTCGGCCTCGGTGCACGACAGTCAAGTGGCGCTGCCCTTGGCCACGATGACCGCGCAGCGCACCACCAATCTCTATGACCTGATGGATTCGGCCTACGATGCCAGCGAAATTGCCGCTCACAGCCGCCGCCTGGGCCACGTGCCGATTATTGACTGCAATCCGCGGGGCAATGCGGCGTTGAAAGCCGAACTCAAGGCCGAGTCCAAGCGCTGGCGACGGCTCGGTTTGGAGCGTCCCGAAGACGTCCGCTATCGCGAGCGCAGTGCGGTCGAACGCGTCAATGGGCGCTTGAAAGATGAGTTCGGGGGCCGCCTGATACGTGTCCGCGGGCATGCCAAAATCATGTGCCACCTCATGTTCGGGCTCCTCGCGCTGACCGCTGATCAATGGCTACGCCTGGTGATGTAGCCGAAGGGCACGGGAACCAACGGGACACTCAAACTGACACCCGAAACCGGGTGTCAAGGCTGGGTTTGTGCCTACTCAGGCTCACTTCATCTGTAATCAAGCCTCGGGGCACTCTGCGCATCATTCCGAGGGGAGAGCGCTAGAACAAACAAGCCAAATGAGAAATATTCTTATTTACTGACATCTAGCGACCGGGAATTTTGCAAGAGGCTCTTGATTATCGAGTTAAAGCTTAGATCGATATAGATCGTTTATGGTTCACCAAGACTTGCTCTT
>JAAENN010000157.1 GCA_024224295.1 Shimia sp. | reverse complement strand
TACCCAATTTGGGCGGTTTGCAGTACCTTGCTTTTATCTGTACTTAGGGACTTTCGAAAAATAAAACGTGCCGGAGTGTATAATAGTCATCCGATGAGCACAGCATGGAGGCCTTCCCTTGGAATTAACCGAATCACGTAAAACATGGCTGATCGAAACGGTCAAGGCGCTGAAGGGCAGTGAGCGACGCCTATTCATGGCGCGCACCGTCAAAGAATTGGGACAAGGAGGGCAACGCCTGGCGGAGCGCGAGTTGGGCTGGCATCGGGAGACAATCCGCAAAGGAACGCACGAATTGGAAAGTGGGGTCGTATGCATCGATGCGTTTTCGGCACGGGGACGCAAACGGGCCGAAGAACATTTGCCCAAGCTGTTGGATGACCTCCGTGCGATTGTGGACAGCCAAAGCCAGGCGGACCCGCAATTTCGCACGCAACGCTTGTATACCCGCGTGAGTGGGGCCGAAGTCCGTCGCCAATTGATCCTCCAGAAGGGCTACACCGATGATGAACTGCCGACTGCCGAAACACTCAGCACCAAACTCAATGACTTGGGCTATTATCCCAAGCAGGTCGCCAAGAGTCAGCCCCAAAAAAGATTCCCCAAACCGATGCGATCTTCGACCAAGTGAACCGGACCAATCAAGCGGCAGACGCTGCCGCACATGTGCTGCGTCTCTCGATGGATGCCAAAGCGACCGTCAAAATCGGCCCTTTTTCGCGTGGGGGGAAAAGTCGCGTCGAAGTCAAAGCCTCCGATCACGATTTCAAGCCGGATGGCACCCTCACGCCGGTGGGGATCTTTCTTCCCCAGTTTGATGACTTGTTTTTGTATATGGTGACCTCCAAAGTCACCGCTGATTGTTTGGTCGACTGTCTGGAGCACTGGTGGTTGAGCGTCCGTGACCGCTTTGCTCATGTCGATACCCTGGTTCTCAATTTGGATAATGGCCCCGAAAACCACAGTCGGCGTACTCAGTTTATGGCTCGCCTTGTGGCCTTTGCTGTCCGGCACCAACTCACCATCTACTTGGCCTACTATCCCCCTTACCACAGCAAGTACAATCCTGTCGAGCGCTGTTGGGGTATCCTAGAAAACTACTGGAACGGCGCTTTGTTGGATTCCGTGGACGCCGTACTCAACTTTGCTGCCAATATGACCTACCACGGTCATCATCCCGTTGTCGAACTGGTCACCACGCTGTATCACACCGGCGTCAAACTCACTCAACTCGCTATGCAAGCCATTGAAGCCCAAATCAAACGGCTCCCCTTACTCAAAAAATGGTTTGTGACCATCAATGGCCCTGCCTCATCATCTGGGACGTTTATTTCTTCTTGAGTCCCTTATACGTGCGAGATGTGCCATCAAGGGCATTACCCGCTGGATGAAAGGTTGGGGTTACGTCCGAATCAGATGAGCGCTGAACTCGAACGATTAGCCGGGCTGGTCGGGGTGCAAATGGCGTTTGACAAAGGGAGCCAAGTCTTTGAGGAACTGACCCTCGTCAGCTTGAGTGACCACAGCCTGGACAAAAGCGCGCAAGCGTATGGACGTGAAGTTGACCAAGTCGAGCAGGATTGGCAAACGACCGCGGCGGACCAGGCAACCCAGTTGAAACGCAAGCGTGAAACACGACCTGTCTTGCGCTTATATGGGGCGATGGATGGGGCGATGATGCATGTACGAGGCGACCAGGAGCACCCCTGGCGTGAATTGAAAATCGGTGCCTGGTTTCAAGCCCGCGGGCGACCGCCCCAAACACCCGATGGGCAATGGCGCATTCAGGCTGAAAACATCACCTACTTCGCTGATGTCTGTAAAGCGCAAGCGTTTGGTGAGTTGCTGTGGGCCAGCGGGTTGCAGCGCAACGCGGACCAGGCAGTGGAACTGATTTTCATTGGCGATGGGGCGGCCTGGATTTGGCGGTTGGTCGATCAATACTTCCCCCAGGCCATTCAGATCGTGGATTGGTTTCATGCCTGTGAATATCTGGTCGCTGTCGCACGCGCTGCCTTCTCTGAGACGAAAAAACGTCAAGACTGGCTCACTACCAACCGCACGGCCCTATGGAAAGGGCAGTTGGACGCGGTCATTAACGCCTGTCAAGCTCATGTTCAACCCGACCGTGACCCCGACGATGATCCTGCGCAGCAAGCGGTGACTTACTTCACCAACAATCGCCAGCGTATGGATTATCCCACCTATCGCCACCATGGGTACCAAATTGGCTCCGGCACGATTGAAAGCGCGGCCAAACAGATTGTGTCTCAACGCATGAAAGTGACTGGTGCGATCTGGAATCTTAAGAGTGCCCGTTTGGTGGCCAAAGCACGGGCTGCATTTCTATCTGATCAATGGCATGACTTGGCAGCACGTCGAACTCATCTCAATCGTGCCGCCTGACAACTTGTTCGTGGACCCGGCCGCATCTGCTGGGGCACGGTGCCCAAAGTCTCGGCCGCGGCCCTGCAGGGCAGCCGGCTCGACGAAGACTGGGCGGCTCTGCTGGGCACGCCCTTCGGCAGCCACAGCGTGCGCGGCAAGAGCCAGCGCCATCCCGACGACGTCCGCCGCCACTACCTCGAGCTCGAAACCCGCCGCTCGCGTGTCTATCCCAGACGCGACCTCGTCTCGGCCCGCACCACGCTGGCTCAGGTATTGGAGAAGATGGCGCCATGAACCCAGCCCACACCTTTGACCCGCATCAGCACGTCCGCCAGATCGTGATCGCCGGCCTGGGCGGCACCGGCTCACAGTTGGCCCGCTCGGTGGCGCGGATGGTGTATGACATGCGCCGCCGCCGCCAGCACACGCCGGAGCTGCTCTTCGTCGATCCCGACGTGGTGGAAGCCCGCAACGTGGGGCGCCAGCTCTTCACCCCGGCCGACGCCGGCCATCCCAAGGCCGAGAGCCTGGCCCGCCGTTTCAACTACGCCCTGGGACTCGATATCGCCTGGGCCAACCAACCCCTGGACAGCCAGCGGCACGTCGCGCGCGGGACGGTGGTGCTGGGCGCGGTAGACAACCACGCCGCCCGGGCCGAGATGGCTCGCGCCGAGGGCGTCATCTGGATCGACTGTGGCAACCACTTCGCCAGCGGCCAGGTGGCCATCGGCAATACCGGGGACCGCGAGCAGGTCATGCACCGCATGCGCAGCGGCCGCTACTTCTACCTGCCCCACGCCGGCCTGCTGTTTCCGGCCTTGCTGCAACCTGAGCCCGAAGGTCAGGGGGCGCCAACCCGCGAGCCGGCGGCCTCCTGCGCCCAACTGGTGGAAAACGGCCAGCAGCATCTGCTGGTCAACGACTTCATGGCCCTGGCCGCCGCCCAGTACCTCTACCAGCTGCTGCACCGCCAGCCCATCACCAGCTTCCTGACCTACGTCAACAGCCGCGATTTATCCATGTGCAGCCTGCCCATCGGTGAGGCGGAACTGCTGCCTTACCTGCAAGCCGAACCCCACTGATCCAGACC